>NZ_DASTEP010000156.1:0-41860 GCF_035709525.1 Hymenobacter sp. | reverse complement strand
GCGCCTGCCCGCCCCCACGGCCGCCCGGCCGCGGGTGGTGCTCATGGGCAATTCCATCACCGATTTCTGGCCTAAAAACGACTCCGCATTTTTTGCCAGCGGCCCTTACGAGCTTATCGGCCGGGGCATCAGCGGGCAGGTATCGGGGCAGATGCTGCTGCGCCTGTGGCCCGACGTTATCGCGCTGCAACCCAAGGCAGTCGTCATCCTAAGCGGGGCCAACGACATTGCCGAAAACGGCGGGCCCTACGACCAAACGGCTACGCTGCGCAACATCATGGCGATGGCCGAGCTGGCGCAGGCGCACGGCCTGCGGGTAGTGCTGTGCTCGGTGCTGCCGGCCTACGACTTCTGGTGGCGCAAGGGCTTGCAGCCGGCCCCTAAAATCGTGGCTCTCAACAAAGAAATCAAGGCCTATGCAGCCGCCCACCGCTTGGTGTACCTCGACTACCACGCCGCCCTGGCCGACGAGCGCCAGGGCCTGCCCGCCGCCCTCGCCCCCGATGGCGTGCACCCCAGCCTGGCCGGCTACCGCGTGATGGAGTCGCTGCTACTCAAGGCCGTAGCCGAGGCCCTGCGCCGCAAGTAAGCGGTAGTGCGGCTCTACGGCGCGGCCGTAGGCAGCACTACCTGGTAGGTATCCCAAAACTCAGGCCGGTAGGGCGCGTGAGCATCTACTTCGTAGATGGAGGTTTGCAGCACCTGCGGCTGCGTCAGGCTTACGCTGGTGGTTAGCAGTTCGTTTATTTCCCGGGTGCGGTGCTTTTCGTGGGTGGTCGCGCCCAGGTAGGTAGCACTGTTCTCGCGGCGGGCGTACTTGAGGAAGTAAATGCCCTTGCTGGCCTCGTACTGGTAGGTGTCGTGGTGGCGGCGGTACATGGTCACGGGCTCTGCGAAGCCCAGCCGGCGAAAGTCCTTCGGCTTGTCGTACTCGTGGGGGCGGCGCGTGGTAAATGCCTCGTACTTGACCAGGGCAAAGTTGTCGGTATCGACGTACAGCGTGCCCTCAAAGGCATCGGGGGCGGGGTAGGCGTAGGGCGTGGTGAAGGCGCTGGGGCTCAGGCACACAAAGCCGACTTCGTACACGGTGCGGTCGCCGAGCTGCGCCTGGCCTTTGAGGGTATACTGATATTTTTTAAAAACACTGCTTTCTAAGGGATTGCGGGTAGTCAGCACGGGGTCATCGCTCCACAGCAGCCAGTAGAGGGGCGGATTTTTGAAGTCGACGCTGGTAGAGTCGCCGGCCCGGCGCTGCTGGCGCAGTTGCAAGAAGCGGTTTTTGCTGGCGTGCTCCCAGCTGCCGCGCCGGTAGCCCTCCTGGTCGTAAAAATCGAGGGCCGCCTCCTGCTGCACTTGCAGCACGCTGTCGCGTAGGTACTGGCTGCGCGTGTAGAGCTGCATGCTGTGGGCCTGCTGCGGGTAGTTGGCAGCCAGGCGCTCGCCCACGCGCCGCACGATGGTTTCGACGCTGATGGGCGCGCGCACCTCCACCGTACCCAGCAAGTGGGCCTGCGGGGCTAGGCGCACGCGCAGCAGCTCGCTGGCCCCTACCCGGGCCACCGGCAGCCGCGCCGCGCCGTAGCCGAGGCTGGTAATTTGCACCGTATCGCGGGCGCGGTCGGCGGGCACAAACAGCACAAACGCGCCCCGCTCGTTGGTGACGGTGCCGCCCGGCGTGCCCCGCAGCCCCACGCTGGCAAAGGCAAGGGGCTGGTCGGTTTTAGCATCGCGCACCTCGCCCCGCAACTGCCGGCCGCCCACGGGCGCAGGCGCCACGCCCACGCCCTTCAAAGGCGTGGTGGGGTGCATGGTGCGGGTAAAAAACAGGCCGTCAAATATGTCGGCCCACGGCGCGCGCAGCGGCAAGTAGCCCATGGGCGCGGCGTAGTAGCGGCCGGCCGTGCCCCGCAGGTTGGCAAAGCCCCACTCGCAGCCTCGCTGGCTGAAGGCTGCTTCGGCGCTGGCGGGCGGCGGGGGCAGCACCTCGTGTAGCGAGGCCGCGTTGCCCACCTGGCCGTAGGTGCCCGTGTAGGCCACAAAACCCAGCGCGTAGACGGCCGCGCCAAGCTGCGCCTTCACGAGCTGGCCCATGGGCACGGCCCCGGTCAGCATTTCACGAGCCGAGGTCGAGTCTTGGCGCTGGGCCTTCGCCATGTGCCGCACGTAGCGGTCCGTAGTAGGGTCGTTGAGGTCAGCGGTCAGCAGGCGGTTGGCCAGGTGGAAGGAGGCCGCCCACACGATAATCTTGGGGTGCTCGGGCTGCCGGGCTAGGTACAGCAGGTTGTCGGCCATGAGGGCGTCGCGCCCGTTTTGCACCGGGCGAACTTGGCCGTGGTGCGCCGCCAGGGCATTGCGCATCGTGCCTTCGGCCGAGCGCAGCCACTGCCGCCAGAAAGCCACGCGCTCGGCCTGCCGGGGCGCGTGGGTGGCCAGGTAATTCAGCGAGCCCCGGGCGCGGGTCAGCCAGCGGGTCAGCCGCACGGTGTCGGCCGCGTGCCGGGCCTGCTGGCCAAAATCGCCCTGCGAAAGCTCGGCCAGCAGTTCCTTGGCCGGATAAAAATCGGTTTCGGCCCAGCGCGTGCGCGGGTCCTGGGCCAGAAAAGCGCGCAGCTCGGGCAGCAGCATTTCCTCAGTGTACTCGCCGCTTTGCTGGCAGTCGAAGCCGGCCAGCCGCAACCGGGGGTGCGTGTGCAGGTAGTCGGCCAGGCCCGCAAACTCGGCCGTGCCCGACCAGATGCGCTGGTACACGCAGTTCTGGAGCACCGCCAGCGCGGGCTTGCCGGCGGCCAGCTCGCGCCGGCCCTTGTCGAGCGCGTACATGTCGCCCTCGAAGGCCAGGGTATTGTAGCCCAGCGAGTCGTGCAGGTAGCGAATCAGGTCTACCTTGGCTTCAAACGTGGTGCCGTCGGCGTGCGTTTGCTCGCCTAGCATCACCACCCGCACCCCGCGTAGCGCCTGCCGCAGCGGGGCGTAGCTGGTCTGCGGCCCGGCGGGCAGGCACTGAATGGGCAAGGCCGGGGCCTGCGCCCGGGCGCGCGGCCCGCCGAGGCTACTCAGCAGCAGTAGTAACAGGGCCAGCTTTTTGGGGTAGTGAAGTAGGTTCATAGTAATGGGATGGTAGCCGGCCGCCGAATTGGGGAGGTGCCACAGTAGCTGATAAGGCAAAAAGGCCGGGCAATACTACAACGCTGATGCGGAAATGGCAGTATGTAATTTATTAAATAATAGACTTTTCTTCTAGTGGCCGACTAGTCGCAAGCTATATCATTTACCTATGTACAAGCACGAGCGATTAGCGGGCTGCATACTAGCCGGAGCCATTGGCGATGCCTGGGGCAGCGGCTACGAAAACCTACCTAAGCCCCGCGAGAGCAACACGTTTTACCTTCAGCCGCCATCTGTCAGCCGGCCTGCCTGGCAACTAACGGACGACACCCAGCTGACCCTAGTAACGTTGGAAGCCTTGTGCCAAGGGCCGCATCTCACGCCCGCGCAGCTTGCGGCAGCTCTGGCAAACGCTTACAGCCGTGGCTTACTCACCGGGCTTGGAGCAAGCACCTTAAAAGCGCTGCGCGAGCTACGGGCGGGCGGCGATTGGAGCCAGGCAGGGCGAGCCGGGGAATACGGGGCCGGCAATGGGGCGGCCATGCGAATAGCCCCCTTTGCCTTCTGGGGGCGGTATTCCCCGGCCGAGCTATCCGATTTTTGTCGCATCACCCACCACCACCCCGATGCCTATGCGGGAGCCTTGGCCGTGGTACTCGCCATCAGGGCTAGCATGGCGGGGCACTGGACGGGCACCGAGCCATTGCTGGCGCTGCTGCTACCCCAGATGCCCGATACCCGCGTGCGCGACCGGCTGCTGGAGATTCAGGCGCTGCCTGGTCAGCCCACCATCGCCGACGTGGCGCGCCTGGGCACGAGCGGCTATGTGGTCGACTCGGTACCCTTCGCCTTGTTTTGCGCGTCGCAGGTACCGCGCCTGGGGCTGCGGGCTATGCTGGCCGCTACCATCGCCGCCGGCGGCGACACGGATACCAATGCTTCCCTGGCCGGGCAGGTAGCGGGCGCATTATTGGGGCAGCAAGCTATTCCTGACGAGTTACCTAGCAAGCTCCGGCGCGTTGACGGGTACAACTGGTTGCAGCGGGTAGTAGCGATGGCACAGCAGTCGGTTGCGCCATTTACCAGCCAGCAAGAGGGCTAAGAACTCAGCTCATTTCACCTATCATCTACGCCGCAAAATGGCTTTTTAGCACACTATTCGCAGCGCACATACGGCCGCAATTTCACAAAGCTTTCCTCCTTCAAAATCTTAATCTGGCGTAAGTCCTCGGGCGTTTTGTACGGCCCGTGCTGCTTGCGGAAGGCCACGATGAGGCGGGCCAGCGGCTTGCCCACGTAGGGGTGCGGCCACAGCTCATCGAAGGTAGCGGAGTTGACATTCACCGTTTGCGGCACGAACCCGGGCGTCACGAACGTGTATTTGCGCAGGCTGTCCACGAGGTCGGGCGCGTCGCGCAATACGAATACATCGGCCAGCTGCGCCTCGTCCACGTAGCCGCCCAGCTCGTTGCGCCGAATGACTATCCACTTGGCCCGGCCTCGGCCGATGCCTTTTATCTGTTGCAGCTGCGTGGTATCGGCCTTATTGAGGTCGAAGGGCTGCAAGCGTGCTGGCTTGCGCGCCGGGCGGCTGGCACTGGCCGCGAAGGGCGTGCCCGCGCCGCCGCGAGCGGCGTAGTCGGGGCGGCCGGGCAGCGCATCGGGCAGTTGCATGAAGGGCGCGAGCCGCTGGTACACCGAATCGGGCAGGCCATAGATGCGCTGCACCTGCGCCTTGGCCTTGAAGCCGCCAGCTTTCTGCCCATAGTTTACGATGCGGCCGGCCACGAAGTGCGGCACGCCGCGCGCCTCCCAGTCGGTGGCGCTCAGCGCGTTGGGGTCGAAGGGCGCGAGCGCCACCTGCGGCACCGTAGGGTAGCGGCTGGCGCGCTCACCGCCGTAGCGGCGGCCCGCGTAGCGCTGCCGCTCTACCGAGTCGCTGATGGCCAGCCGGGCCGACAGGTCATCGGCCCAGCCGTTGAGTTGCTGCTGGTCGGCGGCTGGCAGGTACGTAGGGTCGGCCGGGCGCAGCAGCGGCGGCAGCAAGACGGCGCCCAGCATCAGCAGCAGGAGCAGCACCAGGCCGCGCGCCTCGGTACGCGAGAAGTTGACGTAGCGCCGTAGCCAGCGCCAGGCTACGGCCAGCCCCCAGGGCTGGCGTGGAGTGGGTGGCGGTGGGGTGGCGGGCATGGCGAGTAGCAAGCGCCGGCACAGCACCCGGCGCGGAGAAAGATGGAAAGCAAACCGGCCCGCGCATCTTCTCCCCTACTCCCCATGGCCGCCTAAAAGTAGCGCGCCGCGCGCCTTATTTCAACACCGGCTGGTAGAGCTTTACCAACTGCTCGGCGGCGTAGTCTACTTCGGCCTCGGTGTTCATCTTGCTCATCGAGAGGCGCACCGTAGGCCGGGCGACGTCGGCCCCGAGGGCCTCCAGCACGTGCGAGCCTACCTGCGCGCCGCTGGTACACGCCGAGCCACCCGAAGCGGCTACCTTACTGATGTCCAAGCTAAAGAGTAGCATTTCGCTCACCGGCGACGGCGGCAAGCTCACGCTCAATACCGTATAGAGGCTTTGGTCGGCCTCGGCCGAGAGGCCGTTAAACTGCACGTCGTCGATGCCCGCCCGCAACCGCTCGATGAAGCGACTTTTCAGCCCCTGCACGTGCTGCTGGTGCGCGGCCATGTCGCGGCAGGCAATTTCCAGCGCCTTGGCCAAACCCACGATGCCGTACACGTTTTCCGTCCCCGAACGCACGTTGCGCTCCTGCGAGCCGCCGTGAATGAGCGGGTCCACTTCTACCCCACCGCGCCGGTACAGGAAACCCACGCCTTTCGGGCCGTGAAACTTGTGCGCCGAGCCTACCAGAAAGTGGTTTTTGAGGTGCTGCACGTCGTGGCGGTAGTGGCCCATGGTCTGCACCGTATCGGTGTGGAATACGGCGTCGTACTTCGCGCAAAGCTCACCAATCGCCTCAATATCATTGAGGTTGCCCAGCTCATTATTGCCGTGCATGAGGCTCACGAAGGTGCGCGACTTGGTGGCCAGCAATTCTTCGAGGTGGCCGAGGTCGAGGCGACCCTGCGCGTCGTGGCGCAGGTAGGTCAGCTCGGTTTCGCCACTTTTGGCCAGCGCCTGCAAGGGGTGCAACACGGCGTGGTGCTCCAGGGGCGAGGTGATGGCGTGGCGCAAGCCCAGCGAGCGCACGCTGCCAAAAATGGCGTAGTTGTCGGCTTCGGTGCCGCCCGAGGTGAAGGTAATTTCACTCGGCGCGGCATTGATAAGCTGCGCCACGGTCTTGCGCGCTACTTCGATGGCCGAGCGCACCTGCCGCCCCGGCCCGTGTAGCGAGCTGGGGTTGCCGTAGTGCTGGCTCAGGTAGGGCAGCATGGCATCCAGCACTTCGGGGTCGAGGGGAGTAGTGGCGGCGTTGTCGAAGTAGGCGTGCATGGTTTTAGTGCTTAGTACTTGGTGCCTAGTGCTTGGCACTCAGTGCTCGTACTCTGATGATACTAAGCACTAGGCACCAAGCACTAAGCACTACTTAGAAATAATTTCCTTGATATCCGCGATAATCTTCTGGGCCAGGTGGTCGGCCGTGGCGTTGGAGTCCGACTCGGCGTAGATGCGAATGATGGGCTCGGTGTTGGACTTGCGCAAATGCACCCACTCCTTGCCGAACTCGATTTTGACGCCGTCAATCGTATTTATCGGCTGCTTGGCATAGCGCTGCTGCATCTGCACCAGCACTTGGTCGGTGTCGATGTCGGGTGTCAATTCAATCTTATTTTTCGAAATGAAGTAGTTCGGGTACGAGTTGCGCAGGCGGCTCATGGGCAGGCCCGACTTGGCCAGATGGCTCAAAAACAACGCGATACCTACCAACGAGTCACGGCCGTAGTGCAGCGCCGGGTAGATAATGCCGCCGTTGCCCTCGCCGCCGATGATGGCGTTGGTTTCCTTCATTTTGGTCACTACGTTCACCTCGCCCACGGCGGCGGCGGTGTAGGTGCCACCTTGCTTTTCGGTCACATCGCGCAGGGCGCGGGTGCTGCTGAGGTTGCTCACGGTGTTGCCGCCGCCATTCTCCTTCAGCACGTAGTCGGCCACGGCCACCAGCGTGTACTCTTCGCCGAACATTTCGCCGTTTTCGCTCACCAGGGCCAGGCGGTCCACGTCGGGGTCTACCACGATGCCAAGGTCAAAGCCACCTTTTTCGAGCACCTTGGCGATGTCGCGCAGGTTTTCGGGCAGCGGCTCGGGGTTGTGGGCAAAGTCGCCGGTGGGCTCGCAGTGCAGCTTTTCGATGGTCTCAACGCCCAGCGCCGTCAGCAGTTGCGGCACCGCGATGCCGCCCGTCGAGTTCACAGCGTCGACTACCACCCGGAAATTCTGCGCCCGAATAGCAGCCACGTCCACCAACGGCAACGCCAGAATGGCCTCTATGTGCTCGGCAATGGTCGTGTCGTCGGTACGGTAGCTGCCGAGCTTGGTCACGGGCGCGAAATCAAACGCCTCGCTATCGGCCAGCGCCAGCACCTGCTGCCCGTCTTTGTCGGAAATAAATTCGCCGGCCGCGTTCAGCAGCTTCAGCGCGTTCCACTGCTTGGGGTTGTGCGAGGCAGTGAGGATGATGCCGCCGGCCGCCTTGCGGGCGGGCACCACCATCTCCACGGTGGGCGTGGTCGAGAGGCCCAGGTCGAGCACGTCGAGGCCCAGGCCTTGGAGCGTGGCGGCCACGAGGCGACTCACCATGTCGCCCGAAAGGCGAGCATCGCGGCCGATAACAATTAGTTTGCTATCAGCATGTTGATTAACTATCCAGGTACCGTAGGCGGCGGCGTACTTTACTACGTCGAGCGGCGTCAGGCCCTGCCCGGCGGGGCCGCCGATGGTGCCGCGAATGCCGGAAATCGATTTTATGAGCGTCACAGTTCGTTTCTTTAGGGTGCAAAAGTAGCCTACCCCTCCTTTTTCTGTGCGCCGCCCCGGGCTAGCGTCGGGCTTGGGCGAGCTTACTTTTTGCGGGCTACGCTGGCAATGCGCCGGTTAGCCTTTCGTTATTAATCAGAATATGGAAAACTTACTGCTCGCCGCCGCCCGTCGCCCGGCCCAGCTCGAAGCCTTCGGCCGCCTGCTCGACGTGCTCAACCGCCTGCGCCAGGAGTGCCCCTGGGACAAAAAGCAGACCCTCGAAAGCCTGCGCCACCTCACTATCGAGGAAACCTACGAAATCAGCGACGCCATTCTGCGCCAGGATTTGCCCGACCTCCGCAAAGAGCTCGGCGACGTGATGCTGCACCTCGTGTTCTACGCTCGCATTGCGGCCGAACAAGGTGCCTTCGACATCGCCGACGTGCTCAACGCGCAGTGCGACAAGCTTATTTACCGCCACCCGCACATTTACGGCGATGCGCAGGCCGACGACGAAGACGCCGTAAAGCGCAACTGGGAGCAGCTCAAGCTCAAGGAAAAAGGCAACACCGGCGGCGTGCTCGGCGGCGTGCCTACCTCGCTGCCCGCGCTGGTAAAGGCCATGCGGATTCAGGAAAAAGCGCGCGGCGCGGGCTTCGACTGGGAAGACCCTGCCCAGGTGTGGCAAAAAGTGCAGGAAGAGCTGGCCGAATTTGGGGCCGAGTACGGCCACGGCCAGCCCGCTACCGATGCCGCCCAGGCCGAGCGCGCCGCCCAGGAGTTTGGCGATTTATTATTTTCGCTGGTCAATTTTGCCCGCTTCGCCGGCATCAACCCTGAGGAAGCGCTGGAGCGCACTAACCGCAAGTTTATCAATCGCTTTCAGTATTTAGAAAGCGCCGCTGCCCGCGCCGGCCAGCCGCTGGCTTCGCTCACGCTGGCCCAGATGGATGTGTATTGGGAAGAAGCCAAACGCCAGGCCCCTATTGCGCCTGCGGCCTAAACCTTCTGAGCAGGCTACCCGTTGGCAACTTCACATAAACTTTACATCTGGGCGGCGCGACCGCAAAAGCGAGCTTAGGCTCAGCTATTTTGCTTTTACTTTGTGTGGAAAGCTGCTCAAAAAAAATGTAAGTTGGCAGCGATTTTCCTGGCTTGGACGTAGATTCGGCCCCGGAAGCTAATTAGGCTTGCTGGCTGCATTTATTTCGCACCGGTAGCCAACCCTCTTTCCGTCTTACTTTTTTACCCTCAAACCAACCCCCACCTCCTACACTTCCCGGACACATGGAACAGAAAAATGCTGTAAACCCGAGCGCTCGGCCCAACACCCCGGCTGCTCCCAAGGCTGCCGCCCCCGCTCAGAGCAGCGGTGGTGCGTCGCTGTTCTCGGTTATCGCTATTATCGTGGCCTTCGTTCTTGCCGAACTGATTTTCCACTTCGTAATGGGCGCTGGTAGCCGCTTTAAAGGTGGCGTGAACACCAACGACCCCCTGCCCGGCGACTACCTGGCTACTATGTACAAAGGTGGCGTTATCGTACCGTTCCTGATAACCATGTTCCTGTGCGTTATCATCTTCGCCGTAGAGCGTGCGCTCACCATCTCGAAGGCCAAAGGCAGCAAGAGCATCGAGTCGTTTGTACGCTCGGTACGTCAGCGCCTGAACGCCAACGACATCAGCGGTGCCATTGCCCTCTGCGACCAGCAGAAAGGCTCGGTAGCCAACGTAGTACGCGCCGGCCTGAAAAAATACCAGGAAATGGGTGCTGAGCACACGATGAACACCGACCAGCGCGTGCTGGCCATCCAGAAAGAAATCGAAGAAAGCACCGCCCTGGAGCTGCCGATGCTGGAGAAAAACCTGGTTATCATCTCGACCATCGCTTCGGTAGCTACCCTGACGGGTCTGCTCGGCACGGTATTCGGCATGATTAAGGCGTTCGCGGCACTGGCCCAGGCTGGTAACCCCGACGCTACCGCCCTGGCTTCGGGTATCTCGGAAGCACTTATCAACACGGCACTCGGTATCGGTACGTCGGCTCTGGCCATCGTGGGGTATAACTACTTCACCAGCAAGATTGACGAGCTGACGTACAGCATCGATGAGGCTGGCTTCAGCATCATCCAAACCTTCGCCGCTCAGCACGGCTCGAAAGGTCAGGAGTCGTAGGCTATTGGCACAAAAAGCGGGGTAGCGGCGTTCGGCTGCCGCTACCCCAAACTTTTTTTAAGCCAAGTGTGTGGAATAACGCAAGCAGCGGCATCAGTACTACTGAGCGGCTCCCGTCCCCCTCGCGTGGGGGCAGCCCGCTGATGGTACCACTTCGCAGCCCCCTAGCTTCCATGCCTTGGCCCGCCACCTTTAACATCTTCTGGCAATGCCTAAAGTAAAACCGCACCGTACCTCGCCATCGCTCGACATGACGCCGATGGTAGACCTGGCCTTCCTGCTGGTTACATTCTTTATGTTGACCACGCAGTTTCGCCCCGAGGATGCCGTAGTCGTTGACCCCCCGTCTTCGACCTCCGACCTCCGCAACCCCGACAGCGACGTGCTGACGCTGACCATCGACGACAAAAAGCGCGTGTTCTTTGGCTTCGATAAAGCAGCCGTAAAAGAAGAAGCCCTGAAGTCGATGGGCCTCAAGTACAACGTGAGCTTCACCAAGCAGCAGATAGCGCAATTCCGCAACATCAATAGCATTGGGGTGCCGATTAAGCAACTGGGCTCGTACCTGAACCTGAGCGGCGAAGAACGCAAGGAAATCAACCCGACGCTGGCTGGTATTCCTTACGACTCGCTCAACAACCAGATGATTGACTGGGTACAAGGTGCCCGTCAGGCCAACCTCAACCTTTTCAGCAAGCAGAGCTTTATCTCCATCAAAGGCGACGGCGCGGCCGACGTGCAAACGGTGCAGAAAGTAATCAGCGAGTTGCAAAAGGCGAACATCAACCGCTTTAACCTCGTCACCAGCCTGGAGGGCAAACCCACCGCGGCTGCTGAATAACCCGCTCAACCAATGGCAGAAATCCAACAAAAGGGCGACTCCGGTAAGGGAGGCAAGAAACGGGCAAAGAAAATGTCGACCAAAATCGACATGACGCCCATGGTGGACCTTGCCTTCCTATTGTTGACCTTCTTCATGCTCACCACCACCTTCGCCAAGCCCAACGTGCTGCAATTGCAGATGCCGGCTAAGGTGAAAGACAAGGAGCTGAACACGAAAATTAAAGAGTCGGAAGCTATGACGGTTATCCTGGCCCCCGACGACAAGGTGTTCTACTACTTCGGCCTCAACTCGCCTAAGGACCCCACAGTGGCAGTACCTAAGGTTGAGGTAACCGACTTCTCGGCCAACGGCATCCGCAAAGTATTGCTGACCCGCAAGCAGCAGGTGCCCAAGCTCACCATCCTCATCAAGGCCTACGCCGACGGCGACAAGCATGCCAAGTATAAGGACATGGTGGACATCCTGGACGAGATGAATATCACCGACCAGTCGCGCTACGCGCTGGTCGACATCAGCAAGGACGACGTAGACCTCATTAAAAAGCAGAACCTGTTATGATGGACAACGCGCAGCTAGCCAAGGCTAGCTTAAATGACATCGTATTTGAGGGGCGTAACAAGGCCTACGGAGCTTACCACCTGCGGCGCATCTACGGGCGGCACGTTACGCGGGCCCTCATTATTGGGGCCTTCTTCCTGGGCTTGCTGGTAATCATCCCGGCAGTAGCCAAGTATCTGGAAGAGCGCAAGCCGAAAGAAGAGCTGAACCTTAAAGAGAACAAGCTCATCGACGCGCCGCCGCTGGACAACACCCAGCCGCCGCCCCCGCCGCCGCCGCCCGCCAGCACCCCTCCGCCCCCCCCGCCGCCCGAGCCGCCCAAGGTGAACGCTATCAAGTTCACCCCGCCTGAGGTAGCCAAGGACAAGGAAGTGCGCCAGGAAGAGGACGTGCCGGATGTGAAGGAGATTAAAGACCAGAACATCGGCGTGAAAACCGTAAAAGGTGGCCTGGACGAGGCCCCCGACCTGAGCGGCCTGAGCGGCGAAGGCAAAGCCGCTGCCCCGGTAGCCGAAGTAGTAGAAGACAAAGTCTACACCTACGTAGAGCAAATGCCTTCACTGCCCGGTGGTGGTGGCCAGCAAGCTATCGTAAACGCCATTCAGAAAGCCTTCCGCTACCCGGCGGCCGACTTGCGCAACCAGATTGAAGGTCGCGTATTCGCCAAGTTTACCGTAGACGAAAACGGTGGCCTCACCGACGTAGAAGTAGTGAAAGGCCTCAGCGGTACGATTGATGCCGAAACCATCCGCGCCATTAAGACGCTGCCCAAGTTTATCCCGGGTAAGCAGAACGGCCGGGCAGTGAAAGTATCGTTCACCGTGCCGATTTCGCTGAAGATTCAATAAGGTAGCCTGGCTACTAGCCTTAAAAGCCCTGAGTGCGCTGCATTCGGGGCTTTTTGTTTTAGTAAGTAAATATTCCCTAAATAATTACGGGAATTACAGTTGGGGCTTGTGGAAAAAAGAGGATAGTAGCATCAAAGAAATGACTGGTGGCCACCGGCTTTTCCTTCACTTCTTCTCCCTTCTTCTTATGTCTTTGCTCCCGACTGTTTTCCCAGCCTCGCTCGACGACCTGGTTTTTGAAGGCCGCAACCGGGCCTACGGCGCTTACCAGCTGCGCCAAGCTTATAACAGCCACATGCGCAAAGGGCTGGGTGCCATGCTGGGGCTGTGCGCCTTGCTGGCCTTCGGCAGCATTGCCTGGCAGCAGCACCAAGATGCTATTTCGTACCCCACGGTATCTAAGCCAGTGTTGGCCCAGCCAATAGCCCCGCCCACTTACGTAGCGGAAGCACCCAAACCGGCCGCGCCGCCCGCCGCCCGCCCAGCGGCGGCCACTGTGCATGTCACGGCCACCCAGCCTACCCAAATAGCTAAGGACGAGCAGGTAGTGGCGAAGCCCGAAACGCCCGCCGAAATAACGGAAGTGCCACCTGGGCTGGTGGCCACTACCGGCCCGGCTACGGCCGGCGAGGTCGGCGGCTCGGCTACCGGAGTTGTCGGCGGCACTGGCACGACCGAGGCGGGTAGCGAAGGTGGCACCGGCGAGGGCGCAGCCGTGGCCGGCACCTACGTGGTAGTGGAGAAGATGCCCGAGTTTGTGGGCGGCATGGATGCCCTGATGCGCTACCTGCGCAGCCACTTGCGCTACCCAAGCGCGGCCTTGCGCGAGCAGGCCGAGGGCCGCGTGTTCGTGAGCTTCGTGGTGCAGGCCGATGGCACCATTGCCGACATCACCGTACCCAAAGGCTTGGGTTTTGGGCTCGATGAGGAGGCCCAGCGCGTGGTGCGCCAAATGCCCGCCTGGACGCCTGGCCGCCAGAGCAACCACGCGGTGCCGGTGCGCTTTACCCTGCCCATTACCTTTAAGATACAGTAGCTTAGGCGCGGGGCGAATAGGATTAAAAGCCGGCTCATTAGGAGAAGCCGGCTTTTTTGCCCTTTTTTGCAGTCTAGTGTCAAGCTTCCCGGCCAAACCGCCCGAACATTTTGCCCCCCGGCCTCTGTTACCAAGGGCAACTTTCTTTTTCACTACCCATGCGCGATAGCTTCACCGAAGAGCGGCTCGGCCCCCCGCAGCAACCCGTGCGGCTGTTTAATCTGCTGCGCGCGCTCGGCTACCTGGCCCTCGGGGGCTGGCTGCTGTACACCGCCGACCGCCCCATGGCGGCCAATGCCATGCTGCACCTAAGCACCAAAGCGCGCCTTATTTTGGGCGGCATTCTGGTACTGTATGGCATTGTGCGCCTAGTGCGTGCCTTTCCCTCTAACTCTCGTAAATCCCGGCCCGATGACCTTAGCTAATTTTTCGGCCCCTGGCAGCCGCCTTTTGCTGGGTGGGCTGCTACTAGCGGCTGGCTTGCTGCCTGGCTGCGGCGGCGCTGGCGGCCAGGGCGAGCCCACCGACACCGCCACCAGCGGCCACGTCGCCATCAGCGTTGATGAAACGTTTGCGCCCATTCTGGAGTCGCAGGTCGATACGTTTCAAAAGCTTTATACTGATGCGCATGTCAAGGCTTTCTACCAGCCCGAAGACAGCGTGATGCTGGCCTTGCTTAACGACAAGGTGAAGCTAGCTGTGGTGACGCGTGAACTCAACGAGGCCGAAAAAGCCGAACTGACCAAGCAAACCATGACGCCGGTTGTAACGCACGTCGGCATCGATGGCTTGGCCATCATCCTGCACCCTTCTAACCCCGACTCGCTGCTAACCGTGGCGCAACTGCGCAGCATCTTCAGCGGCCAGACTACTAGTTGGAAGCAGCTGGGCGGCAAGTCGAAGCTGGGCGACATCAACGTGGTGTTCGACGCCAACCGCAGCAGCACGCTGCGCTTCGTGCGCGACTCGCTGCTGCGCGGGCAGGAACTTACCAAGCGCGTGTTCGCGGCCAAGTCCAACCCCGAGGCGCTGGCCTACGTGGCGGCCCACCCGGCGGCCGTGGGCGTGGTGGGCGTCAACTGGGTATCGGACCACGACGACCCCACCGTGACGAGCTTTCTGAAAACGGTGCGGGTAGCCTCCATCACGGCGCGGCCCAACCCTACCAAGGATGATTTTATTCCGCCGCTGCCGCGCTACCTGGCCCCCTACACGCCCGAGCAGCTGAAAGCCAACAGCGATTTGCAGCGCTACCCGTTGCAACGCAATATCTACCTCATCAACCGCGAGGCGCGCACCGGACTTGGCTCGGGTTTTGCATCTTTTGTGGCCGGACAGAAAGGTCAGCTTATTTTCTATAAATCAGGCCTCCTACCCGCCAAAATGCAGGCTCGCATCATCACCACTCAAAAAAACGATTGAACTACTAAGCTGGCATTCGCGTAGTTCACCTGTTGTTTATTTCTCACCCTGACCCTTCTTTTTTTCTTTCGCTTATGACTTTCAAGCCCTGGAAACCGCTGTTGCTGACCGCCATTACGCTGGGGGCCGCTGCTACGGCTGCCTCTGCCCAAGACATTGCCGCCGCCCAAAAAGCCATCGAACTGGAGCGCTACAACGAGGCGAAAGGTATGCTGCGCAACGCCAGCACGCCGGAAGCCAGCTACGAAATGGGTCGCCTCTACCAGATGCGCGACCTCGATGATTCGGCCGCTATCTACTTTAACAAAGCAGCCGGCCCCACGCCCTTCGGGCAGGTAGCCGCCGGCCGCGCCGCCCTGGTAAAAGGCCAGGAAGATGCCGCCGCTACCTCGTTTGACGCGGCTGCTAAAGCCACCAAAAACAAGGACGCTAAAATCCTGACGCTGATTGCGCAGGCATACGGCGAAGCTGACAAGGTAAAGAACACCGAAAAAGCGCTCACCTACGTGAACGCCGCTCAAACAGCGAATAAAGGCAAGGACGAGCCCGCCCTGATGGTGGCGCGCGGCGAAATCTACCTGAACAATGATAACGGCGGCGGCGAGGCCATGACCAGCTTCGAACGCGCTACCATGGCCAACCCCAATTACACCCAGGCTTACTACAAAAGAGGTGAGTTGAACGTGCGCAGCCGCAACGCCAAGGAGGCCATCACGAACTTGGAGAAAGCTATTCAGCTGGAGCCTAACTACGCGCCGGCCTACAAAGAGCTGGCCGAGATGTACTTCTACGCCCAGCAGTACGATAAGGCTCTCAGCACTTTTGAGAAATTTCGCCAGGTAGCCGAGCCCTCGACCAACACGCAGATTGAGTACGCCTCGTTTCTGTACCTGACCAAGAAGTTTCCCGAAGCCCTGACGGAAATAAACGCGGTGCTGGCCAAAGAGCCTAACAACGTGACGATGAACCGCCTGAAGGCTTACACGCTGTACGAAACCAGCGACTACGCCGGTGCCGCCACCGCGATGGAAAACTACATGCGCATGGCCCCGGCCGATAAAATCATCGCCGACGACTACGCGTACCAGAGCCGCATTCTGGGCAAAATCAACAAGCCCCAGGAGTCGCTGGTAGCCATCAACAAGGCTATCGAGTTGGCCCCGGCCAGCAAAAAGGCTGATTTTGAAGCTGAGAAAACCAAAATTCAGCTGATGAATAAGGACTATTCGGGTGCGCTGAAAGCCCTTGAGGATAAAGCCCGCACCGGCGACCTTGCCGACCAATACCGTCTAGCCGCTGCTTATGGCTCGGCCAAGCAATACACGCGGGCCGATAGCGTGTTCAATATCATCAATACGGCTAAGCCCGATTACGTGCCGGCATACATTGCCCGCGCCAAGGTCAACACCTCTATCGATGCTGATGGCAGCAAAGGCTTGGCCAAGCCCTACTACGAGAAGTACATCGAACTAGGTAGCGCCGACCCGGCCAAGTATAAGGCAGGGCTTGTAGAGTCGTATGACTACTTGGGCGCTTACTACGCGCAGAAAAACGACAAGGCTTCGGCCAAGACGAACTTCGAGAAAGCGCTGGCCATCGACCCCACTGATGACTTCGCTACAAAGTCGCTGAAAATCATTAACGGCGCTTCGACCCCAGCCAAAAAGCCAGCCGCCAAGCCGGCTCCCAAGAAGAAGTAAGCCTTCCTTTTAACTCAAAAAGCCCCGCTACGCAGTGCGTAGCGGGGCTTTTTGAGTTTTATGCTTTCTACTGGCTGTCGCGCCATGCCTGCCACTTGGCCAGCGCGGCGCTGAAATCTTCGGGTAGCTCGGCTTCAAAAAACATTTTCTCGCCGGTGCGCGGATGCACAAAGCCCAGCGAGCGGGCGTGCAGCGCCTGCCGGGGCAGCGTGGCAAATACGCCTTCCACAAACGACTTGTACGCGCCCGTATTCTGTCCCGAGCGGATGCGGTCACCGCCGTAGGTGGCATCCGAGAAGAGCGGATGGCCGATGTACTGCATGTGCGCCCGAATCTGGTGGGTGCGGCCGGTTTCGAGGCGGCATTCGAGTAGCGTCACGGGGCCGTAGCGCTCCAGCACGCGGTAGTGCGTCACGGCGTGCTTGCCTTGGTCGCCATCGGGGTACACGGCCTGCACCTTGCGGTCGCGCAGGCTGCGGCCGATGTGGCCGCGCACGGTGCCCTGGTCGTCGTCGAACTTGCCCCAGGCCAGGGCCAGGTAGCTGCGCTCGATGGTATGGTAAAAAAACTGCTGCGAGAGGTGCGTCATGGCCGCCTCTGTTTTGCCGATGACGAGCAGGCCCGACGTGTCCTTGTCGATGCGGTGCACCAGGCCGGGGCGGATTTCGCCGTTGCGGCCGGTGGGCAGGTTGGCGAGGTGATAGGCCAGGCCGTTGACGAGCGTGCCCTCCCAGTTGCCGAAGGCGGGGTGCACGACCATGCCGGCGGGCTTGTTCACGATGAGCAGTTCGGCATCCTCGTAGCGAATGTCGAGGTCCATCTGCTCGGGCTCAACCTTGCCGGTGCGCGGCGGCTCGGGCAGCGTGATGGTGATGGTGTCGGCGGGCCGGATGCGGTAGCTGGCCTTGGTGGGCCGGCCGTTCACCTGCACCGTTTCGGCCTCGATGGCGGCCTGAATTTTGGTGCGCGAGGCATTGGCCAGCCGGTTCAGCAGAAACTTGTCGATACGCAGCAGTTCCTGGCCCCTATCGACCACGATGCGGTGGTGCTCGTAGAGTTCATCGCCTTCGCCGGTTTCGTCGTCGTCGGGGTCTGGGGCGGTGTTGGGAAGCATATTCATATTGGATTAAAATTTCGCGCAGTGTTGCGCAGGGTTAAAGCGCAGTGTCTCGCAGTGTTTTTCTAACTGACACTGCGGAACCCTGCGCTTTAACCCTGCGCAACACTGCGCGAAATTTATTATACTTTATCCTTTCTGCTGCAACAGCTTCGCAATCAAGCCCGTCCAACCCGTCTGGTGGCTGGCACCGAGGCCGTGGCCATCGTCGCCGTGGAAGTACTCGTGGAAGAGGATGTTGTCGCGGAAATGCGGGTCGGTTTGCAGCAGCTTGCTATCGCCGAAGGCCGGGCGGTGACCGTTTTCGTCCTTGAGCAGCAGCTTATTAAGGCGGCCGGCCAGCGCGTCGGCTATCTCGTTCAGCGTCATCAGCTTGCCCGAGCCAGTCGGGTATTCTACCTTGAAGGAATCGCCGTAGTAGGCGTAGAAGCGCTGCAACGACTCCACAATCAAGAAGTTAATCGGGAACCACACCGGGCCGCGCCAGTTGCTATTGCCCCCGAACATTGAGGAGTCGGACTCGCCGGGGATGTACTGCACCACGAAGTCAGTTTTGCCGGCGCGGTACACGTAAGGGTGCTCGTCATGGTAGCGCGATAGGGCGCGAATGCCATATTCCGATAGAAACTCGCTCTCGTCCAGCATCCGGCGCAGCAGCGCCTTGAGGCGGCTGCGGCGCAAGAGGCTCAGCAGGTGGCGGGCACCCTTGCCGGGCTCCTGCCAGCGCGACACCAGCGGCGCGAGGTGCGGCCGATTGGTGACCAGCCACCACGCCCGGCGGGCAAACAGCGGCATGGCGTCCAGCAATTCGTCGTCAATAATCTCGACCGCGAACAGCGGAATCAGCCCCACAATGGAGCGCACCTTGAGCTTGGTGCGCACATTATCAGGCGTGTGCAGCACGTCGTAGTAAAACTGGTCCTCGTCGTCCCAGAGGTTGAATTTGCCGTCGCCGCCGCGCGTCATGGCCTCCGCGATGTAGAGGAAGTGCTCGAAGAACTTGCCCGCCATTTCCTGGTACACCGGGTTTTGCTTGGCCAGCTCCAGCGCCATCCGCATGAGGTTGAGGGCGTACATGGCCATCCAGCTGGTGCCATCGCTCTGCTCGATGTGGCCGCCCGTGGGCAGCGGGGCCGAGCGGTCGAACACCCCGATGTTATCCAAGCCCAAAAAGCCGCCCTCGAAGATGTTGCGCTCGCTTTTGTCTTTGCGGTTTACCCACCACGTAAAGTTGAGCACCAGCTTGTGGAACACCCGCTCCAGAAAGTCGAGGTCGCCCTTGCCGTCGCGGCGCTTTTTGTCCATCTGGTACACGCGCCAGGTGGCCCAGGCGTGCACCGGCGGGTTCACGTCCGAGAAATTCCACTCGTAGGCCGGGAGTTGGCCGTTGGGGTGAAGGTAGCGGTCCTTGGTGAGCAGGCGCAGCTGGTTTTTGGCGAATTCTGAGTCCACCATCGCCAGCGGAATGCAATGGAAGGCCAAATCCCAGGCCGCGTACCAGGGGTACTCCCACTTGTCGGGCATCGAGATGAGGTCGGCGTTGTGCAGGTGCCGCCAGTTGGCGTTGCGGCTTTGGCGGCGCTGGGCCGAGGGCGGCGGCATGGCGGGGTCGCCGTCGAGCCACTGCGTCACGTCGTAGTAGTAGTACTGCTTGCTCCATAGCATGCCGGCGAAGGCCTGGCGCTGCACGTTGCGGGCGTCGTCGTTGGTGAGCGGGGCCTGCACGCAGGCGTAAAACTCGTCGGCCTCGCGCTGGCGGTCAGCCATCTGCTGGTCAAATTCGGCGAAGGGCTCGGCCAGCTCGGCCCGGCCCAGGCGCACGCGCACGGTGCGCGACTGCCCGCCCGGCACGCTCAGGTCGTACTGGGCGGCCATTTTGGTACCGCGCTGCTTCGGGTTGATGGCGTGGGTGCGGCCTTCCACCACGTAGTCGTTAATACCGTCTTTGAAGTACAGCCCCTCGCCCGGCAGGCCGTAGAGGCGCGGGCCGTTGCTGTCGTTTTCGCAGAACAGCAGCGGCGCATTTACCTCCGAGTAGAAGTAATAGCGGCCCATGTCGCGGTGCTCGACCTCGACCTTGCCAGGAGCCACCCGCGTCAGCGAAGGGCGGTAGTCGTCGTAGCCCCAGCCCCAAGTGTTCCTAAACCACAGCTGCGGCAGCACCTGCACGTCGGCCTTGCGGCCGCTGCGGTTGTGCACGGTTATTTGCAGCAGCAGGTCTTCGGGGCCGGTTTTGGCGTATTCGATGAAGACGTCGAAGTAGCGATTGTCGTCAAAAATACCCGTGTCCAGCAGCTCGTACTCCGGCTCCAGGCGGCTGCGCTTGGCGTTCTGCTTCACCAGCTTGCCGTAAGGAAACTTGCGTTGCGGGTACTTGTACAGCATTTTCTGGTACGAGTGCGTGGGCGTGCTGTCGAGGTAGTAGTACAGCTCCTTCACGTCTTCGCCGTGGTTGCCCTGGCCGTTGGTCAGGCCAAAGAGGCGCTCTTTCAGCTGGTTGTCCTTGCCGTTCCAGAGGCCCACGTTCATACACAGCAGCTGCTGGTCGTCGCTAAAGCCACCCAGGCCCTCTTCGCCCCAGCGGTAGGCATAGGAGCGCGCAATGTCGTGAAACACGTGGTCCCAGGCGTTGCCGTGGTGGCTATAGTCTTCGCGTACCGTGCCCCACTGCCGCTCGGTGAGGTAGGGCCCAAATTTCTTCCAGTGTACCGCCAGCGAGTCGCTCTCAGCCAGGCGTCGTTGTTCGTGCGTCATTGTTGCTAAAAACCCCATCAATAGAGCGTTACCGGCTCCCCTACGTAATATTTTCTAAAAAAAGCTTTCTCAAAATTACAAGCTTCTGCTTATCACTTCGCTATCTATCGTACACAGCAGGTAATTATTCATTTCTATATATGCCAAAAAAGCCGAGGCGGCGAGCCTCGGCTTTTCGGATGGCGGGGTAGGCCAATTATTTCTTCTTGGGCGCAGCTTTCGCCGGCGACGTAGCCGGAATGGCCGGCGTAGCGGGCTTGGCATCGGGCGTGGGGGCCGGGGCGGTGGGCGTAATGCCCATCTTCTTCAGAATCAAATCCGAAATATCGCCTTCCTTGGGGCCGTGCAGCAGGATGGGGCTCGAGCCAGCATCCGAGTTCAGCACGTAGCTGTAGCCGCTCTCGTTGGCCACGAGGTCGATGTTTTTCTGAATCTTGTCGAGCACCGGGCTCAGCAGCTGCTGCTGCTTCTGCTGGAGCGACTGTTGGGCGGTTTGCGAGAACTCTTGCAGGCCCTGTTGCAGGGTTTGCAGCTCTTTCTCTTTATCACGCTTCACCACGTCGGTCATGGTAGCAGCGGCAGCCTGGTAAGCTTTCAGCTTGGTATCAAATTCAGTTTGCTTGCTCTTCAGCTGAGCTTCGAGCTGGGCGCTGTAAGTCTTCAGGTCCGACTCAATCTGCTTGCGCTCGGGCATCTGGCTCAGCACGTACTCTACGCTGGTGTAGCCGATTTTGAGCGGAGCCTGGGCGTGCGCGGCGGGGGCAAAAAATGAGCCGACAACGAGCAGCGCGGCGGCGAAGGTCAGGTGAAGAGTTTTCACTTGGAGAATGCGGAAATTCAAGGTTCTAAAAAAGTTAAAGGCAAAGGTAAGAATTTTAATCCTTCTTTTGGATTGCATCGACGGGCCGCTTCTCGCTGGCTCCGTTGGCCCGCATGGGCTGACTAAGCTGTTGGGTCGGCGTGCCCGAGTCGGTGGGGAAGCGGGGGTCGGCGCTGGCGGCCGGGGTTTTGGGCGGGGCCACGGTTTTCACCGAGCCCTTGGGGCCGGGCTGGTTGCGGTCGGGCGAGGCCAAGCCCAGTTCTTCGAGCACGTACTCGGTGTAATCGAAGGTAGGGTTGGTGTAAATCATGGTGAGGTCACTGGCCTTGTCGAGCACGATGTCCAGCTTTTTGGCCTTCACCATCTTCTCCACCGCCTCAAATATCTTGTCCTGCACCGGCTTGTTGAGCTCGGCCCGCTTCTTGAAAAGCTGGCCTTCGTAGCCGAACTGCTTGGTCTGGTACGCCTTGATTTCCTGCTCTTTCTTGAGAATTTCGTCCTGACGCTTTTTCTTCATCGGCTCGGTCAGTACCACTTCCTCATTCTGGTAGTTGCGGTACATCTTATCCAAGTCCTTTTTGAGGGCTTCGATTTCCTTCTGCCAGGTGTCGGACAGCTTGTTGAGCTCGACCTGCGCCTGCGCGTACTCGGGCATCTTGCCCATGATAAACTCGGTGTCGATGTACCCCAGCCGCTGGGCCTGGGCCGTGGGTGCGGCCGCCAGCAGCCCGAGCAACGCGATTGCAGAGAAAATTCGTTTCATACCGTAGGGTGAGCTGGCTCCTTGCCAAGTCCGTGCCAGACGCGCAATAACGCTACGCCGGCCGCAATATTTCAACTGCCCGCCGCCTGCCAACTGAAATGGGCCAGCCAAACGTTCCCGCTGGCTGGCCCACCCAAGGCTTAGCGAATCTGCTGGCCGATGATGAAGTGGAAGTGGTTGAAGTCCTGCGCCGTAGTAGTACGCTCAAGCGGCGTTACCGTATCGAAGGCGCGGCCGTAATCGAAGCCCAGCAAACCGAAGGCCGACATGAAGATGCGCGCCCCGAAGCCGGCCGAGCGATACAGCTTATAAGGGTTGTACTGCTGATACGAGTTGAAGGCGTTGCCAGCTTCCGCAAAGCCCAGCACGTACACCGTAGCAGCCGGGTTGAGGCTGACGGGGTAGCGCAGTTCCATCACGTACTTGTTGTACGCCAAGCCGCCGCTCTGCCCCTGCTGGGCCGTCGGGATGGCAAATGCCGCGTTGGGGTCGTCGTAGCCGCGCAGGCCGATGTATTCGGTACCTACCAGGAACGAGCCGCCACCACCGTAGCCCAGGCCCGCGCCACCCATCTTGAAGCGCTCGAACGGCCCCACGTTGCGCCCACCATACGAGCCGATGAAGCCGAAGTGCGCCCGCGTGTTCAGCACCAGCTTGCCCACGATGGGCGTAAACCACGAGGCGTCGAACATCCACTTGTGCAGCTCTATCCACTGGCTTTCGTCGGGGTGCGCGCCCGGAAACACCGAGTAGGGCGGCGTGGCCGACAGCGACAGCGATAGCGACGAGCCACGGCGGGTATAGGTCGGGTTGTCGATGCTATTACGAGCCAGCGTAGTATTGATGGTCAGGTTGTTGAACGTGCCCGTGCCCGCGCCCGCAATCAGCGTGTAGTTCTGCGTCTGGTACTGGCTATACGAGATGGAGTTGCTGAGCGTAAAGTAGTCATCCGGCACGCGCAACTGGCGGCCTAGGCCCACCGTCACGGTGTTTACCTTGATGAAGCTACCCGTGTTCACGTCGAACGCGCCCCCGTAGGACAAGCGGTTTACGCTGCGGTTTAAGCTCACGCTGAGCGAGTTTTGCCGGCGCCCGCCCAGCCACGGCTCCGTAAAGCTGAGCGAATACGCCTGGTACTGGAAGCCGTTGGCTTGCACGTTGAGGGCCAGGCGCTGGCCGTCGCCGCCGGGCACCGGCGTCCAGTTGTGCCAGTCGCCGGCCTTGCGCAGCGAGAAGTTATTGAATACCAGACCCACCGTGCCGATAAAGCCGGCGTAGCCGCCCCAGCCGCCCGACAGCGTAATCTGGTCGGAAGGCTTCTCGACCACCGTGTAGTTGATGTCCACGGTGCCGTCGTTCTGGTTGGGCACCGGGTTGATGCCGATTTTCTCGGGGTCGAAGTAGCCGAGCGTAGCAATCTCGCGCTGCGAGCGGATGAGCAGCTCGCGATTGAACTTGTCGCCGGGCAGCGTGCGCAGCGTGCGGCGCAGCACGTGGTCGCTGGTTTTGGTATTGCCCGTAATGTTGATGTCTTTCACCCGCGCCTGCACGCCCTCCGAGATGCGCATCTCGATGTCGATGGAGTCGCCTTGCACCTTGGTTTCCACCGGGTCAATCTGGAAGAACAGGTAGCCGTCGTTCATGTAGAGCGAGGTCACGTCCTGCCCGGTCGGGTTGTAGCTCAGGCGCTTATCCAGCGTTTCCTTGCTGTAAGGCGTCCCCTTTTTGATGCCCAGCACCGAGCTCAGCGTCTTGCTGTCGTAGAGATAGTTACCCGTCCAGCTGATATTGCGGAAGTAGTATTTCGGGCCGGCGTCTACCTTAATGGTCAGCGCCAAGCCTTTATCATCGCGCACCAGTGTATCCGATACGATGGTGGCGTCGCGGTAGCCTTCGTTGTTGTAGAAGTCAACCAGCTTTTTCTTATCTTCTTCGTACTCAGAGCGCTGGAATTTGCCAGGCGTCAAGAACTTATACGGCTTGCGGGCCTTGGTTTTCTTGAACTGCTTGCGCAGCTTGCTATCCTTGAAGGCCTTGTCGCCGGTGAAGGTAATGTCGTGAATGCGAACCTTGCTACCCTTATCGACATCGATTTTCAGGGCCACGCTGTTCGACAAGGTAGAGTCGGCTACCTGGCGAATCACTACCTTGGTATCCAGGAATCCCTTGTTAACGTAGAACTTACGCACCTGCGAGCGGGTGTTCGACAGCAGCGCGTCGGTAACGACCTTGCCGCGGATAAGCTTGATTTTCTTTTCCAGGTCTTCCGACTGTCCTTTGCTGATGCCCGTGAAGTTGAACTTCGACAGGCGGGGCCGCTCACGCACGCTGAAATCAAGGAAAATCTTGTCGCCCTCGGTGCGCGCGATGCTCACCGACACGTCGGCCAGGATGCCCTGGTTCCAGATTTTGCGAATAGCCTTGCCGATTTCCTCACCCGGAATGGTAATCTGGTCGCCAATGCGCAAACCCGACAGCCCAATCAGCGTATTGGGGTCAGTGGACTTGGCACCGCTCACCGTGATGCCGCCCAGCGTATACTTGCGGGGTTCTTCAGCCGTGCTGGCACCTTGCTGGGCGTGGGCAGGCGCGGCCACCAGGGCGGTAGCCAGCAGCAGCAAGCCAAGCAGCGTGCTACGTAAGTAATTGCGCATCAATATAATAACTAAATCAGGATACGGTCAGTTGTTCACTGGTTTTGCCAAAGCGGCGCTCGCGCTGCTGGTAGGCTACCAAGGCATCGCGGAGGTGGCTGCGCCGAAAATCGGGCCACAGCACAGGGGTGATGTATAACTCGGTGTAAGCCAGCTGCCACAGCAAAAAGTTGCTGATGCGCTGCTCGCCGCTGGTGCGAATCAGCAGCTCGGGGTCGGGCATCCCGGCCGTGGCCAGGTAGCCCGTCACCGTGGCCTCAGTCACAGCCTCGGGCTGGAGGCGGCCGGCAGCCACGTCAGCCGCGAGCCGGCGGCTGGCCTGGGTTAGGTCCCAGCGGCCGCTGTAGCTCAGGGCCAGCACCAGCGTCATGCGGGTGCCGCCTTTGGTTATCTCGATGGCCTCGGCCAGCTCGCGCTGGCACTTGCCGGGCAGCGTGGCCAGGTCGCCGATGGCTTGCAGGCGCACGCTGTTTTTGAGCAGCGTCGGGGTTTCGTTGCGGATGGTATGCACCAGCAATTGCATCAACGCCGTTACTTCCAAAGCTGGGCGGTTCCAGTTTTCGGTCGAGAAGGCGTATAGCGTTAAGTATTTTATTCCTAGCTCGGCAGCTTCCTCCACTGTGTCGCGCACCGCCGTAATGGCGCTTTGGTGCCCAAACACGCGCAGGCCGCCCCGCTGCTTGGCCCAGCGCCCGTTACCATCCATGATAACGGCGAGGTGGGCAGGAATATTAGAGAGGTCAATTTCGGACCGTTCGGCCATCGTTGCGGTTTGCGTATAAGAGGCCGCAAGTTACGCAAAGGGTTGCAGATGGGCCGGCAAAATCCCGGCCTGGCCCGCTCGGGCCGCCCGCCGCGCCTACTCTAGCAAGCCCTTATTACGGCCGTAGGGCATGGGGCAGCGGATTTTGTAAAAAGTGTACGACAAGCTGATACCGTTGTAATAGTACCAGTCCTTATCGTGCGGGTTCACGTACAGCGGGTCTTGGTCGCCGAGGTGGTCGAGCTGGTCGGTAAAGGTTTTGCGCACGCCCATCTCCACGCCCAGATTCAGGTGCTGGCTCAAGGCGATTTTCAGGCCAGCCCCGGCCGGAATGGCCAAACTCACCTTTGCTCCCCGCCGGTTGAAATCGGGCTGCAACGCCGTATTCTGGCTTTCGACGGTGGTGTTCAAGTAGAAGCCCGCCACGCCCCCAAACAAGTAAGGCGACACATGCACCCGGTGCTGGTCGCTGCGCTGGTGGTAGTCCAGAAAATTATACTCCGCCACGGCCGCCAGCTCTAGCACGCTGCCGCGCAAACTCACCTGCCGGTAGCCCTGCAAGGGCGGCACGCCGCCGTTCACGCCTTCCACGTTAACATCGTTGGCCCGCAACCCACCAAAGGTCAGCCCGCCGCGCAGCGTAATCGGGGCCGAAATATCGCGTCGGTAAAAGACGGTCACCGCCGGGCGGTTGTTTTGCCACTGGTACTGCGGCGACACCTCGCCCTTGTAGTTGGTGCCGCCCACGCCAATGCCGAGCTCGCTCGTGTTCTGCGCCCGTGCCGGGGCCGCGCCCAAAAACGAACTCCCCGCCAGCACCAGGCCAGCGAGGAGTAGGGATGAATGCCAGTGTTTGGTCATTCAGCAAATATAAGCTTCGGCTAGCAAGCCAGCCGCTCTGCCCTAGCGGAATTTGGGGTTCTTGATGCGGGGCGTCAGGATGTAGTTGAGCGAGAAGCCGGTAACGGTGTACCAGTCGGTCTTGCCCTGGCCACGCTTGGCCCCGGGCCGGAAGCCAGCGCCCAAGCCCGTCGAGGTGTTGGTGATACCCTGGCCGCCCGAGCCACCGGCAAAACCACCGAAGTACTGCGCATCCGGGCTTTTGCTCGACAGGTCGGCGTAGTTGTCCTTCACGTCGTCGATGTAGCCGGTGAAGGTTTTACGCAGGCCGATTTCAAACGAGGCATCCAGGTTGCGGTTGATGCGGTAGCGCACGCCCGCGCCGAACGGAATGGCAAGGCTGATGTTGCTGTAGCTTTTGCCTTCGGTTTGCAGGGGTTGCAGGTCTACGTAGCTACCAGCCTGGTTTTTGCCCTGCGGGTTGTAGTAGAAGCCCGCCAGGCCACCAAACAGGTAGGGCACGAAGTCAGGGCGCTTGAGGTAGTTGTTGCGGTTTTCGATGAGGTCCACTACCATCACGGCCGAAGCTTCGGCGATGTTAGTGCGGAAGTTCATGTTGCGGGTGTAGCGGAAACGCGCGTTTACGTCGTCGCGGTTGGCGTTGTCGCCATCCTCGGCCGTTACCTGCCCATACGACAAGCCAAAGCGGCCCGACACGCGCGGAAAGAAGCGGTGCGTGATGCTCACGCCCACGTTCCAGCGAGTATCGGCAAACTTGAAGGACGCGAAGTTGGGGTTCGGGTTCAAGTCCCCGAAATAGTTCATCGCGTTCAGGTTGACCCCGATGGAGGTGTACTGCTTACGCTTGCTAAACTGCTGGGCATCTGCCTGCTGCGTCGAGCCGAGCAGGGCAAGCCCCGCTAGTAGGGCCGTTGAGTAGGTGGAAAACTTGGTCATAAGGCGTAGAGGGAGATAGGCAGGTCTAAAAAGTCTTCTATATAAATTATTCGGACGTAATTCGTAACGAAGACAAAAGTAAGCACTAAAAGGAACTAAAAAAACTGAATTCGGTTATTTTAAAGTTTCTTCCTATTTGGTAGTCAGTACCGAACCGGGGTTGCGGCGGTCAAGCCCCCAGTTGAGCTTATTGCGCAAAGTGCTTAAAAAATTAACGTGATTGAGCTTTACCAAGCGCGCGTTGAATTTTTCGCGGCGCACGGCCATCTGCACGGTTGCTTCGACGGGCATCGAGCGTGAGTCGAGTGCCAGCAGGTAGCTGGTGCCCCGGCCTTCTATTTCAAAAGAAATTACGCTTTGGTCCGACACCACGAGGGGGCGCACATTCAGATTGTGGGGGCATACGGGCGCGATGATAAAATTGTTGGTTTGGGGCAGCATTACCGGGCCGCCGCAGCTGAGCGAGTAGCCCGTCGAGCCGGTGGGCGTGGACACGATGAGGCCGTCGGCCCAGTACGAATTCAGGTATTCGCCGTCGATGTACGTGTGCACGGCTATCATCGAGGAGCTGTCGCGCTTAAGAATACTGAACTCGTTGAGCCCGAAGTTGAGCGCACCAAATACGTCAGGGTCAGTGTCTACGCGCAGCAGGCTGCGCTCTTCCAGCGTAAAGTGGCCTTTGTAGAGCGCCTCGATGGCCTGCGGAATGTAGCTGGGCGGCGTGGGGGCCAAGAAGCCCAGCCGGCCGGTATTGATGCCCAGAATGGGTAGCTGCAAGGCCCCGACGTAGGTCACGGTATCAAGCAGCGTGCCGTCGCCCCCGATGCTGAGCACGTACTGCACCCCGCGCAGCGAGTCGCCCCGCCGAAAGGTGCGGCTGCCCTCGGGCAGGCGCAGGCCGCGCTGCTCAAGCACCGCGCGAAAAGATTCCACAATCAGCACCTGCGCCTGGCGCGCGCCCAGCTCGTCGAGCAGCGTTTGGATAAACGGGGCCGCCGCTTCGTCAAAAGGCTTGCCCAGAATGGCGAATCTCATACTAAAAACATAACAGCCTGGCTTTCAGCGGCTAGATGGGAAATGACGACCGGATAAAAAAGCCCGTTTGCGCCTGGGCCGTGCGCGAAACTTCAAAGCAAAATACCCGGTCGTAGTACGTTACGACGTGCAGGCCCACGCCGGCCGAAGCCAACAGCCGGCCCGGCAATTGGTTGGAGGGCTGCTCGGGCCGGCCCAGGCGGCCCCCGGCCAGCCCGGCATCGGCAAAAATATTGACGTAGAGCGCCAGCGGCAGGGTGTTGATTTTGGGGTTGTCGATAAACGGAATGCGCAGCGGCGGCGGTGCCCAGGCCCGGTAGCTGAGGCCCTGCTGCACGAGGCCGTAGGCGCGGCCCTCCACCACGTAGGCATCGTAGCCGCGCACCAGCGCGTCGTAGCCCAAGGCCCGCGAGTCGGGGTAGGCGTAGCGGTTGGCCAGCAGCCGCGCCTGCCCCCACAGCCCCAGGGCGTAGTAAAAGCCACGGCCCAGGCTGGCGTACTGCGCGTAGCGCAGGCGCGCGGTGGCGTAGGCCGGGGCCGAGGCGCTACCATCCAGAAACTGCCGGAAGGCCAGGCCCGCCTGCATAAACCGCCCGGTGAGCGGGTAGGCGAAGGTATTGCGCTGGTTGTTAGTAGATATCAGGCTGATTTCAGCGTACTTGCGCGCCGTGCTACCCAGAAAATAATCGGGGTTGAGCTGAAAAATCGCGTCGCTGATAAGCTCGCGGTGAAACGACACGTCGATGGCCGTGATGAACTGCACGGTGTGCCGCAGCCGCAGCCCACCCGACACGTAAAAGCGCTGAATCGGAAAGGCGTCTTCCTCGGGCGCGGGCAGCGGCGTGGGCCGGTCATTCTCCGTGATGTAATCGAGATTGCGGCTTTGGTAGTACGAGATGCCGAAGCCCACGCCTACCCGGCGGCGGCGGCCAAAGCCGGGCGCTTCGTAGAACAGCTCGTACTTGCGGTTGAAGCCCAGCTGAAGGTTGGCGGTGAGCTGCTCGGCGCGGC
The DNA here is from genome assembly GCF_035709525.1 of Hymenobacter sp. Classification (GTDB taxonomy): domain Bacteria; phylum Bacteroidota; class Bacteroidia; order Cytophagales; family Hymenobacteraceae; genus Hymenobacter. The sequence continues at coordinate 12,549 of NZ_DASTEP010000156.1, read as the reverse complement.
CCCGGAAGTTGGTGTGCACCACGTGCAGGCCGTAGTCGAGGCGCTGCCAGCGGTCGGGGCGCTGCCACCAGCGCTGAAAGTTGGGGTCGGCGATGGAAAAGATGGGCGTGGGAATGACGTACCAGCGCTCCTGCACATTAAACAGCACGATAACCTGGCCCCGGCCCGTGCAGCTGGCCTGCACCAGCACGGCGTGGAAAAGCTGCAAATTGTAGAGCCGGCGGCGGTTGGCTTCGAGGCGGGCGCGCAGGTCGGCCACGTCGAGCGAGTCGCCCTCCCGAAAATTAAGTTCAGCGCGCAGCGTGCGCTCGCGGGTGCGGTCGTTGCCGACGAACAGGAGGCCCATCACCCGCACCCGCGCCGCGCCGGGGCAGGCGCTGACGCGCACCAGCGTATCGGTGGGCACTACCACCGGGGGCAGCGCGGCCGGCCGGGCTTCCTCACTGAGGCGCAGCAAGCTATCGGGCGGGGCGGCGGGCAGCGGCGTTTGGGCCAGCGCGGGCGCGGCGGCCAGCAGCAGCCAGCCCAGCAACGCTCCTAAAAAACGACAAATCAAAAGCGGCCGGGCCAGGACATTCACCCCGCAAAGTTAGACGCTGAGGTAGCGCAGCAGCGCGTCGAAGCGGTCCTGCTCGTCTTCGCTTACGGCGGCCGTGCCGCTAAACTGCGCCGACACCATGTAGCCAAACCGCTCCAGCGTGGCCGTGATGCGGGCCAGGTTGTCGGTATTGAGGCGCAGGGTGAGGCGAATGCGGTAGGGGTCGTGCTCGTCGTTCACGACGTGGGCCGAGAGGATTTTGGCGTTGTTCTCCTCCACGTAGCGGCTTATCTGCGACAGTGAGTAGTCGCGCTCCTCCATCGTGAGCACTAGGATGCTACCCTGCCCCGCCGGGCCGGGCACCGGGCCAAAGGCGGCGAGCGCGTCGCTCACCGTCACTACGCCCGCGTATTCCTGCTGCTCGTCGAGCACGGGCACGAGCTGAATGCGGTTTTGAATGGCCAGCTCCATCACCCGAAAGAAATGCTGGTCGTGCTGCACGTGCGTATCGGCATAGCGTAGCGGCAGCTCGGCCAACTGGGTATCCGGGTTTTCGTAGTCGGCGAGGTCGTTTTCGGTAATCAAACCCCGGTAGCTTTTGCCGGCTAGTACGGGCAGTTGCCCCACGTGAAACTCCTCCAGCCACCGCGCAGCCTTGGCCGTAGTGTCGGTGCTTTTGAGGGGCGGAATCATCTGGTTCAGTAGGTCTTCGGCAAGCAGGGCAGACATAGCGATGCAGACTAAAAAGGCGGAAAGGACGGCCCTACTCCTGCGAGTAGGACTACAATACCCAGGGAAAGGTTGCCCCAAAATGACAAAAACCACGCCGATACCCGGCGGATGGCTAGTTTAGGCGGCCGAAGTAGCCACGGCGCTCGCCGGCTGCCAATCGACTGAGCCTGAGCGGTCCAGAAACGGCGCCAGACATCGATTGAAGGCCAGCGGGCGCTCCATCATGGGGGCATGGCCGCAGTGGTCGAGAAAGCGCAGCGTAGCCTGCGGCAGCAGGCGCGCAAAGTCGTGCGCCACCGACGGCGGGGTTATCGTGTCGTTCAGGCCCCAGATGAGCAGCGTAGGCACCGCGATGCGGTGCAGCTCGCGAGCCAGGTTGTGGCGCTGCGCCGAGCGCGCGATGCTAATCATGCGCAGGCACTTGGCATTGGAGTTGGTGACGGCAAACACCTCATCGACCAGCTCCTTGGTGGCCACGGCCGGGTCGTAAAAAGTGTAGCCCACCCGCTCGCGCACGAAGTCGTAGTCGCCGCGCTTGGGAAACGAGCCGCCCATGCCGTCCTCAAACAGCCCACTGCTGCCCGTGAGCACCAGCTGGCTTACGCGGCCGGGGTTGTGCAGGGTGTACACCAGCGCAATGTGGCCGCCCAGCGAGTTGCCCAGCACCGTGAAGGTGGTGGGCAACTTGAGTTTATCCACAAAGTTTTCCACATACTGTTGCAAACCCGGCACCGTGGCTTGCAGCAGCGGCATATCGTACACGGGCAGCACCGGAATGATGACGCGGTAGCGCGGCGAAAACTCGGCCACTACGTCTTCCCAATTGCTGAGCGCGCCAAACAAACCGTGGAGCAGCAGCAACACCGGCCCCTGGCCTTCGTCGACGTACTCGAACCCGTGCTGATGCTGGCGGCGCAGTTCCACGTGTGGCTGGTTTGGGGGAGGTAAGGAGGTTAAGCAGTCACAACCGGGGCGACCGGCGCAATGTTACAACAGCGCATCCAATTGCGCAGCCAGGCCAGGCCGTGGGTGGTGAGCAGCGCCTCGGGGTGAAACTGCACGCCGTAGAGTGGCAGCGTGGCGTGGCGCAGGGCCATGAGCTCGCGGTCGGCATCGGCGGTGTGGGCCAGCGGCACCAGCGCAACCGGCAAGGTATTGGTTTCCAAAGCCAGCGAGTGGTAGCGCGTCACGGGCTGGCGGCGGGGCAGGCCGGCTAGCCAGGGGTCGTCGCCGAGCAATTCTATTTCGGATACCTTGCCGTGCATGGGCCGGGCCGAGCGCCGCAGCCGCGCCCCAAAAAATTCGCCCAGCGCCTGCTGACCCAGGCATACGCCCAGCATGGGCACCCGCTGGTGATACTCTTCGATAACGCTCATCAGGTTGCCCGCCGTGGCCGGCGCGCCGGGGCCGGGCGACAGCACGATGCCCTGCACGTCTAGCTGGCGTAGCTCGGCCAGGGGCACGTCGTTGCGGCGCACCGCTACCTCGGCCCCGGCCTGGTGCAGGTAGTCGGCGAGGGTGTAGGTGAAGGAGTCGAAGTTGTCGAGCAGTAAAAGCACGCGGCAAAATAAAGGGCGTCTGCCTCAGTAGGTCAGGCCACGGTTGAACAGGTAGTCAGGTGAGCCGGCAACTCAATTCGCTTCGGCGAGTTAGTGCTACGCGGCAGTTTGGGCAGGCGCAGCTTCAGGCGCGGGCTGGGTTCACCATAAATCAAAGCATCACGCCGGCCGAGCCGTAGCGCGAACTTTGTAGTTCGCGTCCGTTCAGATGCTCGCCAACGAACGCGAACTACAAAGTTCGCGCTACGGCCCGCCCTCAAAACGATTTTCTATCCAGTTTTCGTATCCTTTGTGAAAAAGCATTTCTTACCATTGGCGCTCGGCGGCCTGGCCATCGGCACCACCGAATTTGTGATGATGGGGCTGCTGCCCAATATCGCGGCCGATTTTCGCGTGACCATTCCGCAGGCGGGCTACGCCATCTCGGCCTACGCGCTGGGGGTAGTCATTGGCGCGCCGCTGCTGGTGCTGGGCAGCCGCCGCATGGCCCCCAAAACCACGCTCATGGGCCTGATGGGCTTGTTTGCGCTATTCAATCTGCTATCCGCTTTCGCGCCTAACAATGGCACTTTGTTCGCGGCGCGGCTGCTGGCCGGGCTGCCGCACGGGGCGTTTTTTGGGGTGGGCTCGGTGGTGGCGAGCCGGCTGGCGCAGCCCGGCAAGCAGGCGCAGGCCATCGCGAGTATGTTCAGCGGCCTCACCGTGGCCAACGTGGTGATGGTACCGCTGGCGACTTATCTGGGGGCGGCGTTTTCGTGGCGCGTGGCACTGGGCGGCGTGGGCGGGCTGGGGCTGGCCACGATGGCAACCATCCTGTGGCTTTTGCCCGCGCTGCCGCCCACCCCTACCCCACCGCTGTGCACCGAGCTGGCGCTGCTGGGGCGGCGCACTACCTGGCTCATCATGCTGCTCACGGCCATCGGCACGGGCGGGCTGTTTTGCTGGATTAGCTACATCGCGCCGCTTTTGACGCGGGTTTCGGGCTTCACGCCCGGCCAGGTGCCCTACCTGCTGGCCGTATCCGGCCTGGGCATGGTGGCCGGCAACGCCCTCGGCGGCTACCTCGCCGACCGCCTCGCACCCGCCCGCGCCTGCCTGCTACTACTGCTGGCCATGGTGGGCACGCTGCTGCTCCTATACTGGCTGGCGCCCTACCAGGTGCCCACGGTGCTGCTCACGTTTGCGGCGGGCTGCTTTGCGCTGGCCGTGGCCGCGCCCATTCAGCTCCTAATGATTCGCTCGGCCGAAGGGGCCGAAATGCTGGGCGCGGCTTTCACGCAGGCGGCCTTCAATATGGGCAACGCGCTGGGGGCCTACCTCGGCGGGCTGCCGCTGGCGGCGGGCTTCGGCTACACCTCGCCCGAGCTGGTGGGCGCGGCCATGGCGCTGGGCGGCGTGGGCTTTGCGGTGCTGCTCTTGCGCGACCGGGCGGCGCAGCCGCCCGTGCCGGAGGCGGAGCCGGTAGCCGAACTAGCTGCCCCGCTTACATAACGGCTTTCAGCCGAAGCCATAAATCTTGGGCGAAGGGCAGCACATAGCCCGCAAGCTGCAAGGCCAGCGGGGTGGCTTTCTGCACCCAAGGCAGCACCACCGAGCCGGCCGTGAGGCCGGGCGTCAGCACGGTGAGGCCCGCCAGCGCCGTGCCGCGCAGCAGCAAACTCAAACCCAGCAGCCATTTGAGGGCCCCGGCCACGCCGCCCAGCAGGTAGTCGAGCACACCCAGCGGCGTGAGGTGCACGGCCTGCTTCACCAGCCCACCCAGCACATGCACGCCCCACATAATGGCCACCAGCACCAGCAGAAACGAGGCCAGCGGTAGCAGCCCCCACAGCTCGCCCACGTAGGAGCGCACCACCGGCACGGCCGCGCTTAATAAGCTCAGCCCACCCACCACGCCCAGCACAAACGCCAGCAGCGACACCGCCTCCAGCACCAGCCCGCGCCGGTAGCCTTTGACGATGCCCACGGCCAGCGGCAGCAGGAGTAAGATGTCGAGCGGGGTCACGTTGTTGAGTTATGAATTATGAGTTTTGAGTTATGAGTTTTAGCTGTGGAAACTACGAAACAGTAACTCAAGACTCAAAACTCATAATTCATAACTCAATTAAAAGTCCGTGTTGTTCAGCAGCATGTTCACTACTTCCGAGATGCGCTTGCCGTCGGCCTGGCCGCTGAGCTCGCGGGCGGCTACGCCCATCACCTTGCCCAGGTCGGAGGGGCCTTTGGCACCCGTGCGCTGAATGATGCCTACGAGCTTCTCCACCAGCTCGCCTTCGGTAAGCTGCTGGGGTAGAAACTCTTCGATGATGGCCAGCTCGGCCAGCTCTACTTCTTCGAGGTCCGAGCGAAACTGTTCCTTATAAGTAGCGGCCGATTCGCGGCGCTGCTTGGCAGCTTTGTTGAGGAGCTTCAGCTCCTGGTCGGCGCTGAGGCCGCTGGCACTGGCACCTTCGGCGGTTTCGGCCAGCAAAATCTGCGATTTGACGCTGCGCAGGGCCGTAAGGCGTACTTTGTCTTTGGCCAGCATGGCCTGCTTGATGTGGGCGTCGATGGTTTCTTTGAGAGCCATTAGAAAGAAAGAGGTGAGAAAGTGAAAATGCCTACTAAACGGCCGCCAGCTAAAACCGGCCAGCCGCCGGCCGGGTTGGCAGCAACGTAATTCGCCCAAAACAACGAAACTCTGCCCGCCCTGGCCGAAGAGCAAATGTACCTTGCGCCACCCACGCGCCTCAAGCGCCTACCCAATACCCACCCCCAACCTCCACAAGCCTAGTCAGCCCGGCGAAGCCGGGAGTATCCGTTAAATCCTAAAAATCCGTTTGAATCTGCGGTCTTGTCTATGGTTAAGTTAAGTGTCAACATCAACAAGATAGCCACCCTGCGCAACGCCCGCGGCCTGCACGCGCGGCCCGACCTACTGCAAGCCGCCCGCGACATCGAGCGCTTTGGGGCCGAGGGCATTACGGTGCATCCGCGCCCCGATGAGCGCCACATTCGCTACCAGGACGTGCGCGATTTGAAAGGCATCGTCACCACTGAGCTGAATGTAGAAGGCAACCCCACGCCCGACTTCGTGGCGCTGTGCCGCGAGGTGCGCCCCGAGCAAGTAACGCTGGTGCCCGACGCGCCCGACGCCATCACCTCCAACGCCGGCTGGGACGTGGTGACGCACCAGGATTTTCTACGCCGCGTAGTGGCCGAGCTCAAAAGCTACGGCGCGCGCGTCAGCATCTTCCTCGACCCCGACCCCACCCTGGTGGCCGCCGCAGCCAGCACCGGCACCGACCGCATCGAGCTTTACACCGAGGCCTACGCCCGGCACTACGCCCACGACCGCGCCGCCGCCGTGGCCCCCTACCGCGCCACCGCCGAGGCGGCCGTGGCCGCCGGCCTTGGCTTGAATGCCGGCCACGATTTGGACCTCGAAAACCTGGCCTACCTGGCGCAGGAGCTGCCCGGCTTGCAGGAGGTCAGCATTGGCCACGCGCTGGTGGCCGACGCGCTGTACCTGGGGCTCGAAAACGTAGTGCAGCTGTACAAGCGCCAGCTGCGGTAATCACATCGCACGCAAAATCAGCCTTTTAATCACCAAGCGGCTTTGTACTACTATGATTTTAGTTATATAACTAAAATCATAGTAGTACAAAGCCGCTTGGTATCTTTGCGATTAGCCGGTTTCTAGGCGCAAGTTATTCGGTATTTCGCTCTCATGGATTTTTCTCTCACCGAACTCACTCGCGCCGAAGAACAGGTGATGCTGGTGCTGTGGCAGCGCGGCCCCAGCTTCGTGAAAGAGGTGCGGGCGGCGCTGCCGGCCGCGCCGCCACTGGCTTATACCACCGTGTCTACCCTCATCCGGCTGCTCGAGCAGAAGGGCTTCGTGCAGCACGAGGCCTTTGGGCGCACGCATCGCTATGCGCCGCTGGTAGCGCAGGATGTGTACCGTGCCTACTTGCTGCGCAAGCTGGTGGGTAGCTACTTCGAAGGCTCTTTTGGTGGGCTACTGAATTTTCACGTTCGCACGGCGGGGCTCGATGCGGCGCAGCTGGGCCAGCTTGTGGGCCAGGCGTATCAGCAATTGGCGCCGGCCGCCGCTGCCGGGCCAGAAAAGTAAAATCGGCCTGAAAACTGCTAGTAGGCCGCCCCAACGCGCCATTATCTTTGCGGGTAACGCTTTTTTTACCAACTATCAGTTCAGGCTTCGTGCTCTTTACTTCCAAACCCAGCATTGTGCTAGGCACGCTGGGCCTGCTGGCTTCGCTGGCCACCTGCCAAAACCACTCGGGCCAGGGCGAAACCGCCACCGCCGACTCCTTGGCCACTAGCAAGCCAGCTTCGGTGGACCCCGCCGCTACCAAGCGCCTGCTGGCCGCCCGGCGCGACTCGCTGCGGGCCGACAGCATCGCCCGCAAAACCGGGCAGCTACCGGGGGCCATCTTGCCGGGGCACCGCATCGTGGCGTTCTATGGCAACATTCGCTCGAAGGGCATGGGCATCTTGGGGCGCGTGCCCAAAGACTCGATGATGCGGCAGTTTGACCGCGTGCTGAAGGAGTGGCAGGACGCCGACCCCAGCCTGCCCGTGATGCCGTGCTTTCATAGCGTCACCATCACGGCGCAGGCCGCCGCCGGGGCCGATAAGAAATACCGGCTGATGAACTCGGCCTCGACCATTGAGGAAACCCGCGCCTGGGCCAAAGAGAAAAACGCCCTGCTGTTCCTGGACGTGCAGGTGGGCCTCAGCGACCTCGAGCACGAGCTGCCCAAGCTGACGGAGTACCTGAAAGACCCGACCATTCACCTGGGCATCGACCCCGAGTTTGCGATGATAACCAAGAAGGTGCGCCCGGGCAAGAAAATCGGCACCTACGACGCCAAGGACATCAACTACGCCATCGATTTCCTGGCCCGCATCGTGACCGAAAACCACTTGCCGCCCAAGATGCTGATGGTTCACCGCTTTACCAAGGGCATGGTAACCAACTATAAAGACATCAAGCTCGACCCGCGCGTGCAGGTGATTATGGACATGGATGGCTGGGGCAACCCTACCCTCAAAAAGGATTCGTACAAGGCCTACATCACCAAGGAGCCCGTGCAGTACGCCGGCTTCAAGCTCTTCTACGAGTACGACCCCAAGCAGAAGCCCCACCACATGATGACCCCGGCCGAGGTGCTCGACACCGCCAATCTCAAGCCCACGCCGCTCTACGTGCAGTACCAGTAGGCAGGCTTTTTGGCTAAAGCCACCATAAAAAAGCCGCCTTCCCGACGTGGGAAGGCGGCTTTTTTGTAAGTAGCCTCAGCAGGCGCGGCCTACTTCAGCAGGTCGCTCTGGGCGCGCAGCACCTCGCGGGCGATGGCCAGGTTGGTATCGCGCGAATTCACTACCAGGTAGATAAACTTCTTGCCTTCGCCCACCAGCTTGATGAGGTGCAGCTGGGTAGTGAGCGTGATGAGGATATCGTCCATGGCTTCGCCTTGCAGCTTGAGGGCCGCCATGGCCTTCTGCTTTTGCTTCACCACTTCGGTGTTGTAGGCAGCGGCCGTGTCGGGGTTGATGCCCGAGTTGGAGTGCGAGGCCAGGCTCATGCCCGAGCTGATGTCGACCACGGCGATGGCCAGCAGGCCGGGCAGGTCGTTGAGGATATTTTGAACGGCTTGGCCGGCGGGCGTGGAGGTAGAGTATGCCATTGGAGGTAATAAATAAAAAATGGTGGAATGAAAAAAAGAAAAATAAAAATTTGAAAAATACGTGTTAATCAATAGCTTGTAGCACGGCCCGCGCGAGGGCGGGGTTGGTATCCTGAGCGCGCACGGCCAGGTAGAGCAGCCACCCGGCCTGGGGCAGCACCCGCAGCAGGTGCAGCTGGTGGCGCAGCGTCACCACGATATCGGCCAGCTGCTCGGTATCGGCGAGGTGCAGCGCCGCGAGGCCCAGATTGAGCTGGCGCACTATTTCGGCGTTGGTGGCGGCTTCTTCCACGGCCCCGCCGCTGTGGCCGGCCCACTGCCCGGCCAGAATTTTGCCGCTCGCGGCCTCTACCACGGCCACCGTGAGAAAGGCGGGCAGCTCCTGCCCCACGCGGCGCACCAGCTCCTCGGCCTGGGCCTGGGCCTGCGCACTCGGCGCCGCCGCAGCGGGCGGGGCGGCCGCCGGTGCCGCAGCTACTACCCCAGCGGTGGTAGGCTCGGCGGCGGCCGGCGCGGGCTGGCTACGCTTGCGAAAAGACAGGGTGGAAAGAAGTCCCATAGAGTGCGGCGGGCGGGTTGGGTATCCGGCGAGGGCTAAAATTTAGTTTGACAATCTACTTATCTTCAGCGTAATACCTTGCAAAGAAGCTTGCTTTTCGGCCGAGTCGTTGTCGCCGGGCAGTTCGGTCGAGAGCATGCCCTGCGCCTGGAGGCGGTCGGCCGCGATGCCCTGCTTCACCAGCTCGTCCACGGCCAGGTTGGCGCGCTGCAAGCCCAGGCGCATGGCCTGGGCCTCGTGGTTGTTGGCGTGGCCCACCACCACGAGGCGCGCCTTCGGAAATGTTTTGAGCAAGCTGGCAATGCTGCCGAGCTGCTGCGCGCCTTCGGCCCCGAGGCGGGCCTGGCCCAGGTCGAAGCTCAGGCGGTCGACGGCAATGTCGGCGGGCCGGGGCAGGCTGGGGTGCGCCAGCCGCTTATACAGCAGGCTTTCGGTCGAGTTGATGCCCACCGTGAGGGTAGCGCGGTTTACGAGCTTGATAATCAAGGGTTGGCTTTCGCCCTTGGGGTAGCGCCCGGTGGCTACGTTGAACTTGCCACCTACCTGCCGGGCCATGCCGGCATTGCCCACGGTGTCGCGCAGCCCGGCCGATGCCAGGGCGGCTGCCGCAGCCTTGGCCACCGGCTTGGCGGGGGTAGCGGCCAGGGCCGGCATAGCGGCCGCCGGCGCTTCGGCGGCGGGCGCGGGCGCAGCGGTGGCCTCGGGAGTTGGGGCAGCGGGCTGCGCGGCGGGGGCTGGGGCGGCTTCGGCAACTTCGGCGGCCGGGGCCGGGGCAGCGGCGGGTGGCGTAGCGCTGGTGGCGGGGCTCAGCAGGAGGTAAGCCCCTACCAGCCCAGCCACTACCACCGTGCCCCCTACCGACAGCGCGGCCATTTTGGCCTTGCCCGCCGATGCGGCCGGGTGAGTAGGCGGCGGCGCTGGGGCCTCGGGCCGGGCGGGCGCGGCCGGCACCACTGTGGGCGCTTGCTGCGCGGCCAGCCAGCTACCCAGCTGCTCGGGCGTGAGGCCGGCGTGGCTGGCGTGCTCGCCCACCAGGGCCAGCACCACGATGGTGAGGTAGCCCAGCAGCGTGCCGGCCTGCGCGGGCTGGCCGGCGGCTTCGGCCAGCGCGGCCACTTGCTTGCTGCCCAGCATTTTCTGGCTGAGGTAGCGGCGGCGGTCGGGCCAGCCCATATCGGTGCGTAGCAGCTCGGCGGGCTCCGTCAGCAGCTGGCTGAGGTAGAGCTGCCGGCACATATCCCAGCGCGCATTCAGCTCATCGAGGTCGGTGGGTGCTGCCAGCTGCCGCACCAGCGCCGGCACGGCCGCCGCTGCCGTGGCCCGGCCGGCGGCCGGGGGCAGCGCCGAGGCGGCGGCCAGCTGCCCCAGCAGCTCGTCGGTAAGGTAGCGGTTGATAGTGGCAAACAAGCCCATGATAAAATAGCAGACTAGCAGGCGGAGGTATAAAGCAACTGGCGGGGTAGCCTATTGGGTGGCCGGCGCGGGTAGGTGGCGGCGGCCAATGCAAAACGTATAATCAGGTAATAATCTGGCAGCCCTTGCGAGCACTTATCTAAAGGAAGTACAAATTAACTAAATAATTCCTGATTAATCTTACGCTAGCTGCTAAAATCTTCCCGAACCTCGCTGAACAAGCGCTTTAACGCTCTTAACAGCCTATTAATACTTTTTTTGCCGTTCAGGCAATCCTAAAAAAAGCCCCCGGCGCGGGAGATGCGCCGGGGGCTTTGGCCTAATTTATTATTGAAATAATGATACTATCTAGTTAGTGAGCGGCATTCATATCTATCTTCTCGCCGGGCTTGTTGCGCTTCACCAGCAGGATGAGCGGCACGCAGGAGATGAAGAAGATGCCCAGCGCGTAGAAAATTTGGGTGTAGGTGATGAGCGACACCTGCTTCATGAGCGTGCCGTCGAGGGCGGCGTAGGCGGCCTGCCGGGCCTGGTCGAGGGCGAGGCCCTTGTTGATAAAGCCCTGGGTGAAGGCTTGCAGGCGCTGCACGGTTTCGGGGTTGTAGAGCGAGATGTTGGGCAGCAGGGCCACGCGGTTGTTCTGGACACTGCGCTCGAGGTAGGTGCCCACGATGGCCACGCCAAACGAGCCGCCGAGCTGGCGAATCATGCCGGTGAGGCCGGCGGCCTGCCCGGCGTCGCGGCCTTGCAGGCCGGCGAGGCTCATGGTAGTGATGGGCATGAAAATCAAACCCAACCCTACGCCGCGCACGATGAGCGGCCAGAAGAAGTCGTGCTCGCCGGCGGTAGGCGAGATGCGGCTACCCATCCAGAAGGTGAAGGCGAAGAAGATGGCGAAGCCCACCGGCAGCATGGCCTTTTGGGGCACGCCGGCCATGAGCATCCGACCCACGATGGGCATCATAAAGCCCGAGGCCAGCGCGCCGGGGAGTAGTATCCAGCCGGTTTGCTCGGCCGAGAAGCCCAGAATGCGCTGCGTGAAAATGGGGAACACGAACACCGAGGCAAACAGCCCGAAGCCCAGCACGAACGACAGGAACGCGCCCACCGCCAGGTTGCGGCTCTTGGCCAGTACGCGCAAATCCACAATTGGGGCCTTGGCCGTGAGTTCGCGCCACAAAAAGCCCACGAGGCCGATAACCGAGAGCGCCGTGAATAGCCGGATGCTAATGTCGTCGAACCAGTCGTTGGTTTCGCCCTGCTCCAGCACGTACTGCAGCGAGCCCACGCCCAAAATCAGCAGGAAAATGCCGGCCCAGTCGATTTCGCGCAGCGGACGGGGAATGGCGTTTTTGATGCGCTCGGGGTCGCGGATAAATAGCAGCGTGAAGATGCTGGCCAGGATGCCCACCGGCACGTTGACGTAGAAAATCCAGGGCCAGGAATGATGCTCCACGATGTAGCCGCCCAGCGTGGGGCCGATGGTGGGCCCGATAATCACGCCCATGCCAAACAAGGCCTGCCCCAGCGGCAGCTGCTTGGGCGGGAAGGTATCAATCAGAATAGCCTGCGAGGTAGCCATGAGTGCGCCGCCGCCCACGCCTTGAATGAAGCGGAAAATAACCAGCTCGGACAACGAGGTGCTTTGCCCGCAGGCCATTGAGGCCAGGGTGAACAGGATGACCGAGGCGAGGTAGTAGTTTTTGCGCCCGAACTGCTCGGCCAAAAAGCCGGTCATCGGAATCACAATCACGTTGGCGATGGCGTAGGAGGCGATAACCCAGCTTACTTCCTGCTGCGTGGCCGAGAGGTTGCCCATCATCTGGGTCAGGGCCACGTTCACGATACTGGTATCGATAAGCTCTAGCAGACAGCAGAATACCACCGTCACGACGATAATCCACTTGCGGAATCCAGTTTCCATATGGTAAGGATAAAGGAATTAATTGGTTAGGATAGTGGTAAAAAAGGCCGTCATGCTGAGCGGAGCGCAGCGAAGTCGAAGCAACTCTAACGCTTCATTGCTAGCGGATAGAGTTAGTTAACCGATAGAGA
>NZ_DASTEP010000155.1:0-2613 GCF_035709525.1 Hymenobacter sp. | reverse complement strand
CGCGGCCTGCGTGTGCCGGGCGGTTACTAATACGCCGTCGATGTCTAGGTAAAGCTTTGTCATAAAGCGAGTGGCGGGCTGATAGCCGGGCGGCTAAAGGTACTGCGGCTGCAAAAGATGCCGGCGGCCCAACCGCCCCGGCGGTACCTTCGTGCTAAATTCACGCGCTACTCACCGGAATGCCAAAACCCTATTCTATCCCCGGCCTCTGGCTGCTGGTGCTGCTTTTGCTGCACCTCGGCCCGGCCGCCGCCCAAACCCGCATTACGCTCAGCGGGACGGTGCAGGACGCTACCTCGGGCGAAAACCTGACCGGGGCCACCGTGCGGGTGCGCGAGCTGCCCGGCGTGGGCACCGGCGCCAACGCCTACGGCTTCTACTCGCTCACGGTGCCGGCCGGCACCTACACGCTGGAAGCCAGCTTTGTAGGCTACGCCACCCAGGCGCGGCCCCTCACGGTGAGCGCCAGCCAGCGCCTCGATTTTAAGCTGAAGCCCAGCGGCAACGACCTGGGCGAAGTGGTAGTGACCGGCCGCAGCGCCGATGCCAACATCAGCAAGGCGCAGATGGGCGTGGAGCAGCTCGACGTAAAGCAGATAGCCAAGGTGCCGGTGCTGTTTGGCGAAAAGGACGTGATTAAGACCATGACCCTGCTGCCGGGCATTAAGTCGGCGGGGGAGGGCAGCAGCGGGTTTTCGGTGCGCGGCGGGGCCGTAGACCAGAACCTGATTTTGCTCGACGAGGCGCCCGTGTACAACGCCTCGCACTTGCTGGGCTTTTTCTCGACCTTCAACTCCGACGCCATCAAGGACCTGACCGTGTACAAGGGCGGGATGCCGGCGCAGTACGGCGGCCGGCTGTCGTCGGTGGTCGATATCAAGATGAAGGACGGCAACAACCAGACGCTGCACGGCAGCGGCGGCATCGGCCTGATTTCGAGCCGCCTGGCGCTGGAAGGGCCGCTGGTGAAGGGCAAAGGCTCGTTTTTGGTGACTGGCCGGCGCACCTACGCCGACGTGTTTTTGAAGCTCTCGCGCAACGAAACCACCCGCAATTCAAGTCTGTATTTCTACGACGTCAACGCCAAGGCCAACTACACCTTCAACGACCGCAACCGGCTGTATTTCACCGGCTACATCGGGCGCGATGCGTTGGGCTTGGCCAATACCTTCGGGCAGTACTACGGCAACAAAACGGCCACGCTGCGGCTCAACCACCTGTTCAGCGACCGGCTGTTTTCCAATACCTCGCTCATTTACAGCAAGTACGACTACGATATTCAGATTCTGGCCAACAGCGCCAATTTTAGTATTCTGTCTAAAATTCAGGATTTTAACCTCAAGCAGGACTTCGAGTTTACGCCCAGCACCACCCAGACGCTGCGCTTTGGGCTGAATGCCATTCACCGCACCATCACCCCTGGCTACGTGTCGGCCACCGATGCCTCGACGGTGAACGCCACGGCCGACAAAACCAACTACTCGCTCGAAACGGCGGCCTACGTCTCGCACGAGTGGCAGGCCGCGCCGCGCCTCAACTTCACGACCGGGCTCCGTCTCTCGGGCTTTAGTTTGCTGGGGCCGGGCACCTACTCGACCTACGATGCGGCCGGCAACGTGCTGAGCGCTACCACCTACAGCCGGGGCGAATTTCTGAAAACCTACCTGCGCCTGGAGCCCCGCTTCGCGGCCAGCTATCAGCTCAGCGAGGCCGCCACCGTGAAGGCCAGCTACGCCCGCAACGTGCAGAACGTGCACTTGCTCAGCAACTCCAGCACCTCGCTGCCCACCGACCTCTACGTGCCTACCTCCTTCAACGTGCAGCCCGAAACCGCCGACCAGGTATCGGCCGGCTACTACCGCACGCTGGGCCAGGACAAGGGCTACACCCTGACCGTGGAAACGTACTACAAGGCGCTCGGCAACCAGATTGACTACCGCGACGGCACCCAGCTGCGCGGCAATTTCGACCCCGAGGCCAGCCTGCTCTACGGCAAGGGCCGGGCCTACGGCATCGAGTTTTTGGCCCGCAAAGACGTGGGCCGCCTCAGCGGCTGGGTGGGCTACACGCTCAGCAAAACCGAGCGGCAGTTCGCCGAAATCAACGGCGGCGCGTGGTTCAACGCCCGCCAGGACCGCACGCACGACTTGTCGGTAGTGGCTATCTACCAGCTCAATAAGAAGTGGACGTTCTCGGGCACCTTCCTGGCCAGCACCGGCAATGCCGTAACCTACCCGGCCGGCAAGTACCAGGTGGCGGGCCAGGTGGTGAACCTCTACAGCCTGCGCAACGCCGACCGCCTGCCCGGCTACCGCCGCCTCGACCTGGGCGCGACCTACGAAAAGCCCGGCCAGGAAAACCGCCGCTTCCACAGCAGCTGGTCGTTCTCGATTTACAACGCGCTGGGCCGTGAGAACCCGTACAGCATCCGGTTTGAGACGGACCCGAACGACGCGACGCGGACGCGGGCCGTGCAGGTGGCGCTGTTTCGGATGGTGCCTTCGGCAACGTATAATTTTAGTTTTTAAGGGGTTATGTGGAATATATTTGAATCGCTCACCGGCCGCGTGAACCTCACCCCCCGGCCCCCTCTCCAAAAAAGAGGGGGAGCCG
>NZ_DASTEP010000154.1:0-9528 GCF_035709525.1 Hymenobacter sp. | reverse complement strand
GTGCCCCGCTGGGGCTAGTCGGCAACTTGGGCTACTTGGTAAAATCTATCTTATCAATCTGCGGCGCACCACGGTTGGCCTTGAGCTTGATAAACACCTGGTACGTGCCCGTGCGGCCCGTATAGCGGCCGGCAGCGTAGGGAATACCATCCGGGCTAGCGCCCTGGTGCACGATTTCGAACTTGCCGGGGCCGTTTTTGGCGAAGAAGTTTTTCAGCACCAGCTCGGTTTGAGTGGCGTTCATGTTCTGGCTGTCGCCATCGAAGCCGACTTCTACCGACGGGGCCAGGTACTGGGCCAGGTCGTGCGCCGAGCTGTTGGCCAGCGCCGAGCGCACCCCGCTGAGTTGGTCGCCGCTCTGCGCCTGCGCGCTACCTGCGGCTGCGAAAAGCAGCCATCCACACACGAATAAGTTAGTAACTAATGATTTCATAAAGTAAGCCTTGGCCTTGGGGTCAAACGCTCGTGGCAGGCTAAAAGCCAAAACTATGCCAGCAAGCGCATTTCTGTAGCATTTCTGAATGGTAAACGGGGCCTCCTACGCAGTGCGGGGGTATAAGGGTGCCCGGCGTACTTTTGCGGCATGAACAAGCAGGTACTATTAGTTATTTTAGACGGGTGGGGCATCGCCCCGAACACTAGTGCCTCGGCCGTTGACGCAGCCCAGACGCCCTATTATCATTCGCTGCTTCAGCGCTTTCCGCACAGCACCTTGCAGGCCTCGGGCGAGGCCGTGGGCTTGCCCGAGGGCCAGATGGGCAACTCGGAGGTGGGCCACATGAACATCGGGGCCGGCCGCGTGGTGTACCAGGAGCTGGTTCGCATCGGCAAAACTATTCAGGAGCGCAAGCTGGGCCAGATTCAGGTGCTGAAAGACGCGCTGGACTACGCTCGTGAGAATAACAAGCCGTTTCACCTCATCGGCCTGCTCTCCGATGGCGGCGTGCATTCGCACATCGAGCACGTGAAGGCGCTCTGCACCATCGCCCACGAGGCGGGCGTGCATAAGACGTTCGTCCACGCCTTCACCGATGGCCGCGATACCGACCCCAAGGGCGGCGTGCACTACGTGAACGACCTGGAGCAGCACGCCGAGCGCACGGGGGCCAAAATCGCCTCCATCGTGGGCCGCTACTACGCCATGGACCGCGACCAGCGCTGGGAGCGCGTGAAGGTAGCCTACGACCTGCTGGTAAACGGCGTAGGCACGCCCTCGCAAAACCTGATTCAAAGCATTCAGGAACAGTACAAAGAGGGCGTAACCGACGAGTTCCTGAAGCCCATCGTGAAAACCGGGGCCGACGGGCAGCCGCTCACTACCATCAAGGAGGGCGACGTGGTGCTGTGCTTCAACTTCCGCACCGACCGGGGCCGCGAAATCACGGAGGCGCTCACGCAGCAGGATTTCAACGCCTACCAGATGCACCGCCTCAACCTGCGCTACCTCACCATGACGACGTATGACGCTACTTTCCAGGGAATTAGCGCCATTTTTGAGAAGGACAACCTGAATAATACATTAGGCGAAACGCTGGCCGCGCACGGCAAAACCCAGATTCGGATGGCCGAGACGGAGAAGTATCCGCACGTGACGTTCTTCTTCTCGGGTGGCCGCGAAAAGGAGTTTGAGGGCGAAAAGCGCATCCTGCGCAACTCGCCCAAAGTGGCGACCTACGACCTCGCCCCCGAAATGAGCGCCTACGAGCTGCGCGACGCGCTGGTGCCCGAGCTGCAAAACCGCACCGCCGATTTCGTGGTCGTCAACTTCGCCAACCCCGACATGGTGGGCCACACCGGCGTATTTGAGGCCGTGATAAAGGCCGTCGAAACCACCGACCGCTGCGCTCACGACGTGGTAGAAACGGCCCTGGCCGCCGGCTACGCCTGCATCGTGATTGCCGACCACGGCAACGCCGAGTACATGCGCAACGAGGACGGCTCGCCCAACACCGCGCACACCACCAACCTGGTGCCGTGCATCCTGGCGGCCGATGGCTACATCGGCGGCCTGGCCAATGGCAAGCTCGGCGACATCGCCCCCACCGTATTGCAACTGATGGGCGTGCCCCAGCCCGCCGAAATGACGGGCGAAAGCCTGCTGCGCCCGGCCCAGGGCTGAACAAAAAGCCGTTAGTTTTCTTTTCTCGCAGTGTCCCGCAGTGTTGAAGCGCAGTGTTTCGCAGTGCGGGACACGCTTGTTATAATGAGTTGTAGAGCTGGTATTTTCTTGGTTTTCGGAGCGTTGCTAACGCTCAGCAGCTGCGACAAGGGCGCGCAGGCGCCCGACCCGGCCGCCCCCGGCGCGGCGCGCCCAGCCGGCCCCTACTTCGACGTGCGCGGCCTGCTCGATGGTCAAATCCGGCAGCTCACGGCCCACCACCCCGGCGCGATTAAGGAAGTGAGCCTGCGCGGCAGCGCGCCCGAAACCGTGCGCGTGCCCGAGGTGAAATGGGCCGACGAGCTCCAGATTTTTTACCAGGCCGACATCAACAAGGCGGCCCTGCGCGGGGCCTACCGCCTCGACTCGGCCGCCGAGGCCGGCGGGGCCGTGCGCCGCACCTACACCGCCCGGCCCGGCCACCCCAACGTGTCGGTCACGCGCCTCTCGGTGCTGAGCGCGGGCGGGCAGCCGCAGGAGCTGGAAGCCACCCTGAAGCAGGATAACACGCTGTTTTCGGGCCAGAAGCAGCTGCGCCTGACACTGCAAAACGGGCAGCTGCATGCCTACAGCGTGCGGGGCTCGCAAAAGCTGGTGTTGTTTGATACGCTGCGGTTTAGCACGCGCGTTCGGGTGGAGTAGCTTTGGGTTTTGGGCAGCTTGCGGTTTAAGATGCTTGCTTCTCTTACTTGCATTGCTGTTAGCTGGCCCAAGTGGCGAAATAGCCCCAGCGGGGCGACCCGTCGGTAGTATACAGTTCTTCTTGGAATAAAGCCCCGTAGGGGCGACCCATTCGATAAGTTGGGTCGCCCCTACGGGGCTTTAGAATACTTGGGTTAATGTTTTTCTACCGACGGGTCGCCCCGCTGGGGCTACTTTGCATTCGTTAGCTTGCCGATACCTTCGGCTCAGCAATCCTTAATTTCTTATCGTGGCCAATACTTACACTCAAATTCACCTGCACGTTGTATTTGCGGTACAGGGGCGGCACGCGGCCATTCCGGAGGCACACGCCGAGCGGCTGTACCGCTATATCACGGGTATCATCACCGAGCGCGGCCAAAAACTACTGGCTATTAATGGGATGCCCAACCATCTGCATTTACTTATCGGCCTGCGACCCGATATGGCGCTGGCTGAACTGATGCGCGAGGTGAAAGCCAGCTCTTCCAAATTCATCAATGAGCAGCGTTGGGTGGCAGGTAAGTTTGCCTGGCAAGCGGGATATGGTGCGTTTTCGTATAGCACTTCGCAATTGCCCGATGTTATCCGGTACATAGAGGGGCAACAGGCCCACCATCGCAAGCAAACCTTTCAGGAAGAATACCAGTCCATCCTGGACAGATTCGGAATTGACTATGACCCCAGGTATATCTTTAGTGCAGACTAGCACCTAGATATCCTACTCCCCCACTAGCGTGGCCACCACCCAGCGGCGGCCGCCGTGGCGGCGGTGCTCGCCCAGGCACAGGCCCTGCCAGGTGCCCAGCAGCAGGCGGCCCTCGGCGATGGGCACAGTCACGGAGGTGCCCAGCATGGCGGCTTTGAGGTGGGCCGTCATGTCGTCGGGGCCTTCGAGGGTGTGCTGGAAGTAGGGCGCGTTGTCGGGCGCAAGGCGGCGGAAATACTCCTGAAAATCGCGCCGCACGGTGGGGTCGGCATTCTCGGTGATGAACAGGCTGGCCGAGGTGTGCTGAATAAAGAAATTAGCCGTGCCCACGCGCATGGTTTCCAGCTCGGGTAGCTCGCTCAGCAGCAGGTCGGTGATGAGGTGGAAGCCTTCGGCCACGGCTGGCAGGCGCAGGCGTTTTTGGATGTAGCGCATTATGGCGACTAATGACTAGCGATAATGGGTAATGACTAATGACTGTCGCTAAGCCATTAGTCGTCACTCATTAGTCACTAGTCATTATTTAGTGGTTTGGTAGGCGCCGAGGTCGGGGCGGGCAGACGGGCGCTGCACGTTCAGCAGGTCGCGGTCGAGGAAAGGCAGTATCTGCTGCGCGCCTCGGCTGAGGCCCGGCGAGTTGGGGCCGAGGTGGTAGTCGTTGCGGGTAGTAGCGTAGATTCTGACGAACTTGGGGTCAGTGTTCACTACATTATTGAGGCTGGCTTTGGCCAGGCCAGGCTTGGTAGCCACGTCGGTAGTAGCGCTGTAGAGCTTGGTACGCAGCAGCGTGTTGCGAATATCGACAGGGCCATTCTGGTACTCCTTGTAATTAGCCAGCACCAATTCATCATCAATCGCGCCCCATACTACGCTGTTGTATAGCTTCACAGTCAAAGCACTACGCTTGGCAGTATCGGCCGATGACACGTTGGTAAAGTACAGAGAGGGCGTACTGCGCACGGCTCCGGTGGCAGCGTAGTTGGCTATAGTGCAGTAGTTAAAGGCATAATCGCCCCCGTAGCCCAGCACCGCCAATTCGTAGCAATCGCTAAAAAGGGTGTTTTCTACTGTGGCTTTGCCGCCCAGGCTTAGCACAGCCGCGCCCGGCAGCCCAAGGCTGCTGGCCACGCCAGCAAATGTGGTACTAGCGCCTGACACATAGCGCACCACCGAGTTTTGAATAGTAACATCGGGACGTGGCTGGGCGTCTAGCTGATTGAGTAGCAATACACCAAACGCCGCATTCTGAATCACCGCGTAGCGGATGAGATTATTTCGGCTGGTGCTCCTCAGCCAAATGCCCTGCCACTGGCCGGGCGCGGTAGCATACTGCGCTTCACCGCTCCGGTCACCCGCAAAGCGCACAATGTTCGTGTTACCCGCTTTTACAGTGTCAGTAGCGCCAGTGCCGGGGTTGTAATCGGCAGGGCTGTTTACCACCAGCGTGCCATCTACTAACAGCCGCGCTCCTGCATGGGCGTAGATGCGTGTGCCCGGCTTGATGGTGAGGGTAATGCCTGCCGGCACCAACACGGTATTATAGAGTACGTGGGGGCGGTCCTTATCCCATACAACATTGCGCGTAAACTGCACGTTGTCATATAAATAAATATTCTGCCCAAAAGAGCGCAAAAGCACGCGCTGGTCTTGCCCGTTGGTGCGAAAATTCAGCTTTTCTTCCAGCACGTAGCCTTTGGCCGCGCCATTCTGGCCGTTGTCAGGCAGCTTGGCGCGCACCAGGATGAGCAGGCTGTCCTCACCCCGAATGAATAGGTTGCTAGCCGTTTGCTTGAGGTCGCCGTTGATAATAAGCGTGTAGGGCGACGCGGCCGGCTGGTCGAGCGCTACGAGGTCTACGTTCACGCCCTTGGGGTTACGGTTGTACACCCACAGCCGCTTGGTCACGGTGCGCAGGGTCGTGAAAACCGTGTCGAACTTCACCGTATCGGCCGAAAATTCCAGTGCGCCCGAGGTTTGTAGCTCTTCATCGCGCGGCTTGCAGCCGGGCAAGGTGAGGCTACCAAGAGCGCTGAGCAGAACGAGGACGGGGAGGAGTAGCTTTTTCAACATCAGACTGGTAACGCTAAAAATTGCCTGTCATTGCGAGCGCCGCGCAGTAATCGCACCTGTTTAGCCGTGCCGCCCAGGTGCGATTGCTGCGCGGCGCTCGCAATGACAGGTATTATCTATTCCGCGCCTACCTTCAGACGCTCGGCGCTTTCCACCAGGCGCAGCTGCTCCACGAAGTCGTCGATGTTGCCGTCCATCACGCTGGGCAGGTTGTAGACGGTATAGCCGATGCGGTGGTCGGTGACGCGGCCCTGCGGGTAGTTGTAGGTGCGGATTTTATCGGAGCGGTCGCCGCCGCCAATCATGCCCTTGCGGATGGCGCCTTCGGCCTCGTTTTTCTTGGCTAGCTCGATTTCGAAGATGCGTGAGCGCAGCACTTGCAGCGCCTTGTCAAAGTTTTTGAGCTGCGATTTCTGGTCCTGGCACTGGGCCACGATGCCCGTCGGGATGTGCGTGAGGCGCACGGCCGAGTAGGTCGTGTTTACCGACTGCCCGCCGGGACCGCTCGACATGAACAAGTCCTTGCGTATATCATTCATGTTCAGCTCAATATCGAATTCTTCAGCCTCCGGCATTACCACGATGGAAGCTACCGAAGTGTGGATGCGGCCCTGGGTTTCGGTGGCTGGCACGCGCTGCACGCGGTGCACGCCCGATTCGAATTTGAGCTTGCCGTACACGTCCTCGCCCCGCACGGCCACCACTATTTCCTTGTAGCCGCCAGCGGTGCCGTCCATGGCGTCCACGAGCTCCATTTTCCAGCCCTGCTTTTCGGCAAAGCGCATGTACATGCGCTGCAAGTCGCCGGCGAAGAGCGAGGCCTCGTCGCCGCCCGCCCCGGCCCGGATTTCCATGATAACGTCCTTGGAATCGTTGGGGTCTTTCGGAATCAATAATTCTTTGATGAGCACTTCCATGCGGTCGGCCTCGGGCAGCAGCTCGTCGAGCTCGGCCTTGGCCATCTCGCGGAAGTCTTCGTCCTTTTCGGTCGCCACTACCTGGCGGGCACCTTCTATATTACTGAGCACCTGCTGGTAAGCCCGATACGCAGTCACGATTTTGCCCAGGTCTTTAAATTCTTTATTCAGGCTTTTGAAGCGCTTCATGTCGCCCATCACCTCGGGCTGCATCAGCTCGTCGTTCACGTTGTCGTAGCGCTCGCGGATGGCTTCGAGTTTATCCAGCATTTTGTGGTCGGAAAAAATAGTCAGTAGTTTGCAAAGATACGGACTGGTAACAACGTCCTTTGCGGTCGGCGTTCCAGGCCAGTTCTTTACGTTCGCCCCGCCTTGCGCGGGGTTTCATTGGCCCGGCCCTTTGTAGCCCGCCGGGCATTTCGAAAGCTTATGCAAGTTTTGAAGTTTGGAGGCACTTCGGTGGCCTCGGCCGAGAACATCGGCAAGGTAATCGCCATCGTGACGCGCGCGCTGGCCCACGGACCAGTGGTGCTGGTCGTATCGGCCCTCGGCGGCACTACCGATGCGCTCATTAGCACCGGCCGCGCCGCCGCCGCGGGCGACGAAAGCTTTCGCCAGGCCCTGCGCCAGCTCGAAGCCCGCCACCTCACCGCCGCCGAGCACCTGCTGCCGAGCGCCGAGGCCCAAACCGAAATTCAGCCCTGGCTCACCGCCCAGTTTACCGAGCTGGCCCTGCTGGCCGACGGCATTTTTGCCCTCGGCGAACTCTCGCCCCGCACCCTCGACCGCCTCATGAGCTACGGCGAACTATTGAGCAGCCGCCTAGTAGTAGCCGCCTTGCAGGCGCGGGGCATCGCCACCGCCTGGGCCGATAGCCGGCAGCTCATTGGTACCAACTCAAACTTTGGTATGGCTCAGGTCGTGGAAGACATGACTAAGCAGCAAGTTCTCGATTTCAAGAATTCTACTAGCGAGCAACTTTGGGTAGCTCCCGGCTTTATCGCCGCCGATGTCGAAGGCCACACGACCACGCTGGGCCGCGGCGGCTCCGACTACACGGCCGCCATCCTGGCCGCCGCGCTGGGCGCGGAGAAGCTCGAAATCTGGACCGACGTGAGCGGCATGCTCACCGCCGACCCGCGCCTGGTGCGGGCGGCGCAGCCCATTGCGTGCATCAGCTACGAGGAGGCGATGGAGCTGTCGCACTTCGGGGCCAAGGTGCTGTACGCGCCCACGGTGCAGCCGGTGCGGCAGCGCGGCATCCCGATGTGGATTAAAAACACCTTTGCGCCCGCCGACTACGGCACGCTGGTGGAGGTGGCCCCGCCGCCCAGCCCCGGCGTAGTCAAGGGCTTGTCGAGTATCGGCAGCCTAGCCCTGCTCAACCTCGAAGGCGGCGGCATGGTAGGCGTGCCGGGCTTCGCAGCGCGGCTGTTTGCGGCGCTGGCGCGGGCGCGCATCAACGTGGTGCTCATCACGCAAAGCTCCAGCGAGCACAGCATTTGCGTGGGTGTGAATGAAAGCGACGTAGCCGCCGCCCAAGCCATTGTGGACGAAGAGTTTGCGGCCGAAATAACTACCGGCCGCCTCGACCCGCTGCGGCCCGAAACCGGCCTGGCGATAGTGGCCTTGGTGGGCGACAACATGCGCAACCACCCCGGCATCAGCGGGCGCTTATTCAGCGCGCTGGGGCACAATGGGGTCAATATCCGGGCCATCGCGCAGGGCGCGAGCGAGCGCAACATCTCGACCGTTATCCGGGCGGCCGACGTGCGCAAAGCCATCAACGTGCTGCACGAGGAGTTTTTTGAGGCGACCTACAAGCAGGTCAATATCTTCCTCTTAGGCCCCGGCAACGTGGGCGGCAAGCTGCTGGCGCAAGTGGCCCAGCAGCAGCCCTACCTGCGCGACAAGCTCGGCCTCGACCTGCGGGTAGTAGCCATCGCCAACAGCCGCCACTGCCTCGTGAGCGACGAGGGCGGCCTCGACCTCACTACCTGGCCCGAGGCGCTGGAAACCGCGCCCGCGCTATCGCTACCCGAGCTTACCGAGGTCATTATCAGCAAGAACCTGCGCAACTCCATCTTCGTGGACGTGACCGCCAACCCGGCCGCCGCCGACCAGTACGCTCCGCTGCTGGCCAAAAGCGTGGCCGTGGTGGCGTGCAACAAGGTGGCCGCGTCGAGCGAGTACGCCAGCTACCGGCAACTCAAGCAGCTGGCCCAAGATTTCAACACCAAGTTTCTCTTCGAAACCAACGTGGGCGCGGGCCTGCCCGTCATCGGCACGCTGGGCGACCTCACGCGCAGCGGCGACGTGGTGCGCCGGATGCAGGCAGTGCTGTCGGGCACGCTCAACTTCGTGTTCAATCACTACGACGGCACCCGCCCCTTTGCCGAGGTGGTGCGCCAGGCCCAGCACGAAGGCTACACCGAGCCCGACCCGCGCCTCGACCTCAACGGCTCGGACGTGGCCCGCAAAATCCTCATCCTGGCCCGCGAAGCCGGCCAGCCGCTGGAAATGAGCGACGTAGCCAACGAAAGCTTCCTGCCCGCCTCCTGCCTCGAAGGCGACGTAGAAGCGTTTTACGAGCAACTAGCCGTGCACGAGCCGCACTTCCGCGCCCTCTACGACGCAGCCGCCAGCCAGGGCAAGCGCCTCAAGTTCGTGGCCCAGTACGCCGAGGGCCAAGCCTCAGTGGGCTTGCAGCAAATCGCGCCCGGCCACGACCTCTACGAGTTGCGCGGCAAAGACAACGTGGTGCTTTTCTACACCGACCGCTACCCCGAGCAGCCGCTGGTGGTAAAGGGCGCGGGCGCGGGCGCCGAGGTCACGGCGAGCGGCGTGTTTGCGGACATTATTCGGGCCGCGCGGCTGTAAGCGCCTCCCCCCCCGGCCCCCTCTCCGAAAAGGAGAGGGGGAGCCAGACGACTATTTACGTTCTATCTACCAGCGTCCACCTGCGGTCGGCTCCCCCTCTCCTTTTCGGAGAG
>NZ_DASTEP010000153.1:0-14886 GCF_035709525.1 Hymenobacter sp. | reverse complement strand
ATCGTACCCTAACGCCAGACGCAAAATATTGCGTCTCTACATCCATGCACTGGCCGCTAAGTTGCTCTACGTCTTCAGCTTCTTTTTCTTCGCGGCCGGAAATAGCACATTATTCAGTATCAGCCGATACCCCGGCGAATTGGGGTGCAGCGACAAATCGGTGGGCTCTTCGCCCACCATGTGCTGGTAGTCTTCGGGGTCGTGGCCGCCGTAGAAAGTCCAGGTGCCTTTGCCCAGCGAGCCGTGCATGTAGCGCACCTCGCCGGTTTGCTTGGTTTCGCCCATTACTACCACATCGGGCTTAATGAGCGATTTGCGGAAGGCCGTGGTCTGGCCCATGAAGCCGTGGATGGTTTTCTCGTGGTCCTGGGTCAGCATGGTCGGCACCGGGTCGTACTTGGCCGAAAAGGTAAAGAGCTGAAAATAATCGTTTTGCTCGTACAGCCCGCGCTCGTGCTGCTGCATGTCAATGTTGGAGTACTCGTACTGCAACGGGTTCATGTAGAGCTGAAAATTCTGGAACGCCAGCGTGCGGTTGAAGTTGAGCTTGCTCTGCGCGGCCGGGTCGGCGGGGTCGCCATCGTACATGCTTTCTACCATGTCCACGCCCAGGCCGGCCAGCGCAATGTCGTAAGAATCAGTGGCCGAGCACATGGCGAACATAAACCCGCCGCCCGCGATAAACTCCTGCATCTTCACGGCCTCGGCGGCCTTCATCTGGCTCACTTTGGCAAAGCCGTTGCGCTTGGCGGCGGCTTCGGCCTCGCGCACCTGCTGCTGGTACCAGGGCGCGGTGCGGTATACGGCGTAAAACTTGCCGTACTCGCCCGTAAAATCTTCGTGGTGCAGGTGTAGCCAGTCGTACTTGGGCAGCACGCCGCTCAGCACCTCGTCGTCGTAAATCTTGTCGTAGGGAATCTCGGCGTAGGTCAGCACCATCGTCACGGCATCGTCCCAGGGCTGCTTGCCTTTGGGCGTGTACACGGCTATTTTGGGCACCTTCTCCAGCTTCATTACGTCCATATTGGCGTTGGGGTCAGCTATTTCCGACAAGATGCCCGTGTACTGCGCCTCCGAAATGGTCTGGAACGTGATGCCGCGCACCGCCAGCTCGCTTTCCACGCTCGGCTGCGCCTCCATCGCAAACGAGCCGCCTTTATAATTAAGCAGCCAATCGACCTCTACCTGCTTGCTCAACGCCCAGTAGCACAGCCCGTAAGCCTTGAGGTGCTCCTTCTGGGTATTGTCCATCGGGATGAAAATATGGTTGGCCAGGGCCGGCAGGGTAGGGGCCAGCAGCCCCAGCAGCAGGGCAAGACGCTTTAGAAACATACTTTTGAGGGCAGAAGACCAGCCAGGCAAACGAGCCCGCCGCTCCCGTAGTTCAAGGTAAGAAATGGTGCGGTAAGCTTTAGCTTGCCGTTGAAAAATGTAGGGTAAGCTTTAGCTTGCCAGCACTAGCAATTTACATGAAGCAATTATCCGGCCCAGCGCCACCTAACCTAACGAATGGCAAGCTAAAGCTTACCCTACATTTTTCAACGGCAAGCTAAAGCTTACCGCACACTCATGAGTTTCCTCGAAAACATCCGCGAAGCCCTGCGCTCTATCAAGGGCAATTTGCTGCGCACCATCCTCACGGCCCTCATCGTCAGCATCGGGCTGATGGCGCTCGTGGGCATCCTCACGGCCATCGACGCCATGCGCCACTCGCTCGGCGATACCTTCGCCAGCCTCGGGGCCAACTCCTTCGAAATGAGAGCCAAAGGCTACAACAATCGCTCGCGCCGCGGCGGCGTGGCCGACAAGCAGTACCCCGGCATCAGCTACCTGCAAGCCAGCCTCTACAAAAAAGAGCTGACCCAGCGCGAGCCCGCCGCCATCGTGGGCGTGTCGGCCAGCATTAGCGGGGCCACCGAGGCCAAAGCCAACGGTCAGAAAACCAACCCCAACATGCAGGTAGTGGCCGGCGACGAAAACTACCTGCGCATCCAGAGCTACGCCCTCACCCAGGGCCGCACCTTCTCGCCCGCCGAGCTGCAAAACGGGGCCAACGTGGTCGTCATCGGCGAAGAAATCAAGGACAAGCTCTACCCCAACCAAAACCCCGTGGGCAAGTACCTCTACGCGCTGGGCCGCCGCTTTCAGGTAGTGGGCATGTTTGAGAAAAGCGGCAGCAATATGGGGGGTAGCGGAGCCGACCGCCTGCTGCTCGTGCCCCTCGAAACCGGCAACCAGCTTCCGCGCCAGGGTGCTCTCACCTACGACGTAAAAACCGCCACCACCAACGCCCAGGGCCTACACTACCTGCAAGACCAAGCCACCGGCGTGATGCGCGCCGTGCGCCACGACCGCCTAGGCCAGGAAGACTCCTTCGAAGTCGAAAGCTCCGACTCAGCCTCCCAAACCCTTGACGAGCTGGCCGGCAAAATGCAGGCCGGTGGCGGCCTGGTCGCCTTCATTACGCTACTCGGGGCCAGCATCGCGCTCATGAATATCATGCTGGTATCGGTAACTGAGCGCACCCGTGAAATCGGGATTCGCAAGGCGCTTGGTGCTACCTCGCGCCAGGTGCGGCAGCAATTTCTGCTCGAGGCCATCGTCATTTGCGTGCTTGGCGGCTCGCTGGGCATCGTGCTCGGCATTGCCATGGGCAATGGCGTGGCGCTGCTCGTGGGTAGCTCTTCCTTCCTGGTACCGTGGCTGTGGGTAGGGGTAGGGCTGGCCATCTGCGTCACGGTGGGGCTCATTGCGGGCTCGTACCCGGCGGGTAAGGCGGCGGCGCTCGACCCGATTGAGAGCCTGCGCTACGAATAAGACCGCAGATTCAAACGGATTTTTAAGATTTAACGGATACGCCCGCTGCGCGGGCTGGCTTTTTTTTAGGTTGAAATTTAGTTTCGAAAAGGTCCGCCGATTGGTGGGCCTTTTTTGTTGGGTGGGTACTACTTTTGGGAATAAAGGATGTTGGCTATCTGCGCCGAAATAAAATACGTGCTATACATTTGTGTAAATTATACATTTGCACAATGTCAGCATCATCCTCCGTCGGCCAGCGGTTCTCCCAGCTTATTCAGGCGCTAGGAATGAGCAAAAACGCCTTTGCCGTCTCCCTCGATAAGACGGCTACTGTTATTCAACATTTGGTAGATGAGCGAAATAAGCCGGGTTTTGACCTTATGAATAAGGTCGTTGATGTGTACCCAAATGTATCCATCGAGTGGCTGCTGCGGGGAAAGGGGCCGATGATGCTGGCCAGCTTTCCCGGTGCTGGTGCGCCGGCCGCTGCCGAAACCCCGGCCCCCGCGACGCCAGTTGCGCCGCCGGTCCCCAAGGCTGCGCCTGTTGCACCTAGCTTTCCCGCGCCGCTTTTCGCCGTGTCGGCAGCCGGGCCGCCTGCCCCCGAGGTGCCACCCGTCGCGGCGCAGTACGCGCCGCCAGTGGTGCCAGAGACCATTGTTCATCCGGCTCCTGTAGTGCCAGCGCCAAGCGCGTCGCAAGCGCTCGCATCCCAGCCCGCGCTGCCAGTTGCCTCAGCGCCGGCATTGAGTGCTCCTGCCGCCGTCGCGCTCGATGCAGCCACCCTCACGGCCGCGCTGCACGCCCAGCACCTCCAGCACCAGCTAGCCCTGGCCGAGCAGCGCAACCAGCACCTGCTGGAGCAGCAAAAACTGATACTGGAGCGCCAGGCGCTGATGCAACAAATGCTGGACCTCATGCGCCGGCCCGTCTGAACCACGGATTAGAGCGGATTTTTCAGAAGACGCGGATTTTGTGGCTGGCTTATTCTGTATACCTGGTATT
Source organism: Hymenobacter sp. (assembly GCF_035709525.1). GTDB lineage: Bacteria > Bacteroidota > Bacteroidia > Cytophagales > Hymenobacteraceae > Hymenobacter. Next base: position 11,082 of record NZ_DASTEP010000153.1, on the reverse strand, counting down.
CAATTAGATACGTAGCCGACATAAGAAAGGCAGCCTTTGGGGCTGCCTTTCTTATGTCTACGAAATCCGCGTAATTCGAAAAATCCGCTTTACTCCGTGGTTCATACCAGAAGGCCTATTTCCTCGGCCTCCATCAGCCCCTGCGCGCTTACTTGCGTGAGGCGCAACGGGCGCACCTCGCCCACCAGCAGCGGGTCATACTTGGCCGCCACCCGGATGTAGTTGGGCGTGTAGCCTTCTACTCGCCCGTCGGTCACGTCGTCCTCGAACAGCACGTTGGTTTCGAAGCCCGCGTGCTGCTCATAGAAAAAGCGCTTTTTCTTTTCCGACAAGCTGCGCAGCTGCGTGGTGCGCTCGCCACGCACGCGCTCGGGCACGCGGCCTTTCAGGCTCGGGGCCAGCGTATTGGCGCGCTCCGAGTACGGAAACACGTGCAGGTAGCTGACGGGTAGCTCGTTGAGGAAATGGTAGGTTTCCAGAAAATCGGCCTCCGTTTCGCCGGGAAAACCCACGATGACATCGACCCCGATGCCCGCGTGCGGCATTAATTCCTTGATGCGGGCCACGCGGTCGGCGTAGAGGGCGCGGCGGTAGCGGCGGCGCATGAGGCCCAGAATTTTATCTGACCCGCTTTGCAGCGGCAGGTGAAAGTGCGGCATAAAGCGCCGCGAAGCCGCCACGGTCTGGATAATTTCGTCGGTGAGCAAATTTGGCTCGCACGAGCTGATGCGAAAGCGCTGGATGCCTTCTATGTTATCCAGCGCCTTTACCAATTGAGTAAAGTCCTCCTTGCGCTGGCGCTCCGGTCCTTGCAAGCCGAAGTCGCCCAGGTTTACGCCCGTCAGCACGATTTCCTTCACGCCCTGCGCTGCCAGCTTCTCCACCCGCTCCACTACCGAGGCCACGCTGCCCGAGCGGCTTGCGCCCCGCGCCAGCGGAATGGTGCAAAACGAGCACGAGTAGTCGCAGCCATCCTGCACCTTCAAAAAGGTGCGCGTGCGCTCGCCCAGCGACTGCGCCGGGTGAAACTCGGTTGCCTCCGAAATGGGCGAGGCAAACACCCGGCCCGGCGCGCTTGCCGCGCCCGCCTCGGCGGGGGCTGGCAGCTCCAACTCAGATAGAATCTCGGCCAGCCGAAACTTTTCAGCTGCGCCCAGCACCGCGCCCACACCCGGAATAGTGGCGATTTCCTGAGGCTTAAGCTGGGCGTAGCAGCCCACGATGGCCACGAACGCCCGGGGGTTGTATTTCAATGCCTGCTGCACCACCTTGCGGCACTTGCGGTCGGCGTGGTCGGTGACCGAGCAGGTATTTACGACGTACACATCAGCGCCCTGCTCAAACTCGACGCGGCGCACGCCGCGCTCCTCAAACTGCCGGCCCAGGGCCGACGTTTCGGAGAAATTGAGCTTGCAGCCCAGCGTATAAAAAGCAACGGATTGGGGAGTCATAAGCCTACAAAGTTACGACCTGTAAAACGGAGTGTCACTCCGTTTTACAAACTGGCCAGCAACTCTGCCGCTGCTGCCAGCACCCGCACCGGCGTGATGCTGGCAATGTCCGGGTCGCGGCCGGGCGGCGCAAAGTTGCCCTGCGCGAAGCGCGCCTCCATACCGGGCGGAAACAGGCAGCGGCACGGGGCGCTGTGCAAATCGGGCGGGTAGGGGAAGAACTTGCCGTAATTTTCACCCATCAGCACTACCAGGCAGGGCGTGCCGAGCTGCACGGCCAGGTGCGCGGCCACTGTGTCATTACTTATTAATAAGCTGGCCTGGCTGAGTAGTGCCGCTAGCTCCACGAGGTTGGTTTGGCCGCAGAGATTCTCAAGCGGCACGGCCGCGCCGGCTACTTTTCGAATGTCCTGAGCGTGCTCGGCGTCGGCCGCGCTGCCGGCCAGCACTAGCCGATACTGGCCGCCGTAGCGCTGATGCAGCGCCTGCGCTAGCCGGGCAAAGTGGCCGGTAGGCCAGCGCTTTTGCCGCGCACTGGCCCCCGGAAACAGCACGATGGCCGCCCGCCCATCCGCAGCCCGAAACCGGGCCGCGTCGGCTTCCTGCACTGGGATGTGTAGCGGCGGCCGCGCCCCGGCCGCGTCCGCCGCGTGGCCAATCGCGGCGAGCCAGTTTCTATAGAACTCGCCATTGCGGTCGTATTCAAACAGCACTTCCTGAGAAGTCGGAAGTAGCTGCGTATAGCCTTCCCGGTCAATCAATTGAAACCAGGCGTCGGTGCGGTGTTCGCCCTGGCCACCCACCCGCCCGGGCGCGGCCAGGTAGCGAAAGAAGTTTTCCACCGCCGGCTCGCGCACGTGCAGCGGATAAATAAGTCCGCCGTAGCCCGCTGCCCCAATATCGCGCAGTACCTCGGTGCGGTAGACGGTATCGATTTGAAAGCGAGCGAACTCTACTACTAACAGCTCATCAAAACAATCGGCGTCCCAGGCGCGGGCCAGTGGAGCCCACAGCGCGTTGGCCGCCAGCGTAAGGTGCTGGCCCCGGCCGCGCACCTCGGCCGCCAGCAGGCGCAGCCACGGCCGGAACAGCAGGTAGTCGCCTATCGAGTCGTTGCGCAGCAGCAGTACCCGGCTGGGGTCGGCAGGGGCTTGGTGGCTTAGCGCTACTTGGTCTATTTGGTCAACTCGCTCGAAGCGGCGTTGCTGCCGCCGCCGCTGGCGAAATTGGCGAAAGCGAGTGAAAAGAGCTGCGAGCATGAGGCAAAAATACTGGAGCCGGCCGGGAGCGAGTTTATAGGAAGTGCAAATGAACTGGCTGAGTCGGCCGCGTCCGCATTCTCGATTCGCTTCCAGTTTCTTCAGCATTCGTTTGGCTGACGCTCATAGGGATTAAGCTTGTGTTAAGCGATTTTAAGCTGATGAGGGTAATTTTTTAAGGGTGTACCCCCTGAAATAAGCGCTTCAGTCGTACTTTTGCCCCCGAAAACTGACCCCCTTTACTTATTTTCATGGCTATTCTTCGTTTCAAAGCCCTTGAGTTGGTCGACCAGCGCCAGGCGCTGACCGTAACGCCCGACAAACACCGCCGGTCCGATTCGTTCGGCCAGAACGTGTTCAATCTGGAGGCAATGCGGGCCAACATGCCCGGCGAATATTTCAAGAAGCTGCAAGCCGCCATCAAGCACGGCACGCCCGTCGAGCGCAATGTTGCCGATGCCGTAGCTTCGGCCATGAAAACCTGGGCTATGGCCAAAGGCGCCACCCACTACACCCACTGGTTTCAGCCCCTCACCGGCGCCACGGCCGAAAAGCACGACTCGTTTTTCGACCTCAATTCCGACGGCCGGCCGATTGAGAACTTCAAGGGCTCGGCCCTGGTGCAGCAGGAGCCCGACGCCTCCAGCTTCCCCAACGGCGGCCTGCGCAACACCTTCGAGGCCCGCGGCTACACTGCCTGGGACCCCACTTCGCCCGCCTTCATCATCGAAACGGTAGGGGCCAAAACGTTGTGCATTCCCACGATTTTCGTGGCTTACACCGGCGAGGCGCTCGACTACAAAGCCCCGCTGCTCCGGTCGCTGGCCGTGCTGGAGAAGGCCGCCGTCGACGTGTGCCAGTACTTCGACAAAGACGTACAGCGCGTGAACACCACGCTCGGCATCGAGCAAGAGTACTTCCTGGTTGACAAGGCCTTGCACGATGCTCGCCCCGACCTCGTGCTCACCGGCCGCACCCTTTTCGGCCACGCCCCGGCCAAGGGCCAGCAGCTCGAAGACCACTACTTCGGCTCGATTCCGCCCCGCGTGCATGCCTTCATGCTGGAGTTTGAGGAAGAGTCGAACGCGCTTGGCATTCCGCTGCGCACCCGCCACAACGAGGTAGCGCCTAACCAGTACGAGTGTGCCCCCACCTTCGAGGATGCTAACCTGGCCATCGACCACAACCAGCTGCTGATGGATGTGATGGACCGCGTGGCCCTCAAGCACAACTTCAAGGTGCTGCTGCACGAGAAGCCTTATGCCGGTGTCAACGGCTCGGGCAAGCACAACAACTGGGCAATGAGCACCGACACCGGCGTGAACCTGCTCGCCCCCGGCAAAAAGCCCAAGGAAAACCTCCAGTTCCTGGCCTTCTTCATCACTACCGTGAAGGCCGTGCACAGCCACGCCGATTTGCTGCGCGCCAGCATCGCCTCGGCTAGCAACGACCACCGCCTCGGGGCCAACGAAGCGCCGCCGGCCATCATGTCGGTGTTCCTGGGCTCGATGCTCGACGGCGTGCTCGACGAGTTGGAGCGCACCGCCAAGCTGCCACTCGACAAAGGCGACAACATCTACCTCAAGCTGGGCATCGACAAGATTCCGGCCATCCTGCTCGACAACACCGACCGCAACCGCACCTCGCCCTTCGCCTTCACCGGCAACAAGTTCGAGCTGCGCGCCGTGGGCTCGTCGGCCAACTGCTCGTCGGCCATGACCGTGCTCAACGCCATCGTGGCCGACCAACTCATCGACTTCAAAACCCAGGTGGATGCCCTCATCGACCAAGGTAAAAAGAAAGAAGTAGCCATCGTAGATGTGCTGCGCGAGTACGTTATCAGCTCGAAAAACATCCGCTTCGAAGGCAACGGCTACTCGGACGAGTGGCGCGACGAAGCCGCCCGCCGCGGCCTCTCCAACGTGCCTACCACGCCCCAGGCCCTCGACGCCTTCGTAACAAAAGAGTCAGCCGAGCTGTTTACCCGCCTCGGCATCCTGTCGGGCACCGAACTACACGCCCGCCACGAAATCATGCTGGAAGACTACACCAAGAAAATCCAGATTGAAAGCCGTATCCTGGGCGATTTGGCCGTAAACCACATCATTCCGACGGCCATTGCGTACCAAACCAAGCTGATTCAAAACGTGCGCGGCCTGCGCGAGCTGGGCCTGGACGACGAAAACAGCCAGGTTACCGTAGATATGATTAAAGCCATCTCGGGCTACGTATCGACCATCAAGAGCACCGTTGATGCCATGATTGAAGCTCGCAAAGTGGCCAATAAAATGGACGATGGCCGTGAGCGTGCCGTGGCGTATTGCGACACGGTAAAAGAGAAATTTGCGGCGATTCGCCGCGCCGCCGACAAGCTCGAACTGCTTGTGGCGGATGAGGACTGGCCCTTGGTGAAGTACCGCGAATTGTTATTCCGGCACTAACTTTGGGTTGGAGCCACGGACCAGCGCTGGGTGGGAATTCTCGCTGCGTCCGGGTTTGGAAAGGGTCGTGCCGGGTGGCGCGACCTTTTTTTTTGCCCCGCAGGGTCTGACTGGCTTTGCCGGGCCGCCAGGGCACTTTTTCAGAACGCCCTCCAGCCACATCCAGCCCAAGCCAGTTAGATTCAGGGGCAGTCTGCCACAGAATCTGCCACAGAAAATGCTAAGAAGCCTGGCTGCGGGGTGGGGGCAGGCGCCGGGCCGTTTGCCGGTGCGAGGCGAGTAATTCTTCCTCGTTGATGCCGAGGTACTCGTTAAACTGCGCCTCCGTCTGGTGGCCGGTGGCCAGCATCACCAACGATTTCGGCACGCCCTGATAAACTTTAAGCGTGGCGTAGGTTTTGCGCCCGGTGTGCATGCCGAGCTTGAGGCGGGTGATGCGGGCGAGCGCCGCCACGTGGGGCAAATAGCGCCAGGGGTCGCGCACGAAGGGCAGGCAGGTCGGGCCCTCACCCAGGGCGCGGTAGTGCTCGAGCAAAGCCACCGGCCGGAACACGTCGTCGTCGAGGTAGGGGACGAGAGCCGTGATGTTGGTTTTGTTGAGTAATTTTTTTATTAACTCCTGCTCGGGAAAAACGTGTTGCCAGCCCAGCTCCTGGGCGTCGGCGTGGCGCAGGCTCGTGTAGGCGCAGAGCAGGAACACGTCGCGCGTCCAGGCCGTGCGCTGGGCGTGGGCGGCCGAGGTGAGGGCGTTGCGGCCGCCGCTGCCGGCAGCCTTGGGCTCTGGCTCGGGGAAGGCCGTGGCCAGGTAGGCCTGCACGGTGGGCAGGGTGAAGTCGAGGGCGGCGATGCGCAGCAGCTCGGCCTGGGTGAGGGCCTCCACGCCCACGTAGCTCGAAGCCAGGCGCAAAACCTTGGTGATGCGCGCCGGCACGGGCAGGCCCTGGCCTTCGGCCCAGAACAGAAACGAGCGCAGGCGCTTGATGTAGGTGTTGAACGTGCGCGGGCTGCGGCCCCGGGTGCCGAGCATGTAGTCGCGCAGGCCGTCGTAGAATTCCTGGTTCAGCCCCTCGAAGGTGACGGTCAGCTTCGCGGCCTGGCCAAAGTCCTGAATTTCGGTGCGCACGGCCTCATGCGTCCAGATGGTGTCGCGGCTGAGCTTGCGGCCCGTGCGCACGGAAATCTTCTGCTTTTCCTTCTCAATCCAGCGGGCGAAGTGGTCGAAGAAGGTAAGCGGGGCCGCCGCGGGCGCGGGCGGCAGCTCGGCGCGGCCGGCGCGCTCGGCCACGAGCTCGGCGTAGCGGCGCTCGACCTCGGCGCGCATGGCGGCCGGGGCCAGCACCTGGCCGGTTTCCGTGGCCGCCCGCTCGGCGGCGGCGGCTACGCTAGAGTAGTCGTCGAGTACCTGGTTGACGGTGCTGGCGTAGGAGTCGGCTTTGTCCTTGACGTGCTGGCGGCGCTCATCCCAGTGCTTGGGCAGGCAGCGCTGGCCCGAGCCCAGCCGCAGGCAGTGGCCAGCCCAGCAGAGCGTGAGCTGGATGGGGGCCAGGCCGTGCTTGTTGAGGGCGTCGAGGCGCAGCTGGCGGGTTACTTCCATAGTGCCGGCAAGGTAGGGCAGAGGGTAGGAAATCTGTCAAACTACATCATGACAAAAAATGCCCCCGCCAATATTGACAGGGGCATCTCTTAGCCTTTGCTCGGTGAGGCCTACGCGAATATTGAAAGTTGCTCTACTTTACTCTCGGGCTTCTGGGCGCTGTGATTATGCAGTACAAAATCAGCATCAAAGTTGTACACTAAAGCTTCCACTACAGACTGGCGATTTTCGGCTTTGCCACCTGAATGATAGAAGTGGTCTTTAGTAGCGACGTTGCAGTTGCCCCAATGTTTCTCAATCATCTCGTTTTGGCGGTGGGCATTGTGGTGCCACGTAGATAAAATGAACTTAGCTGGGGTAGCGGCCAACAGCTTATAGAGGAGCTCTTCATCGGCTTCGGTCCAACCGTTATAATAATCCACGTATCGGCCATAGTAGGGCGGGTCGCAGTAGATTATGTCGTCCTTCGTAGCTAAAGGAACAATCTCCGCAAACGACTTATTATGAAATGTCCAGTCTTTCTTAATAGCTAGGCCTACCTTGCCCACTTGATTAGTAATCTTCGTGACGTAGGCTTGGGCGAAGCGGTCGGGCTTTTTGCAGAAGGGAATATTGAGGTGGTCGGGTAAATCTGGACAGCATAGGGTCTTATCTTTCCTTCGTCATGAAAGACAGCCCTGCACCCATCAAACGTCGGCGCTACGATGCCGCCTTCCGAGCCGAGGCCCTGCGCCTAGCCGCTGAGAGTCGCTCGCCCCAGGCTGCGGCCCGGGCGCTCAATATCGACCCCAAACGAATTTATAAGTGGCAAAAAGAGGCGCTTACTCCCGTGGCGGCAGCACGTGGGGCAGAGTTGGACCCCGCCACAGCTGCCGAGTTACGCCAGTTGCGGGCTGCTAACCGGCGGCAGGCGCAGGAGTTGGAAATTTTAAAAAAGCCATTGCTATCTTCTCGCAGACACCGGACCAATGAGCCGTTATCGCTTTAGCGAAGCGCAGCGGGACCATTACCCCGTGCGCCTGCTCTGCCAGTTGATGCAGGTGCCGGCCAGCGGCTATTATGCTTGGCAACAGGGTCAGCAGCAAGTAATAAATCAGTCGGAACCAGCTTGGGAAACGGCCTTGGTCAAGGTGTTTGGCGTACATAAACGCTGCTATGGTACACGTCGGCTGCACGTTGAACTACGCCGCAAGGGCTATCGCGTTGGGCGACAGCTGCTACGCACCGCCATGCGTCGTCGGGGTCTGCACGCGCTCCAGCCCAAAGCGTTTACGCCTCGCACGACCGATTCCACTCACGGGCTGCGTTGCGCCCCCAACCGCCTGCTTAATCAGCTCAAGCCTACGCGGGCTAATCGGGTATGGGTCAGTGATATCACGTATTTGCCCTTGGCCAACGGCGACTGGGCCTACCTCTGCGCGTACCAAGATATGGCTAGCAAGCAAGTAGTGGGCTGGCACGTCATGGCTACGATGCCCGAAGAGCTGATTACCACCGCCTTGCAGCGTGCCTTTTGGGTTCAGCCGCCCACGCCGGACCTGCTCGTCCACTCCGACCGGGGCGGCCAGTACTGCGGCAACGTGTACCGCAAACTACTCCATGACCACCACGCGGTGCGCTCGCAGAGTCGCCGCGGCGACTGCTACGATAATGCGCAGGCCGAAAGCCTCTGGTCACGCCTCAAAACGGAAGTGCTCGAAGGCCGCGAGCAACCTGTTTTTGCCGACTTGGCCGATGCCCAAGCCAGCTTCACCAGCTATTTTAATTATTACAACCACGAGCGCCTGCACTCTAGTATCGACTATCAGACCCCGTATCACGCTCATCAACAGCTTCTTCAACTTAATGCTCTAAACTGTCCAGCGTAACTGGACCACCTCAATCTTAGTCAAGTCCATGAGTCTCAAACGTACCCGTCGTCGCTACACGGCCGAGTTTAAAGCGGAGGTGGCGCTGGCCGCCCTCACCGAGCGCCAGCCCCTGGCCGAGCTAGCCGCCCACTACCAATTGGCGCCAGCCCAGATTAGTCGCTGGAAGCTGCAGCTGCGCCAGCAGGCCGCGCAGGTCTTTGCCGAAGCGCCTGCGCCCGCCGCACCGGCCCCAGACGTGGAGCCGCTCTACGCCGCCATTGGCCGACTCCAGATGGAAAACGCACTGCTAAAAAAACGCTGGGGCCATGTCAGTAGCTCAGCAACGCGCCCTAGTTGCCCAGGCCGACCCGGCCAGTTCGGTGCAGGCCCGCTGCCAAGCCCTGGGCCTGGCACGCAGCAGCTTCTACTACCAGCCCTGCGGCGAAAGTGCCTATAACCTGGAGTTGATGCGCCTGCTGGACGAGGAGTTTACCCAGCATAATTTCAAGGGCGTGCGCGGCCTGCGCGACCACCTGCGCCTAGCTGGCCACCGGGTCAACGAAAAGCGTGTGCGCCGGCTCGTGCGCCTGATGGGGCACGAGCCAGTCTACCCTAAACCACGTTTAAGTGTGCCTGGTCAAGGCGTTACCCCCTATCCGTACCTGCTGCGTGAGCGCTCGGCGACCGCGCCCAACGAGGTCTGGAGCACGGACATCACCTACGTGCCCATGGCCAAGGGCTTCCTCTACCTGGCCGCCGTGCTCGACTGGCACTCGCGCTACGTACTCAGCTGGCAGCTCTCCAACTCGCTTGACGTGGGCTTTTGCCTGCGGGCCCTGGCCGACGCGCTGCGGGTCGCCCCGGCCCCGCACATCTTCAACTCCGACCAGGGCAGCCAGTTTACCAGCCTGGCCTATGAGCAAGCCCTGCTGGACGCGGGCTGCCGCATCAGCCGCGATGGCCGGGGTCGGGCTACCGACAACGCGTTTATCGAGCGCCTCTGGCGTACCGTCAAGTGGGAGTACATCTACCTCAACCCCGCTGACGATGGCCACCACTTACACCACCAATTGCAAGCGTACTTTGCCTACTACAATCACCGTCGACCTCACCAAAGCTTAGGGGGCCAAACACCGGCTCAAGTCTTCGCACAACCATCCTTTATCCAACCATAGATATATTACTTAACAAGCCTCGCTAAACTGTCCAGTTTTTGGGGAGTAGTACAAAGTGCGGCGTGAGTTGGAGGCCAGCTGTGAGCGAAGGACCTATTAGGCGGGGTCCGCCTGCTGAGTTGAAAGGAATATCAGAGATAAGGTTAGCGCCGGTTCCTGCATAAAAGCGTGAGGAAGTATTTTGGGCGCGGCCGACTAATGGCAGGACTGCAGCCAGTAATAGGCCTGCAACGGCCAGGCTACGGGAAAATATGAAGAGCAAGAAAATAAAGGGTGAGGTATGCCAAATAGAGCCTCTACTCGGGCCTTGGGTTGCGCCCCCTCTCTTTTCGCCCACCTAAAAATGATGTGAGATTACGTATGAGCATGATAGGTAGGAAAGGCCTATCTGGTATGCTAAATGTCCCAGTTGGCATGCGCGAGCAGACCCAGCGTAGGCTCATAGACAATTATGCTTTAGATAAAGCGTTTATAATCACAGGCATATTCGGCATATAATTCGCTGCCATAAGTCTTTTATGCTATTGCCCATGGAATGTCTAATCCATGCCGAAGTAAGCATAGCAAATTAAAAAAAGAAGAAAAATTTGGAAAGTCGAAAATTCTTAGTACTTTTGCACTCCCGAATCGGAGGAAGCTACTCACTGACCGCGAAAAGGGGCTGACACAAATACAAAATTTTATTTTAATCGAAAATAAAATTTGCAGATTAAAAAATTCTTCTTACCTTTGCACTCCCAATCGCAAACAGGGCTTGCAAACGGCAAGAAAACGAGCTGCTCAGTTAGCTCACACGGTTACACTAAGTGGGTGTGGCACACGTTCTTTGAATGACGGAAATAGACAAAATAGTAAGTGTCTTGTCAGTTTCGGCTGACGGGAAACAAGCGAAATCGAATTAGACAGCAAACGTCAATAATACGAGCAAGGATAGCACTCGACATCAGCCTAGGTTCGCCTAGGTGTAGGAATATTTTACAATGGAGAGTTTGATCCTGGCTCAGGATGAACGCTAGCGGCAGGCCTAATACATGCAAGTCGAACGGTCAGTAGCAATACTGATAGTGGCGCACGGGTGCGTAACACGTAACTAACCTACCTATAACTGGGGGATAGCCCGCCGAAAGGCGGATTAATACCGCATAAGCTGAGAGGGTGGCATCACCTTTTCAGTAAAGATTTATTGGTTATAGATGGGGTTGCGGGTCATTAGCTAGTTGGTAAGGTAACGGCTTACCAAGGCGACGATGACTAGGGGAGCTGAGAGGCTGGTCCCCCACACGGGCACTGAGATACGGGCCCGACTCCTACG
>NZ_DASTEP010000152.1:0-9082 GCF_035709525.1 Hymenobacter sp. | reverse complement strand
GAACGTTGGCAAGCGCGGCTGCTGCGCTCGCTCGCAAGCTAAAGCTTACGCTACACTCCGCGCCGTTCCCCGCTTTACTATAAATCATGAAAAACCCCCTCGCTCTTTCCATCCTTTTCGCCGCCGTGCTCGCCCAAAATGCCGTTGCGCAAGCGCCCGCCTGGCCCGCCATCACCCAGCAAAATCGCCCCTGGACGCGCTGGTGGTGGGAGGGCAGCGCCGTAAACCAGCAAGACCTCACGCGCCTGCTCACGCAGTACCAGCAAGCGGGCCTGGGTGGCGTCGAAATAACGGCTATCTACGGCGTGAAAGGCGCGGAAAGCCAGTTTATTGACTTCATCTCGCCGAAGTGGCTCGACATGCTCGGCCACACGCTGGCCGAAAGCAAAAAGCTCGGCACCGGCGTCGATGTGGCGCAGGCCTCCGGCTGGCCCTTTGGCGGGCCGTGGGTGACGCCCGCCGACGCCTGCAAGTACGTGGCCTACCAAACGTACAGCGTGAAAGGCGGCGAGCAGCTAGCTGAGAAAGTGAGCTTTATGCAGAAGCCGATTTCCACGGCCATCGGCCGCAAGGTGGATATCAAGCAGCTCAAAGACCCCGTGGCCACCAACCCCAACCTGCAAGCGTTGGCCCTGGAGCAGGTGCGCTTCGAGAAATTACTGCCGCTGCAAGCCCTCATGGCGTACCCCGAGAAAGGCCCGGCCATCGACCTCACCAGCAAGGTCGATGCCAGCGGCAAGCTGACCTGGAAGGCCCCGGCCGGCGCGGCCTGGACGCTCTACGCCGTCTTCCAGGGCTGGCACGGCAAACAGGTGGAGCGCGCCGGACCCGGCGGCGAGGGCGACGTGGTGGACCACTTCTCCAAAACCGCCACCCAGCACTACTTGCAGCGCTTCGACGAACGATTTAAAGGGGGCGATATCAAGGGCATCCGGGCGTTTTTTAACGACTCGTACGAGGTGGACGACGCGCAGGGCGAAGCCAACTGGACGCCGCTCATGTTCAGCGAGTTTCTGGCGCGGCGCAAGTACGATTTGCGCCAGCATTTGCCCGCGCTGTTTGGCAAAGCCAGCGCCGATGAAAACCAGCGCGTGCTGGTCGATTACCGCGAGACCATCTCGGAGCTGCTACTCGAAAACTACACCCAAACTTGGGCCACCTGGGCGCACGGCTACGGCGTCAAAATCCGCAACCAGGCCCACGGCTCACCGGCCAATATCCTGGATTTATACGCCGCCACCGACATCCCTGAGACGGAGGGCGAAAACCTGACGCGTATCAAATTCGCCTCGTCGGCCGCGCACGTCACGGGCAAGCCGCTGACCTCGGCCGAAACCGCGACCTGGGAAAACGACCACTTTCTTTCGAAGCTCAGCGACGTGAAAAAGGCCGTGGACCGGATGCTGCTCGGCGGCGTCAACCACGTGTTTTACCACGGCACGGCCTATTCGCCGCAGGCGGCGGCCTGGCCCGGCTGGCTGTTTTACGCCGCCGTGGAGTTCAATCCGCAAAACCCATTCTGGCAGGATTTCGGCCAACTGAACAAATACGCGGCCCGCTGCCAGAGCTTCCTGCAAGCCGGCCAGCCCGCCAACGACGTGCTGCTCTACCTGCCGCAGTACGACGCCTACCAGCGCCCCGGCAATAAGGCGCTCTTGCAGCACTTCGATGGTATCGAGCACGGCTTCAAGGGGATGCCAGTCGATGATACTAGCGAGCTGCTACTGAAGCAGGGCTTCGGCTATGATTTTATTTCGGATAAGCAGGTGCAGCAGGTGCAGGTGCAGGCCAGCGGCAGCGGCCTGCGCACCAGCGGCGGCGCGCAGTACCGCACCATTCTGGTGCCCGCCGCCCGCACCATGCCCCTCGAAACCTGGCAGCACCTCGTAGCGCTGGCGCAGGCCGGGGCCACGGTGGTAGTGCAGGACGCCCTGCCCACCGACGTGCCCGGCCTCGGCGACCTGCCGCGCCGCCAGGTGGCCTTCAAAAAGCTGGTGGGTCAGCTGCAATTCAAGCCCACCGCTGGCGGCCAGCGGGCCACCGTGGGCAAAGGCGCTTTTCTGGTAGGAGCCGATGTGCCGCAGCTGCTAGCCCAGGCCGGCGTGCAGCGCGAAACACTGGTAGATAGTGGCTTGCAATGCGAGCGCCGCCGCATGGCAAGCGGCCACACGTACTTTCTGGCCAACTGGAGCGATAAGCCCATAAACGCCTGGGTGCCGCTGGCTACCCCCGCCAAAGCCGCCAACCTCTACGACCCCATGACCGAGCAGTTAGGCGTGGCCGCCGTGCGCCAGTCGGCTAAGGGCCAGCCTGAAGTGTACGTGCAATTGGCCCCCGGCGGCTCGTGCCTCATCGATACCAAAGCCGCTGCAAGTGGCCCTGCATATGCCTATTACAGTCCTGCCGGGGCGGCGCAGCCGGTGGCCGGGCCGTGGGAAGTGCGCTTCGTGTCGGGCGGGCCGACTATGCCCGCGCCGCTGAAAACCACCCAGCTTGAGTCGTGGACCAAGCTGGCCGGTGAGGCCGGGCAAAAGTTTGCCGGTACGGCCACGTACAGCACCACCTTTGCCCAGCCTGGCGGCTCGGCCACGGGCTACCTGCTCGACCTGGGCCGCGTGGCCCAGAGCGCCCGCGTGCAGCTCAATGGGCAGGAGATAGGCGTGCTGCTCGGGCCAACCTACCAGCTGTACGTGCCTAAAAGTCAGCTGCAAAGCGTGAATATGCTGACGCTCAGCGTGAGCAATACCATGGCCAACCGCATCATCGACATGGACCGCACCGGCCAGGAGTGGAAGAAATTCTACAACGTGAACATGGCCGCCAAGCTTAAGGAAAACCGGGGTGACGATGGCCTCTTCACTGCCGCCAAGTGGTTGCCGCTCGAATCGGGCTTGCTAGGGCCGGTAACGTTGACGCCGGTGCAAGCAGGCGGCCTGCCTAAGTAGCGGCTTAGGGCCGCGCATTTTTTTGCGATAAGCAGGTGAGTGCGGGTAAGTGTTTAATCACTTGCTGCGCAATTTTGGGCTGTTGCCAGTTGGCGACCTAGTACGCCGCAATAGGCTGGGCGTGTTAATCAATTGCTTTGTTCCGGCTTAGGCCGGTTGATATAGCTCAGGTAGTTGAGCAAAAGAACTGAAAAGTGGATAAACCCGAAGAAGCCGCTCCCAATGGGAGCGGCCTCTTTTTTGTGTACCGTAAGCTTTAGCTTGCGAGCGAGTGCCAGCGAGCAACGGCGTTTGCGAACGTTGGCAGGCGCGGATGCTCGCTACGCTCGCCGCAAGCTAAAGCTTACGGTACACTCAGTATACCAGCACTACCAAACTCCGCGCCCCGTGCGCGCCAATTACCAACGACTGCTCAATATCAGCCGTTTTCGACGGCCCGGCGATGAACATGCCGTAGCCGCCCGGCCCGTCGGGCAACTGCGCGTAGGTCTGGTGCATGGTAGCTACCAGGCGGCGGTGGTCGAGCACTAGCGCTAGGTGCTGGGTCACGGTGGGGAGGGCGCGGTGCAGCATGTTGGCTTCGGGCAGCCACACGGCCCCATTTTCGGCCACGCCGATTTCGACGGGTAGCACGGCCAGGTCTACGTCGGCCAGCACGTTGGTGGGCGTGCTAGCGTCGATGGCCAGCGTGGGCGGGAAGAGGGGCGAGGCAATGAGCTTGGCGGCAGGCCACAACTCATGCACTTTGGCTTCCAGGTTGGCCAGCGAATCGAGCCGCGCTACCTCGCCGCCGATGCTCGCCAGCACCGTGCTGAAGCGTTCGAGCGCGGCGTCGCCGCCGAAGTCGGGCACGGTGGGCAGGGCGGTTTCGTCGGGCTTGTTGGCGCGGGTGGCGGCCAGGATGCGTTCGCGGGAGGTGCTCATGCGTTGGAGTCGGGTTGGTTTTGGGCAAACCACTCGCGGAAGCTTTGCTTGGGCGGCTCGGGTAGCTCCCGGGCGATGGCCCAGGCGTTCACGGTTTTGTTGTGGGTGAGGCCATAGGGGAGCAGGCGTAGAGCGCGGCGGCCCAGCGAGCCGCTGGCTTTGAAGGCGGCCGGACTGGCCAGCAGTCGGCCCATAAACTTGAGGCCTAGCTTTTTGGCCGTGGGCAGGTGGTTAGCCTCCGACACAATCTGCCGCCACTTGTAGAGCTGCGTGTGAATGTCGATTTTGACCGGGCACACGTCGGTGCACGAGCCGCAGAGCGTGCTGGCGAAGGGCAGCGTGCTATGCTTTTTGAGGTCGATGTTGGGCGAGAGGATGGAGCCAATCGGCCCCGGCACCGTGAAATCGTAGCTATGGCCGCCGCTGCGCCGGTACACCGGGCAGGTATTCATGCACGCCCCGCACCGGATGCACTTGAGCGACGCCCGAAAATCGGGCCGCCCGAGCTGCTGCGTGCGCCCATTATCGACGATAATAATGTGCATCTCGCGGCCCGGCAGGGGCTTGGTGTAGTGCGAGGTATAGGTTGTAACGGGCTGGCCCGTCGCACTGCGCGCCAGCAACCGCGTGAATACGCCGAGGTCGCTGAGGCGCGGAATCAGCTTCTCGATACCCATGCTGGCTACGTGCACCGGGGCCAGGCTCGCGCCGAGGTCGGCGTTGCCCTCGTTGGTGCAGACTACTACCGAGCCGGTTTCGGCAATGGCAAAATTGACGCCCGTGAGCGCCACTTCGCCGGCCAGAAACTTGGCGCGCAGGTGCTGCCGGGCCGCCTCCGTGAGCTGCTGCGGGTCGGTGAGGCCCTTGGCAGTGCCGAGGTGCTCATGAAAGGTATTGCCCACGTCCTCCTTCTTCAAGTGAATAGCGGGCAGCACGATATGGCTCGGCGGCTCGTCGCGCATCTGGATGATGCGCTCGCCTAGGTCGGTGTCAATCACCTCAATGCCCGCTTGTATCAGAAACGGGTTGAGGTGGCATTCTTCAGTCAGCATCGACTTGCTTTTGACCACCCGCGTGGCCCCGCGCGCCCGGATAATGTCGAGCACAATCTGGTTGTGCTCCTCGGCATCGGCCGCCCAGTGCACCCGCACGCCGTTGGCCAGCGCGGCGGCCTCAAACTTTTCGAGGTAGTAGTCGAGCCGGCTGAGCGTGTGGTTTTTAATCTGCGACGCCAGCTCGCGCAACTCCTGAAACTCGGGTACGGCGTACACCGCCTTGTCGCGTTTCTGGCGCACAAACCACAGCGTTTCGTCGTGCCAGCTGGTGCGCTCGTGGTCGAGTACGAACGCCTCGGCACGGCTGGAATGGGTGAGGTAGGACATGATTGTGGGTTGCTGGGTGGGGTTTCAGGCGTTCATTCCGTCATGCTGAGCGGAGCGCAGCATGACACGATTAAGAACAAATCAAACAACCATCCCATTTAAAATCTCCGCCGCGTGCATCACTTTCATCGGTAGTTTCTGCCGGCGCACGATGCCTTGCAGGTGCATGAGGCACGACATATCGCCGCCCGTCAGCACTTGAGTGCCGTTGCGGAGGTGGTCCTGCACGCGGTCGTGGCCCATGCGGCCTGAGATGGCGGCCTCGCTCACGCAAAAGGTGCCGCCGAAGCCGCAGCATTCGTCGTTGCGGTTGAGCTCGGTGAGCTCGATGCCGTCGAGGCTGGCGAGCAGGCGGCGCAGGTGGCCGTCGCGCACGGGCGTGATTTCCGATTCGTTGGCCTGGTGCAGGCCGCGCTGGCCGTGGCAGCTTAGGTGCAGGCCCACTTTGTGCGGGAAGGCGCCAGGCAATTCTTTGATTTCCAGCACCTGCGTGATGAAGTCGATGAGGTCAATGGTAGTAGCGCGCACGTGCTGCACTGCGGGCGTTTGCTCCAGCTTGTCGAAGTGCTTCTGCACGTGGTACACGCAGCTGCCCGAGGGTACGATGGTGTAGTCGTAGCTCTGGAACGTGTCCACGAAGTGCCAGTAGATGGGCAGCGCCTCGCGCTCGCAGCCGCTGTTGGCCAGCGGCTGGCCGCAGCAGGTTTGGGCGGGCGGGAAGGCGGCGGTTACGCCTAGTTTTTGTAATAGCTGAAACGTGGCAATGCCGACCTGCGGGTAAAACTGGTCGACGTAGCACGGTACGAATAGGGCGACTTTCATAGGGGCAATAATTGTCCTTGCGAGCGCAGCGAAGCAATCGCATCAGAGCAGAACCTGAATGGCGCGGCTGAACAGGTGCGATTGCTTCGCTGCGCTCGCAAGGACAAGAGTTAACTAAACAACAACTGCGTTTTTTTCCACGCCTCGCCCTGCTCCAGATGCACGAGCGCGCCCATAGCCGTGGCTTGCGGCACCTCCAGCGTGCGGATTTCGGCTTGCGGGAAATTCCAGCTCAGCGTTTGCATGAACACCGGGTTGCGGGCAAAACCACCATCGACGTAGATGATTTTTTCGCCCTGCCACACCAGCTTCATCGAAGCCAGCAGGATGTTGACCAGCCCGTGGATGAGGTGCTGGTAGGCATCGTTGGCGGTGCGGAAACCGGTGATGTCCCACTCGCCCTCGCCCGCGTCGGGCAGGGGGCCGCCGCCGGCCAGGCAGGCGGGTACGAAGGAAGCCGAAGCGTCGTCGTAGGGCCGGGCCAGCACGATGGAGCGGTAAAAATCGGGCTTCACGTGGAAATGCTGCGCGATGCGCTCGACCTGGTAATCGTGCTCGCGGCCCAGGAAAGCGCGGGCCGCCCGCATGGGCTGGCCGCGCGGCGTGAGAAAGCTCACCACATCGCGCCGCAGCAGCTCGGGCGTGAGCGGCTGGCTGTTGAAGGGGTTGATAGTCACCCACCAGGTGCCCGTGCTCACGAGCATAAATGGCTCATCGACCTCAAGCAAATACGGCATTACGGCCGCCGAACTGTCGTGCAAACCCACGCCCACCATGATGCCATCAACCACCGAGGCGATGGAATCTTTGGTGAGCGGCGCGAGCTTTTCCTCGATGCCCGCGCGCTGCACCCAATCGTGGTATTGGCCGCGCTCAAAGTCCCAGAGCGCCGTGTGGCAGCCCACGCTGGTGAAGTCGCTAAACTTCTCGCCCGTCAGCAGATACGACAGGTATTGCGGCAGGTGCAGCGAGGTGTGAATTTTGGCAAACTGCTCGGGCTTGGCGTGCTTGAGCCAGTAGAGTTGCAGGCCCGAATTGAGCATGCCGAGCTGCGGCGAGCAGGTAGTAGCCGAGAAGTCTTCCGGCGACTCGTCCAGCTCGGCGTAGAACCGAGCGGCGATGTCTTCGGGAATGGGCTTCAGGTAGTTGTAAAGCGGCAGTACCGGCTCGCCATCGGCCCCGAGGTGTACGAAGCTCGCGCCGTAGGCCGTGAAATTCACGCCCTTCACGGTATAGTGCGGGTGGTGGCGCAGGGCGCGCCAGTGGTCTTGCATCCACTGCGTGAGGCGGGGCAGGTGGTCGCAGGGGAAGCCGTCGTCGTCGAGCACGTCGGTGCAGACGTGCAGCATCTCGTCAATAATCTGCCGCTCCTCATCAAAGAGAATCAACTTCTTATTGGTCTTGCCGATATCGAAGACGGCGTAAACGGGTTTCTTGGTTGCCATAGGGTAGTTGTCGGTTTCTAGTTTCCAACTGTCATGCTGAGCGGAGCGTAGCGGAGTCGAAGCATCTCTTTAGCAGAGTAACTTCTTGCGTTAGCAATGAAGCGATAGAGATGCTTCGACTCCGCTGCGCTGCGCTCAGCATGACGGTTGAAAAACCAAACCACTAAAGGCCAGTAGACAAGCTGAATTTGCCGCGCTGCCCGATGAGCTGCTGGCGCACGCCGGCCGTGCGGTAGGCGCGCACGGGGTGCAGCGCGCCGCCGGCCTGGCGGTAGGCCTCGGCCACGAGCGGGCGCACATCGGTGAGGAAGGCGTCGCGCAGGATTTCCTCGGCGCGGACTACGTCGTTGGTTTCCTGGGCGGCTTGCAGGGCGGGGCGGTCCACGAGCAGGGCTTTGGCGTAGGCCCCCAGGATGTTATCTACCGATTGCAGCAGGTCTTCGAGCGGGTCTTTGGTGTTGTGGCTGGCGTCAATCATGTAGGCCACGCTGGCGGCGGCCAGGCTGGCGTCTTGGTTGGCGTCTACTAGCTCGTTGAAAATCAGGAAGAGCTGGAAGGGCTTGGCGCTGCCGGTCGTCAGGTCGTCGTCGCCGTAGCCCGAGCCGTTAAAGTGAAAGCCGCCGAGGCGGCCGAGCTGCCGCAGGCGGCCCACAATCTGCTCGATGTTGGTATTGGGCAGGTGGTGGCCCAGGTCCACAAGTACCTGCGCCTGCTGGCCCAGACTCTGGCAGAGCGTGTAGGAAGTGCCCCAGTCCGGTATCACCATCGAGTAAAAGTTAGGCTCGTAGGGCTTGTACTCGATGAGCATCGTCCAGTCGGAAGGCAGGGCTTCGTAGATGGCCGCCAGGCTTTCCTGGGTGCGCAGGTAGGCGCTGCGCAAGTGGCTCTGGCCGGGGAAGTTGGAGCCGTCGGCGAGCCATACGGTATGCACTTTGGCCCCCAGGTTGGTGCCGTAGCGAATGCAGTCGATGTTGTGCTGAATGGCCTGCTCGCGCACGGCGCGGTCGGTGGCGCTCAGCGAGCCGAATTTGTAGGTTTGTGCCTGCTCTTTCTGGTCCTGGAAGGTGTTCGAGTTCATCGAATCAATCGACAAGCCCTGCGCTTTCAGCAGTTGGTGCAGGCCGGCGATGTCCTGCGGAATATCCCAGGGAATGTGCAGCGAGATGGAGTTTGACGAGCCGTTGAGCTGGTTCAGCAGGCCCACGTCGGTGATTTTCTCTTCCAGCGAGCGGGGCTCGCCGCCGGCCGGGAAGCGCCCGAAGCGCGTGCCGCCCGTGCCCAGCGCCCAGCTCGGGATAGCTACCTGAAACTCCACGAGCTGCAAAATAACCTGGTGAGCATCTTGCCCGCGGCGCGCCAGCAGGTCGGTGAGGTAGTCGAATTGCAGGGTGTGCTCGGCCAGCAGCGGCTGGTTCAGGTCGTGGATTTGGTCTTCGGAGAGCATGGGCGAAGGGTGGGGAAAAAGCCGGGTTTAGGGAGTAGCAAATTACTCTTTACGGCGCGCCTAAACTGTTCTGAACTCTCCTGCAAGCGAGGAAATAGTGAGCGTGTCTGTTATTGCGAG
>NZ_DASTEP010000151.1:0-20373 GCF_035709525.1 Hymenobacter sp. | reverse complement strand
CGGGGGTGAGGTTCCCCGCACTGACGACCTTTGCACAACACCTGACTAGCTTCCTGATGTCTACTCCCGACGACCACCTGCGCTACCCCATCGGCCGGCCGCAGCTGCCCACCGCGCCGCTCGCACCCGCCGAACGCGCCGCTTATCTTCAGCAAATTGCCGAGCTGCCGGCGCAGCTAGCCGAAGCCGCTGAGCGCCTCGGCCCTGAGCGCCTGGCCCGCCCCTACCGCCCCGGCGGCTGGACGGGCCAGCAAGTCATTCACCACGTGGCAGATTCGCATATCAACGCTTACTGCCGCTTCCGGCTGGCGCTTACGGAGGACAACCCCACCATCCGGCCCTACGACGAGGCCGCCTGGGCCGCGCTGCCCGATGTAGCGGCTACGCCGGTGGCCGTGTCGCTGGCGCTACTGGAGAATCTGCACAGCCGCTGGACTACCCTACTGCATCATCTTAGCGAGGCGCAGTGGCAGCGCACGTTTTTGCACCCCGAAACCAAGCGCATTTCCACGCTTGAGCAAACGCTGGCGCTCTACGCCTGGCACGGGCGGCACCATTTGGCGCACCTCAACTTATTGGCGGGCTAACCTTTAACCCCATGAATACCGACGACCACCTGCGCTACCCAGCCGGCAAGCCGCAGTTGCCTACTGCTCCGCTTACCCCAGCCGAGCGCGCCGCATACATTCAGCAACTAGCCGACCTGCCCGCCCAACTCACCGCCGCAGCCCGGCAGGCGGGTGGCGAGCGTTTGCAGTTGCCCTACCGGCCGGGCGGCTGGACCGGGCGGCAAGTTATTCACCACCTGGCCGATACGCACCTCAACCTGTACAGCCGCTTCCGGCTGGCCCTCACCGAGGACAACCCCACGGTGCGGCCATTCGATGAAAAAGCCTGGGCCGAGCTGCCCGACGTGGCGGCCACGCCCATTACGGTGTCGCTGGCGTTGCTGGATAGCCTGCACCAGCGCTGGGTAGTGCTGTTGCAACACCTCACCGAGGCGCAGTGGCAGCGCACGTTTTACCACCCGCGCTACGACACCACGAGCACGCTCGACCAGGCGCTGGTGCAGTATGCGTGGCACGGGCGGCACCATTTGGGGCATATAAAACTGCTGGCCGAGTAGCAAAAAGCCTCCCGGCCTGCGTAGGCCGGGAGGCTTTTTTTAAGCTATTGACGGCTTGCTAGCGTTGCGCGGGGCGCAGCAGCGTATTGCCTTTGCCGTAGCGGCGCAGGCTTTTTTCGGCTTCGGGGTTGAGGCGGGCGGCCTTGTGCAGGTCGATGCGGGCTTCCTTCATGCGGTCGAAGCTGGCGTAGCTGATGCCCCGGTACTCGATGGCGTCGGCGTAAAGCGAGTCAAGGGCGATAGCGCGGGTGAAATCGGCCACGGCGGGCTTGTACTGGTACATCTGCATCTTGGCCACGCCCCGGCCGAAGAAGGCCTCCTTGTCGTCGGTGCGGTACTTGAGCGCGCCGCTAAAGTCGGTGGCGGCGGCCTTGTATTGCTTCAGCATCAGCTCGTTCACGGCCTTGTTGTAGTACAGGTCGGGGTTGTTGCGCTGCAAGCGCAGGGCAGCAGCGTAGTCGGGTGCGGCGTCTTTGTAGTTCTTGAGGTTGGAATTAGCCTTGGCGCGCTCGAGCAGGGCGCGGGAGTTTTTGGGGTTTTGGCGCAACACCACGTTGGCGCGAGCCAGCTGATATTTATAGTCGGCGGCGGTCATTTTCTTTTCGGCAGCGCGGGCGGCCGAGGCCTCGGCGGCCGAGGGAGTGTCGGGGGCGGCTGCGGCGTCGGTGGCTTCGGGGGCGGGCGCATCGAGGCTGGCGACTGATACCGAGCCATCGGCGGCGGCGGCAGCGGCGGCCGTTTCGGCGGGCGGCGTGGCCGGGGCGGTGGGCGCGGCCATGGTAGTGCTGGTGGGGCGCTCGTTTTCGGTGGTGGCGGTAGCGCAGCCGGTAGCCAGCGTGAGCGCAGCCAGCGCGGCGGGCGCCCAATGCGAAAAGGCAAACTTCATACTTGCAGAAAAATAAGGCTTCTTGAATAAGCCCAACGGTAGATAAAGGCCAGCACCTTCTACGGCAAAGGCGCGGGTAGTGGTTGCCAAACCCCGGCCGGCCGCACTGGTTATGATAGCCGGGCGCGGCCCTTGGCTGGCCTATCTTTGCGAGGCCGGCCCGGCCGGCGGTTTCCTTTTATTTTATTTCCCGCACGTTTTTCTCATGGCATTGCAATTTGACCTGGTAGTAGTTGGCTCAGGGCCGGGCGGCTACGTAGCCGCCATTCGCGCCTCGCAGCTGGGGCTGAAAGTGGGCGTCATCGAGCGCGAAAGCCTCGGTGGCATCTGCCTCAACTGGGGCTGCATCCCCACCAAAGCCCTGCTCAAAACCGCCCAGGTGTACGAGTACCTCCAGCACGCCCAGGACTACGGCCTGACCGTGAAGGAAGCCGGCTTCGACTTCAACGCCGTTATCAAGCGCAGCCGCGGCGTGGCCGATGGCATGAGCAAAGGCATCAATTTCCTGTTCAAAAAGAACAAGATTGAGGTCGTGAGCGGCACCGGCAAGCTGCTGGCCCCCGGCAAGGTAGAAGTAACCAAAGCCGACGGCACCAAGGAAACCGTGGAAGCCAAAAGCATCATCCTGGCCACCGGCGCCCGCGCCCGCCAGCTGCCCACGCTGCCCATCGACGACAAGAAAATCATCGGCTACCGCAAGGCCATGACCCCCGACAGCCTGCCCAAGCGCATGGTGGTAGTGGGCTCGGGCGCCATCGGCGTCGAGTTTGCCTACTTCTACCGCTCGATGGGTACCGAAGTCACCATCGTGGAATTCCTGCCGCGCATCGTGCCGGTAGAGGACGAGGAGGTGTCGCGCCAGATGGAGAAATCCTACAAGAAGCTGGGCATCAACATCCTCACCAACGCCGAGGTAACCAAGGTGGACACCAGCGGCGCGGGCTGCAACGTGTTCATTAAAACCCAGAAGGGCGAGGAGCAAATTGCCTGCGACGTGGTGCTGAGCGCCGTGGGGGTGCAAACCAACATCGAAAACATTGGCCTCGAAGAGCTGGGCATCAAAACCGAGCGCGGCCGCGTGCTGGTCGATGACTTCTACCAAACCAACGTACCCGGCGTCTACGCCATCGGCGACATCGTGCCCGGCCCGGCGCTGGCGCACGTGGCTTCGGCCGAAGGCATCATTTGCGTGGAGAAAATCGCGGGCCACCACCCCGAGCCGCTCAACTACACCAACATCCCCGGCTGCACCTACGCCCAGCCCGAAATTGCCTCCGTAGGCTTCACCGAAGCCGAGGCCAAGGCCAAAGGCTACGAGGTAAAAGTGGGCAAATTTCCCTTCTCGGCCTCGGGCAAGGCTTCGGCTGCCGGCGTGAAAGATGGCTTCGTGAAAGTGATTTTCGACGCCAAGTACGGCGAGTGGCTCGGCGCCCACATGATTGGGGCCAACGTGACCGAGATGATTGCCGAGGTAGTAGTAGCCCGCAAGCTCGAAACCACCGGCCACGAAATCATCAAGTCGGTGCACCCCCACCCCACCATGAGCGAGGCCATCATGGAGGCCGCCGCCGCCGCGTATGACGAGGTGATTCACCTGTAAGCGCTGGCTTGTTATCTTTTAAGAAGAAGCCCTGGCAGTAGCTCTGCCGGGGCTTTTTTTCTCTGCCGTCCTACCAAACCAGCTTTC
The DNA here is from genome assembly GCF_035709525.1 of Hymenobacter sp. Taxonomy (GTDB): domain Bacteria; phylum Bacteroidota; class Bacteroidia; order Cytophagales; family Hymenobacteraceae; genus Hymenobacter. The sequence continues at coordinate 16,674 of NZ_DASTEP010000151.1, read as the reverse complement.
TCGGTATTATAGACCTATTTTCATACTTTAGTGCTGACTAAAAGACATTTTTCAGGTTGACCTGTGGCGGTTAATTGGCGGAGCACTTAATAATTTGATAGGATGGAAGTAGCACTGGCCAGCACTATCTAATGAAACATTTTTACGGTGAACGAAACCTAGGTAGTAAGCTGGTTTTTTGCCCACTATATTTGTTCGCCATTTTTATGCATCACCTTTTCATTATATGCAAACAACGTTTACTCGCTCGCTCGCAGCGCTGCTCACCAGCTGCACTTTACTAGGCAGCGGCTGCGCGGGGTCGTACACCCCCATCCGACCCGACCGCATTGCTACGTACCAGGCTTCGCCAACCACCGCACCGCTCCAGTTTGGGTACCAATATGATGCGCTGCGTATGCACGGCCACAATAAGAAGTACGTGAAGAAGGAGCAGAAAAAAGGCTACCACGTAGTAGCGGTGCAGGTCAAGAACAATACGGCTGCCGAAATCAACTTCTCCCGCGACGCGGTGCTTTATTACGGCGACCGGCAGGTAGTACCAGTTGCATCCGACATCGCCGCCCAGGATATGAAGCAGGGCGTGGCCATCTACCTGCTTTATGTGCTGCTCAATGTGCGCCTTGGGGGCACTACTACCACCAACGGCTACGGCCAGACTACTACCGGCGGTACCTTCCTGCCGACCGGCCCGTTCATTGCGGGGGGTAATATGCTGGGTGCAGGGCTGGCCAACAAGAACTTCCGCCGCGAGCTAGCGCAGTATGACCTCACCAGCCGCAACATCCGCCCCGGCGAAACGGTGTACGGCCTGCTTTGCCTGCGCGAAACCAACGTGGCCCCGCTGCGCCTGGAGCTGCGCTCGGTAGCAGCTACCAGCCCGGCTCCCGCACCGGCGCTACCGCCCGCGGCTTCCCCTGCCCCGGCTACCAACTAAGCCGGACCTGCGCCTGGCTAACACAAAAAAAGGCTGCTTTCCAGGTTGGAAAGCAGCCTTTTTGCTTGCAGCAGCTACGCTTAGCTGTTCTTAGCTACCACGTTGAAAGTCAAGTCAAAATTGTCGTTGATAGCTTTGTCGCCGATGCCGGCGAAGAAGCTTTTCGAGCCATACTTCAGGCCGAACTTGGTGCGGTCGATGGTCACTTTGCCCGAAACGGCGGCTACGCCGTTTTTCACGCCTACTTTGGCGGGGAAGCTGATTTTCTGCGTCACGCCCTTGATGGTCATGTCGCCGGTGATGGTAGCGTTGTCGGCGTCAGCGGCCGCGCCTTTGATGGGCGTTACGCTGGTGATTTTGAAGGTCGAGGTGGGGAAAGCGCCCGAGTCGAAGAAATCGGCGCCGCCCATGTGGCCCACAAATTTGCCCTGGCTGTCGGCATCCGTGATGTCGGTAGCCTTGATGGTTTTCATGTCCACCGTGGCGGTGCCGCCGGTTACCATGTTGTTGGTCACTTGCAGGTCGCCGCCCGTGAACTGGATGGTGCCTTTGTGGCCGTGCGTTACGGCGGCGCCTTCCCAGCCCAGGGTGCTCAGCTGTGGCTGCAGCTTGTACGATACGGCGGCTACGCTGGCTACCGATTTCTTAACGGCTTTCTGGGCGAAAGCAACCGGCGAAGCCAGCAAAGCAACCCCGAACAGGGCGGGCAACAGAATCTTTTTCATGAGTGAAAAAAGGTAAAAAAGAAAGTATGAAAGCGGCCGATAACAACTATCAGGCCCGGATTTTATCAAGCAAAGCGCTGAGCTGGCGTAGCTCGGCAGTGGTCAGGTTATCAAGGCCGGCGCGGGCGGGGTCGGCCAGGCCATCGTCGTCAATCTGGCGCAGCAGGCGCAGCCCGGTTTCGGTGATGCGGATATCGACGGCGCGGCGGTTGGCGGGGCACACGGTGCGGGTCACGAGCTTTTTCTCTTCCAGCTTGTCCACGATGCGCGAGGCATTGCTGGTTTTATCGAGCATGCGCTCGATGAGCAGCGCCACCGTGGCCGGCTGCGGATGCTGCCCGCGCAAGATGCGCAGCACGTTGAACTGCGGGCCGGTGAGGCCATAGCTTTTGAAGGCGGCATTCTGGCGCTGATTCATCCAGCCCGCCGTGTAGAGCACGTTGAGGTACGCTTTTTGCGCGTCGCTCTGGAATACTGGCTGTTTAATTTCGTCTTCTAGTCGCACGGAAATTCTGAATGGCACTGCAAATATAATGTACCTACATTTAATGTTGCAACATAGTTCACGCTTTTTTCTATTTTTTTTCTGAATCGGCAATTCCCGCCGATTTTTGCGTACAAGCTACTTCTTTCATCTCCCTAATACCCCTTATGCGTTTTTCTCATCTCACGGCCAGCCTGTTGCTCGGCGCTAGTCTGGCGTTTGTGCCCCGCCTGGGCGCTGCCCAAACGTCGGTAGTGCAGGCGGTGCGCCCCAACCGCAACACGCAGTTCTTTTACACCAACGGCGTGGTAGTGCAGCGCCTCGGCAACCAAAGCACGTCACTGACCCAAAACGTGCGCCTGCCCAACGGCACCAAAATAAACGTGCGTAGCGGTATCGTGGAGCTGCCGACCGGCAAAATCACCACCCTGCGCGAGGGCGACTATGTCAACGCCGAGGGCGGCATCGTGTTCGGCTCGCCGGCCAGCGCCGCCGCCGCCCGCGGCGATACGAGCGTGGCCGCCAACTCCAAGTTCGACACCTACGTGCACGTGGGCACCGCGCCCACCCGCATCCTGGGCGACGCCCCCACCGAGCGCGAGCAGCTGCTGATGCGCAAAATCGAGCTGCTGAGCCGCAAGGTGACGCTGCTGACTCAAACCAACCCTAACCCGCCCAGCACCGAAGCGGTAGACAAGCAACTGCAAGAGATTGACGTGCAGCTGAAAACCGCTAAGCGCGAATAAGCTAATTCTTCGGATTAGTAAAAACGGTCGTCATGCTTCGCTGCGCTCTGCATGACGACCGTTTTCCGTTTCTCCACTCATCCACTCATTCACTCAGCCAAAACCAATTCCCCGCCCTCCTCTCGCACCAGCCCAAAGGGCTCGTCGCGCAAGATGAGCAGGCCGTCGAGGTCGTGCACCTCGGCCAGGGCGCTGAGTTGCAGCGCTGACCAGATACCGAGCGAGGTTTCGACCATGCAGCCCAGCATGGGCACCAGGCCGTGGGCGCGGGTGGCGCGCAGCAGCTCGATGCCGCGCTGGTAGCCGCCGGCCTTCATCAGCTTGACATTGACGCCGTGAAACTGCCGGGCGATGTCCGCAAAATCGGCATCGTCGGTTACCGACTCGTCGGCCAGCAGCGGCACCGGCGTGCGCGGGTGCAGGTAGCGGTAATCGTCGGCCAAGGCGGCGGGCAGCGGCTGCTCTAATAAGCGCATGGCTAGGCCGGGCACGGCGGCGGCCTGCTCCAGAAAGCGCAGCAGGCTGTCGGCATCGGGCCAGGCTTCGTTGCCATCTACCAATAGCGGGTGGCCAGGCACGGCCTGCGCCACGGCACGCAGCAGGTCGAGCCCTTCGGCCTGGTTTACTTTGATTTTCAATAAACTAAAGCGCGTAGCACGCTGCGCGGCGATGAAGCCCGCTACCTCGCCCGGCTCCATAATGGGCAGCGTGAAGGCCGTAGGCACCCGCCGGGCCGGCCGGGGCACGCCCAGCCACTGCCACACCGGCTGCCGGGCCTGCGCGGCCAGGCAATGCACCAGCGCCGCCTCCAGCGCAAAGCGCAGCGCGTGCGCTACCGGGTGCGCGGCCAGCAGCGCCGTGAGCTCGGGCAGAGTGGCCACGGCGGATAGCCCGGCCGCCAGCAACGCCTCAAATTGCTGGTGCAGCAGGGCGGGGCTTTCGCCGTAGCGCACGTTGGGGGCAGCCTCGCCCCGGCCGTGGTGGCTAGCCTGCGTGGCCTGCACTACCAGGTTGGTTTTGGTGGTAGAAGCGTTGCGGGAGATTTTCCAGACGTAGCGCAGCGGCAGCTCGTGCGCGGTGAGAAGCCAGGTGATAGCGGGCATAAGAAGCGGGTGAATAAGCAGGCTCGCCGAAAATGGCACCGCCAGCCTGCCGAAGTGGCAAACCTGGCCAAGCGAGCAAGTAGCTAGCCCAGCCAAAATATAACTCTTATCGAAGAATAGGCTCTTTATCGCTACATTTACAAATAAAACGCCTGCGTATTTTGCATTAATCTTATCTTAAGTATAACTCAAATTTTATCTTTTAGCGCATGACCAAGCACCTACTTTTTGTGAGCCTGCTGGCGGGCCTTTGCGCCTGGGGCTCGCCTACCGCTGGCCGGGCCCAGGCAAGCGGTAGGCGAGGAACGACCTACTGGTACAGCATCCAGAACGACGCGGTAGTGCAGAAAACCGGCGCCACTGCTAAGCCCCTGAAAGACGACGTGCGCCTGCCCAACGGCAGCGTGCTCAAGCCCCTCGACCGGCTGGTGGTAACCGCCAGCGGCGAGGAAGTAAGCCTCGGCAACGACGATATGGTAACGGCCTCGGGCGAAATAATCCGGGTGAAGGCCCCGGCAGCGCCCACCGGCCCGGCCCCGGCCCCTACCCCAGTGGTAGCAAAAGTAGCCCCGGCCAAAGCCGCCCCGGCGGCCGCCAGCCCGGCCAAGTTTGCCTACGTGCCGCCCGCGCCGGTAGGCGGCAAGCTCAAGGGCGTGGTGGAGCTCGGGGCCAGCGGCTTCAACTCCTTCGTCGTCCGCATCGACCCGCAGCGCAACTGGAAGCTGGAGAAAGCGGAGTTTGGCAACAGCCTGGTACTCGAAAACATGGCTACCGACGACGACATCCGGCGCGGGCTGAAGGCCTACATCGGCAAGATGCTCGACTACGGCGTGGGCGGGCGCGACATCTACTTCGTGGTGAGTTCGGGGGCAGCCACGGCCGAAGGCACCAAGCACATCATCGACAGCCTGAAGGCGCTGGGCTACGTGGTGCACCTCGTCACGCCCGAGCAGGAAGGCACCTACGGCCTGAAAGCCGCCGTGCCCCCGGCCTACGCCGACAAGGCCTTTATGGTAGACATGGGCTCGGCCAACACCAAAATAGCCTGGCAGGCCGCCGGCAAAACCACCGTGGCCAGCACCTACGGCTCGAAGTACTACCAGCAGGCGCTGCCCGACAGCCGCGTCGCCGCCGACGTGGCCGACAAGGCCGCCCAGGTGCCCACGGCCCGCCGCGCCACCTGCTTCATCATCGGCGGGGTGCCCTACGAGCTGGCCAAGACCGTGCGCCAGGGCCAGGAGCCCTTCACGGTGCTGAAAGCGCCGGCCGACTACGCGCAAGCTGAAGGGGCCAAGCTCAAGGCCGGTGTCACCATCTACAAAGCGCTGGCCGAGTCCACTGGCTGCCAGCAGTTTGTATTTGGCTGGGATACCAATTTTACTATCGGCTACCTGCTGGCGCAGCCCTGAGCGGCCCCCGCCGCCCGGGCTACCCGCCGCAAGCCCCCGTGCCGCTAAGCACGGGGGCTTTTTCGTGGGGCGAGGCCAGCGGCGGCGGCGGTTTCCACCGGTATTGCCGTTCTTTATAGCCTCATTCTCTAAATTTTTAGCTAGTAGCGGTTCTATTTCAGTTGTTGATTGGACAAGCTGCCTGATTTAAACAATTGATAGTGAATGGCGATTACGTTTCTACTCTCCCCCTAATTCCCCGCATGAAGTTTTCACGTTTATTTGGGCTGGCTATTTTACTGCTGGTAGTGGCGCTGGCCCTCACGGTGCTCGGCACCGGCCTGCCGCCAGCAGTGCCGGTAGCGGCCCGCTGGGTGGCACTGGCCGCCCTGGCCTGGGCCGTGGCCCCGCGCCGCTCGCTTACCCTCTGGATAGTGGTGAGCATGCTCATCGGCATCGAGCTGGGCTACGACGCTCCCGGCGTGGCCCTCAACCTGAAGGTGCTCAGCGACGCCTTCCTGCGGCTGGTCAAGACCATTATCGCGCCGCTGGTGTTTGCCACGCTGGTGGTGGGTATTGCGGGCCACGCCGACCTCAAGCAGGTGGGGCGCATGGGCCTCAAGGCGCTTATTTACTTCGAGATAGTCACCACGTTTGCCCTGTTTATCGGGCTGGCGGCCATCAATTTCACCAAGGCCGGCGTGGGCATCAAGCACACGGCCATCGCCGAAAAAGCCGACGCGCTGGCCGTGGCCGCGCCGCAGTCGGTGGCCGACATCATCCTGCACATCTTCCCCGAAAACATCGCCAAATCGGTGGCCGAGGGGCAGGTACTGCAAGTAGTAGTGTTCGCCATCATCTTCGCTATCGGCCTGGCCCTCACCCCGGCCAAGCCCCGCCGCATGATGCTCGACTTCTGCGAAAGCCTCTCGGAAGTCATGTTCAAGTTCACCAACGTGGTCATGTTTTTTGCGCCGCTGGGCGTGGGCGGGGCCATGGCCTACACGGTGGCCAAGCTGGGCTTCGGGCCGCTGCTCAATGCGTTTCAGCTGCTGCTCACGCTCTATGGGGCGCTCATCGGTTTCATTCTCTTGATTTTGCTGCCGGTGGCGCTGCTCATGCGCATTCCGCTGCGGCGCTTCGTGGCGGCGGTGGCCGAGCCCATGAGCATCGCCTTCGCCACTACCAGCAGCGAGGCTGCCCTGCCCCGCGCCATGGAGGCCATGGAAAGCATCGGGGTGCCGCGCCGCATCGTAGCTTTCGTGATGCCCACAGGCTACTCCTTCAACCTCGATGGCACCACGCTCTACCTCTCGCTGGCCTCGGTATTCGTGGCGCAGGCAGCCGGCATCCAGCTCTCGTTTGGCGACCAGATGCTGTTGGTTTTCACCCTGATGCTCACCAGCAAAGGCGTAGCCGGCGTGCCCCGCGCTTCGCTCGTTATTCTGCTGGCCACGCTGCCGTCTTTCAACCTGCCGGCCTGGCCGGTGTTCATTATTTTGGGCATCGACGCGCTCATGGACATGGCCCGCACGGCCGTGAATGTACTCGGCAATTGCCTGGCTTCGGCGGTAGTGGCCCGCTGGGAAGGCGAGTTCATCGACAACTACGTGGCCCCGCCCGATTTGCTCGAAGCTGAACCGTTGGCGGCGCACCACGTTTAATTGGCTATATGGAATTTAAGAGGCGCGCCAGGGGTTAACCCAGCGCGCCCGGTCCGGCGAGCGGCTTAGCACAAAACTATTTTTTTGGCAAATTGAAAGTCGTGAACTACTTTAGAGCAAAAATTAGTTTAATTCAATAATATTGGTCTATTCGCCTACTTTTTCTTAGTTAAGTACCACGTCATTTTTTATAATAATTTATGAAAGTATTAGCACTCCTGGGCCGCCCCGCCTTGCTCCTCGCCCTCACCGCCGCCGGGTTAAGCTCGTGCATGTCGGTAAAAGGCAGCTTCACGCACACGCCCACCGCCGTCATTGCCAAGCGCCTGCCGCCGATGGAAATCACCGCCGACCCGGGCCCCCTGGCCATGAACGACGGTGCCCTGCCCGAGGACCCGTTGCGCTTGTTTAAGTCGGAGCTGCAACACAACGTGGTAGAGGCGACCGACACGGCCACCTACGGCTACATCCGGCTGGTAGTGACCAAGGTGCACACCACCCGCAAGGGCCGCAGCCTGCAAGCTGCCCAGGTAGTGACGATGCTGGTGCCCAGCCTGTTTGGCGCGCCGCTGGAGTGGTACAATACGGACATCGAAGCTGAAGTACAGGTAATGGATGCCGCCGGCCAGCTGCTGGGCACCTACACCGGCAAAGGCACCAGCAACGTGAAAGTGGCCATGTACCACGGCTACTCGCAAACCGACGCCCCGCGCCTCGCCGACGTGCTGGCCTTGCGCCAGGCCCTCGACCAGGTGCGCCCGCAGCTCGACTCGGCCGCTACCCGCCTCTCGCCCCTGCTGCTGGCCGGCGGCGCGGTCAACAACCCCACGCTGCCCTCGTCGGCCAGCACGGGCATGAGCAGCACCAAGCACTAATTTATTTGGGGCCGCCCCGCAATAATCGGCGGCCTGCGGACCTTTGTAGCCCGGCCCGGCTGGCTTGCCCTTGGCAGGCGGCCGGGGCCGGGCTTCTTTCTGGCACCTACCCGCTGGCTTATGTTTAAACTGAATTTTCTGCGCACCCTGTCGGCCGGGGCCGCCTGCCTGGCAATGGCCGGCTGCTGCGCCAATAGCGTGTGCCTCTGCAAAGATGAGCGGGCCGACGAGCTCGCGTTCAGCTTTCAAATTGGCGGTCCTGGCGGCTTCGCGGCCTCCGATGTCGATACGCTGCTCGTGACGCGCATCATCAACCCCAACCCGGCTAAGAATATCCTCGCCAGCCGCGAAACCAAGCTGCTGACTTACGCGCTCACTCCCAACGGCCAGGATTTAGTTAATAACTCGTTCGTTATCAACAATGCTGCCCCGTTTGCCTCAGCCGGCCGCACTACCAAGCTCAACGCCTACGACTACCGCATCGTGGCCGTGCGTACCGACCAGGTAGCGGGCCGCAAGGTGGTCAGCCGCTTCGTGTTTAAGGTCGACAGCATCAAGCTGGCCGGCGACTATAAGGCTAAAGGCTGCTGCACCTGCTACGAAAATGAAGGCAAACGCTTCGAGTTCAACCCGGTAGCCAATGACACCAGCGCCACCAGCCGGACGCCCAAAGATGTGACGGCCCCGGTGGACGCTCCCATTATCACCGTGCTCAAAAAGAGCTAGCGCGCCGCCCGCGCCAGGCTTGCGTATATACCGCTACTTTCTGCAAAACCTGCCCGCCCCATGCCTGCCCCCGCCGACCTGCTCGCGCCCGCGCTCGACGACGCCCTGCTGCCCGCCCCCGCCCAGGGGCCGGGCACCGCTCCCGCGCCCACCGGCCCCCGCAAGTTTCCCTTCGCTACCCGCCTCAGCCTAGAGCCGCTCATCGACTACTGGCGGGCCCGCGAGCAAGACCCAAACCCCGGCATTGCGCGCATGGCCCGCACCGTGCTGGCCGAGGTGAGTGAGCACGCCTGCTGCCGCGGCACCCTCGACAGCATCGAGCAGCTCGACGATACGCAGGAGCTGGTAGATATGCTGATGCTGGCCGTGTTTCCGCCAGCGGCGGCCACTACGGCCATCAGCGGGGCCATTCCGCCGTTTCAGCGGCGCAGCTTCTACTACACCGGCCGCTTTGCGGAGGTGATGATGGGCAAGGACCGTACCATCAAGCAGCCGCTCAACATCGACTATGCCACCATGGAGCGGCACATGGCGTTGATGGCCTATTTGCTCATTTTGGGGCGCGAGTACGGGGCCGAGATACCGGACATTTACGGCGGGCTTATTTTTACGGTACCTGATTATAGAATAGGGCTTTACCGGCACTACGGCGTCAATTTCGATTCGTCATTCGTGCGGGTGCGGGTGGTGGGCGACAAGCCCGTGCTCAGCCCCGAGCAGGTGCAGCACCTGCTGCACAACCGCCACCGGCTGGAGCTGTGGTATGAACTGCTGCCGCCCGAGTATTTCGCGCTGGAGGGTTTTAATCTGCTTCAGCTCGTGGACGTTACGACCCAGGAAATATTGTCGGAGCTGAAGTACGACCTGCTGGAGCGCGACGTGTTGCAAGCCTCCGACCGCCTGGAGCAGATTCAGGAAAAGCTGCGGGTGCTGTTTGCGCGGCCGGCCTTGCAGCTCGGCATTGCGGCGTATGACGAGCGCAAGAAGGCCTTCGTGGATTTTGGGCGCAAAATCAACCACAGCTTTCTCACCAAGCAGATGCAGACTTACAGCCTGGTGAGCGGCTTTCAGCAGCTGTATGACCGCCTGCTGGCCGACCGCCAGCCGCTGGTGCTCGAAGACGTGACAACCGCGCCCGAGCTGCCCGAAGACATGCGCCAGCAGATTCTGAAGCTCGGCATCCGGTCGGCCATTCTGGCGCTGCTGCCCTACGGCCCCGACACGGTGGGCCTGCTAGAGCTGGGCTCGCCCGAGGTGGGCGCGCTCAACGAGTTTGATATGGAGCTGGTGAAGCAGTTCGTGCCGCTCTTCGCAGTAGCGGTGAAGCGCAACGCCGAAGACCTGGAAACGCGCATTCAAGCCGTTATCAAAGAGAAATTTACCGCCATTCACCCGACTATGGAATGGCGCTTCAACGACGCGGCCCGCCGCCTGCTGGCCCAGCACGAAGATGGCAACCGCTCGGCCGAGATGGAGCCCATCGTGTTTGAGGAGGTGTACCCGCTGCACGGCTCCTGCGACATCCGGGGTAGCAGCGTGGCCCGCAACGAGGCCGTGCAGGGCGACCTCATCGAGCACCTCACGCTGGCCAAACAAGTGCTCAAGAAGGCTTCCGAATACCAGGCGCTGCCCATTCTGGACGAGCTCACGTTTTACGTTACCAAAAACCTGCGGCGGCTGCGCCAGGGCATCATCAGCGGCGACGAGGTGAGCATCTACGACTCGCTGCGCACGCAGGCCGAGCCGCTGTTTGAGTACCTGGCCCAGAATATCCCCGATTTGCGGCCCACGATTACTAACTATTGGCAGCACATCGACCCGCGCCTGGGCATTCTCTACAACCGCCGCAAGGCCTTTGAGGAAAGCGTGACGCGCATCAACGACACCATCAGCGACTACCTCGACCAGGAGGAGGAGAAGGCGCAGCATATGTTTCCGCACTACTTCCAGCGTTTCAAAACCGATGGCGTGGAGTTCAACATCTACGTGGGCGGCAGCCTGGTGCAGGACAAGCCATTCGACTTGATTTTCCTCAAAAACCTACGCCTGTGGCAGTTGCTGGTGATGGTCGAAATCACGCGCCGCACCCACGCCCTCAAGGCCGAGCTGGCCGTGCCGCTCGATACCACGCAGCTCATCCTCATTCACTCGCAGTCGCTCAGCATCCGCTTCCGGCAAGATGAGCGGCAGTTCGACGTGGACGGCGCGTATAACATTCGCTACGAAATAATTAAGAAGCGCATCGACAAGGCTACCGTGCTCGGCACCGGCGAGCGCCTCACCCAGCCCGGCTGCCTGGCGCTGGTGTATGCCCAGGCCCGCGAGGCTACCGAGTACTTCGAGTACATCGACTACCTGCACGACCGCAAGCTGCTCGAAGACGGCATTGAGGAGCTGGAGCTAGAGGAGCTACAAGGCGTGAAGGGCTTGCTGGCCCTACGCGTGCGGGTGAAGCTGTAGCAATAAATTGAATGTCTTATAAACAAGCGTCATGCTGAACGCAGTGAAGCATCTCTGCCGCTTCATTGAGTAGTTCGGATGAAGCAGTAGAGATGCTTCACTGCGTTCAGCATGACACTCGTCTATAAGACTTTTTCGGGTACAGGCCCCGCCCCTACTCGCTCACGCTGGCCGCCTCGCCCGGTATTTTCTTTTCCTTCCAGAACACCCGGATGCCCGTTCGCAACAGCACCAGCCACACGGTGCCAGCCGCGAAGCCCGCTACCACGTCGGTGGGGTAGTGCACGTGCAAATACACCCGCGTGAGGCCGATGAGCAGGCAAAATACTACCAGCGCCCCGGCTACGCCCCAGCGGCGGCCGTGCTGCACGGCCAGCCAGGCCAGGCAGCCATAAAAGGCCATGCTCATCATGGCGTGCCCGCTCGGGAAGCTGAGGCCGTACTGGTGCAGGAGCGCCGTGCTGGGCCGGGGGCGGTGAAAGACGGCTTTCAACAGCTGATTAAGCGCAAAACCGCCGCCCATCGACACCAGCAGCTCGATGGCGTAGCGGCGCAGGCCGGCGCGGTGCAGCAGGTAGGGCGTGAGCAGGCTGACGGGCACAAAAAACCAGATGGAGCCGAAGAAGGTCAAGAACTTGACGAAGGTGAGCGTCCACGGGTGCGCGGCGCGCAGGTAGTCCATCTGGGCAAAACCCCAGTTATCAAACACCTGTGAATGATACAGAAACACCACCCGCGTGAGGTAGAAAAACACCCCGAACGCCAGCACAAACAACGCCGCCCCTACTACCACCTCGGCCGTGAGCAGCCCCGCCAGGCCCGCCGCCCGCGCGGGGGTAGCGGCGGCTACTGAATCGGGCGGGACACTGGGCTGGGGCATACGGCAAAGAGATGGGCGGGCCATTTTCAACGAAATTCCGGCCGCTTTGGCTGCCGCAGCGCGGCTATTTCGGCTACTGGCCGCTTGGGCTTAAACGCAAAAAAGCCAGTCCGGTAAGGGACTGGCTTTTTCTGTGCGCTCGGAGAGACTCGAACTCTCACACCTTGCGGAACTGCCGCCTGAAGACAGCGCGTCTACCAATTTCGCCACAAGCGCAGCTGCCAAACTAGGCCACCCGGTCGGTGGGGTTGTTTGATGCTGCAAAGATAGGGGGCTTTTTTCGACTAAAACAAGGCCGGCGCTCTTTTTTTAAGCTTCGGCGGCCGGCGCGGGGAGACGAAAAATTGTCTTTCAGCTACTTGCCGATGAATATTTTTTTAACAATTTATCGGCTGGTGGCTTTTTGGCTGCGTCTTCTGCCTCTACTCCGCCTTTTCACGCTCCGTCATGGCCTCCCCTACTACCTCCCCGCCCGCTGATTTTGGCCGCGTGGCCCGCGTGTACGACCAATTGGCGCAGGTAGTATTTGGGCAGGCGCAGCGGCGGGCGCAGTTGGCGGCGCTGCGCGCGGGTCTGCCGCTGGCCGGCCCCGCGCCGCAGGTGCTGGTGCTGGGCGGCGGGCCGGGCTGGGTGCTCACCGAGTTGCTGCGGCAGTGCCCGGCGGCGCAAGTGCTCTACCTCGAAACCTCGGCCGCCATGCTGGCACAGGCGCGGGCGCGGCTAGCAGCCCATGCGCCCGGAAAGCAGTCGCAGGTCGAGTTTCGGCAGGGCAGCGAGCGCGACCTGCAGCCGGGCGAGCAGTTCGATGCTGTCATTACCTTTTTCGTGCTTGACTGCTTTACGCTAGACGATTTTCCAGAAGCGATGGCGCACTTGCAGGCAGCGCGGCGGCCAGGCGCGCCGTGGCTGGTGGCCGACTTCCAGCCGCCGCGCCGCTGGTGGCAGCGCGGGCTGCTGCGGGCCATGTATTTATTTTTTGGGGCGGCCGTGGGGCTGCGGGCGCGGCAGCTGCCGCCGTGGCCCACGGCGCTGGCCGCGCTTGGCAACTCAATACGCTATCAATCAGATTTTTATTTTGGATTCATCGTCGGCCAGGTATGGCGCTAATTCGGGCTTTTGCTCGTAATATGAGCCAGCACGGCTGGCGCAACGGGCTTTTGCTGTTTAATTTGCACCATTCAAGCTAGATAACCGATTGAAAATAGGCATTTCAACTATTAAATAGGATTTTTTACTATGCGTACATTTATTTCCGTTTATTATCTAGGGCTGCTGGGCACACTGGGCTTCCCCGCTACCGCCCTGGCCCAAACCACACCAGTTAAGCCCGCCGCCCCGGCCGCGAAGCCAGCCGTTGCAAAACCTGCCCCGGCCAAACCCGCCGCCCCCGCAGCAGCCAAGCCGGCTCCTATTGCCGCCAAGCCGGCTCCTATTGCCGCCAAGCCCACCGCTACTGCGCCCCCGGCCGAGCCTGCTCCGGCCCCGGCGGCGCGGCAGGCGGCTACCGGGCCGGCCGTGCGCTACGCGGTGTCGTTTCCGAACGCGGTGCACCACGAGGCACGCATCAAGGCCACGTTTGCGGGGCTGACGCCTGGCAAAAACCTGACGGTGCGGATGGCGCGCTCGTCGCCGGGGCGCTACGCGCTGCACGAGTTTATCAAGAACGTGTACTACGTGACGGCGACCGATGGCGGCGGCAAACTGCTCAACATCAGCCGTAATGACCCCTATTCGTGGGACATTAAGCCGGGGGCCGATGGCACGGTGCAGGTGGAGTACACCCTGTACGGCGACCGCTCGGATGGCACCTACGCGGGCATCGACCAGCAGCACGCCCACCTCAATATGCCGGCCACGCTCTGCTACGGGCAGGGGTTGGAAAACCGAGCGGCCGAGGTAAAGTTTGACCTACCCAACGGCTGGAAGGTAGCCACCCAGCTGCGCCCGCTCGGCGACGACCGCACCACGTTTGCCGCGCCCAATTTGCAGTACCTCATGGACAGCCCGGTGGTGCTGGGCGCGCAGCACGCGCTGCACACCTGGCAGGACGGCGGCCGCACCTTCGAGATGGCGACCTTCTACCCCGGCAGCGCCAGCGAGGTAGAAACGCTGGTGAAGAAAACCCAGCAGGTGGTGCGCGAGGCGGCCGGCATCTTCGGGGGCGAATACCCGGCCTTCGACTACGGCCGCTACACCTTCCTGGCCGACTACCTGCCCCAAACGAGCAGTGATGGCATGGAGCACCGCAATTCGACCTCGCTGACCTCACCCCTGCCCCTGAATGAGGAAGGCGCGCTGCGCGACCTGGGCACCATCTCGCACGAGTTTTTCCACGCCTACAACACCGAGCGCCTGCGCTCGAAGGGCTTGGAGCCGTTCGATTTTCAGCGCGTGAACATGAGCGACGCGCTCTGGTTCGGCGAGGGCTTCACGCAGTACTACGGCGAGCTGATGCTGCGCCGCGCCGGCTACTACGACAACGAGCAGTTCTTCGACAAAGTAAGCCAGTGGGTGAACGTGCGGGTAAACTCGCCGGGCGCGCGCTACGCCTCGGCCGTGGACATGAGCCGGCAGGCGGGCTTCGTAGATGCCGCTACCAGTGTGGACCCCAACAACCGGGTAAACACCTATTTATCATATTATTACCAAGGCGCGGGCATTGCGCTCACGCTCGATTTGCAGCTGCGCCAGCGCTACCGCACCTCGCTCGACAAGTACATGCTGGCCTTGTGGCAGGAGTTTGGCAAGCCCCAGATGCCTGCCTTCGCCCCCGCCAAGCCCTACACCCTGCCCGACTTGCAGCGCGTGCTGGGCACGGTGGCCAAGGATACGGCTTTTGCGGGCACGTTTTTCCGGCGCTACATCTACGGGCACGAGGCCCCGCGCTTCGCCGAAAACTTGGCGCTGGCCGGCCTGGCAGTGATTCCGAATAAGGTGCTGGCCGCCGCCCTGCCCCGGCAGGTCGAGTTTACGGAGGATGGCCGCTGCATTTTGGCGCGCAATACCACGATGGGCTCGGGCCTCTACAAGGCCGGCATTGACCGGGGCGACGAGATTATGACTCTCGACGGCGTGAAAATCACCGACCTGGCTACTCTCGAAGGCGTGATGCGCCGCCACACGCCCGCCGACCTCGTACCCGTGCGCGTGCGCAGCCGCGCCGGCGTGGAGCGCACCACCCAAGTAGTGCTCACCGAGGACACCAACGTGCAGGTGCAGCCCATGGAAAATGTGGAGAAAATGAGCGCCACCCAGGCGCAAAAGGATTTGCGAGCGGCGTGGCTCGCCAGCGCGGCGGCGATAAAGCCGTAAATTTGAGTAGAAATAAAAAGGAAAGCCCCGCTGAGCGTTCAGCGGGGCTTTCCTTTTTAACTGTTAGTCAAGCTACTAGCGGCGGCGGCCGAAGAAGCGTAGCAGGAACAGAAACAGGTTGATAAAATCCAGATACAACGTGAGGGCGCCGAGGATGGAAGCTTTATTGCTCGTTTCCTCGCCTTCTACTACGCCGATGAAGGCAATTTGCTTGAGCTTCTGCGTATCGTAGGCCGCCAGGGCAGTGAAGAGCACAACGCCGATGAAAGACGTGATAAGATTGAGCTCGGAGCTTTCCAGGAACATGTTGACTACCATCGCAATAACCAGCCCGATGAGTGCCATGCTCAGCAGCTTGCCCCAGCCCGAAAGGTCAGACTTAGTAAAGTAGCCAAAGGCGCTCATCACCCCAAACATCAGCGCGGTGGTGAAGAACGTGGACGCGATGGAGTCGGCGGTATAGGCTAGAAATATGATGCTCAGGGTCACGCCATTGAGCAGCGCGTAGCCTACGAATGCCGCCTGCACTTGCCCCAGGCTCCACTGAAAGGCGCGGGCCGACAAGAAGCCGACTATCACCAGCTCGGCGATGATTAGGCCGAAAAACACGAAGCGCGTGCCGAACACGAACTCCATGAGCGCCGGTGAGGAGGCCGCAAACAAAGACACGCCGCCCGTGAGGGCCAGGCCGGCGGCCATCCAGCCGTAGACCTGGGCAAAAAACTGGGCCTGGATGCGGGCCGCTTCCTCCGCTGAAAGCTGGATGGACGTGGCCCGGTCGTTATCCGGCAAAAATTGGTTATCGCTCATAAACAGGGAGAATTAACGGAGAAATTGTTTCGCGGGCCAACTTACGAACTTTGGCCCACAATCGAGGTACTATAGCAACTTTACGGCCGAATACCGGTCTTTTGCCCACGCTACCTTTATGCCCGCCCCCGCCCACTACCGCCGCAATGACGCCCTGCGCACCATCCGCCCCGGCTACCCTGGTAACAAGCTCATCGGCAAGGAGTTTTGCAACGGCGAGGCGCTGTACGAGCCCACGTTTGGCACCGTTATCCGCTGGCAATTAACGACTAACCCGCAGAAAGAGGAGAAGAAGCGCGATACCTGGACGCCGCAGGTAGTATACTGCCGCGACTTCCTGCACAGCACGGACGACGGGTTGGTGTGGCTCGGTCACTCGTCGTTTGTGCTGCGCATCGCAGCCACGACGCTGCTGTTTGACCCGGTGCTCTTTTCATCACTCGGCTTAGCCCGTCGCCATGCGCTGCCTTGCTTGGCGGAGGATTTAAAAAATATTGATTTTCTACTGCTTAGCCACGGGCATCGCGACCACCTTGACGAGGCATCGGTGAAGCTAGTAGCTAA
>NZ_DASTEP010000150.1:0-21910 GCF_035709525.1 Hymenobacter sp. | reverse complement strand
CTACAAAGTTCGCGCTACTTTCTTTCTTACAGCGACTTGCGCCGGTTTTTCTTATAGTCCTCAAACACCAGCTGCCCCAGCCCTTTCAGGCCCGAGTAGTAGGCTTTGCCCTGGTTGACTTCCGTAAACTCCTCCACGAACTTCTGCAAGTACGGGTCGGAGGTAATCATGAACGTGGTAATCGGAATCTTGACGCGGCGGGCGGCGGCGGCCAGGTTCAGGGTTTTGTTCACCACCTTGCGGTCGAGGCCAAACGAGTTTTTATAGTAGCCGCCGGCTTCTTTGAGGCAAGTAGGCTTGCCGTCGGTTATCATAAATATCTGCTTGTTAGGCGTTTTTCGCTTGCGCAGCAAATCCATCGCCAGCTCCAGGCCAGCTACGGTGTTGGTGTGGTAGGGGCCGACTTGCAGGTAGGGCAAGTCCTTCACCTCAATCTGCCAGGCGTCGTTGCCAAATACGATAACGTCGAGCGTATCCTTGGGGTACTTCTGCTTCACGAGCTCGGCCAGGGCCATCGCCACCTTTTTGGCGGGCGTGATGCGGTCTTCACCGTAGAGTATCATCGAGTGCGAAATATCAATCATCAGCACCGTGCTGGTCTGCGACTTGTGCTCGTTTTCGCGCACTTCGAGGTCGCCCTCGGTCAGCATGAAATTATCGCCATCCATGCCGTGGTTGAGCTGGGCATTGCGGATGGACTCGGTCATCTGAATCTGCTCCAGCGAGTCGCCGAAGCGGAACTCGCGCAGGTCGGTGCTTTGCTCGTCGCCCTGCCCGGTGTGGGGCGTGCGGTGGTTGCCGGTGTTGCCGCGCTTGAGTTTGCCAAACACCTCTTCGAGCGCGTTTTTGCGGATTTTCTGCTCAGTTTTGGGCGTGATTTTCAGCTCGCCCCGCTCCTGCTCATTTTCATCGATGTAGCCCTTCTTCTTGAGGTCTTCGATGAAATTGCCCATGCCGTAGCTGTCATCGGTGAGGTCGTACTGCTTGTCGAGCTCGTTGAGCCACTGCAAGGCCTCGCCCACATCGCCGCTGGTAATGTTGATGAGCTGCATAAAGAGGTTGAGCAGCTGCTCAAACCCTTTTTCGCCCGGGTTTTCGTCGGGCACAAAATCGCGGAAGCGGACGCCAAGAGCCATATAACTTACGTATCGGATAGGCCAGGAAAACAAGCCCGGCGGCGGCAATGTTCAATGTAGCGCCAAGCTCCAGCTTGGTGAGCGCTCGCATCGCCCGGGTTTACCTCAACGATTCGCCAAGCTGGAGCTTGGCGCTACACCTATGAAAGCCATTTGGAACAACACCGTTGTGGCCGAGAGCGACGACACGGTAGTGGTCGAAAACAACCACTATTTCCCCGCCGATTCCCTCAAAAAGGAGTTTTTCGAGGACAGCATCGCCCACACTACCTGCCCCTGGAAGGGCCGCGCCAGCTACTACTCGCTGCGCGTGAATGGCGAGCTCAACAAAGACGCCGCCTGGTACTACCCCGAAACCAGCCCCAAAGCCGAGAGCATCAAGGGCCGGGTAGCGTTTTGGAAGGGCGTTAAGGTTGAGCAGTAAGTTGTAGCGCAGTTGCTGATATTTCACTGAGGCACAATCGGGTGTAGAGACGCATACTTGCGTCTCCCGTTGTTCGGCTCGCCAAACGGGAGACGCAAATATGCGTCTCTACGCCCGCCAGATAATTAAAAAAAGCGTCGGCTGCCTGGGCAACCGACGCTTTTTGCTAAGCTAAAAACCGAACTACGAAATCCACCGGAATTGGTACTCCAGCTTGGGCACGGGCATGCGGTCGCTCACGCGGCGCAGGCGGGCGGGCAGGGCCATGAGGTAGTCGCGGCCCTTTTCGGCGGCGGGCGTGAGGCCGGTGCGGTCGGCGATTTTCCAGTCGCTGATGAGCGTATCCAGAATCTCGGTGTAGTCGTTGCTGGTGTACACGCCGAGGCGCTGGGCGGCGTCGGTGAAGTGGCCGAAGGTCTTGCCCATGTCCACGCCCAGCTCGCGCATGTAGTGGGCGGGCATCACGATTTTCTTGCGCATCATTTCCTCGAAGGCCAGCATCATCTCGCTCGGGTCGAGCTCGAAAATCTTGTCTACGAAGGTTTTGTAGGCGCGGGCGTGGCGGTTTTCGTCGCCCGCAATCATGCCGCAGATTTTGGAGAGCTGGTCGTCGCCGACCTGGCGGGCGAGCTGGCCCACGCGGCGGTGCGACACGTTGGTGGCCATTTCCTGGTAGCTCGTGTACACAAACGACTTGTAGGGGTCGTGGGCCATGCCCAGGTCGAAGCCGTCGTTGATGAGGTGCTGGGTCGAAATCTCAAACTCGCGCATGTTGACCCGGCCGCAGAGGTAGAGGTAGCGGTTGAGCAAGTCGCCGTGGCGGTTTTCCTCGGCCGTCCAGCCGCGTATCCACTTGGCCCAGCCGTTGTCGTTGTCGCGGTTCATGTTGTCGATTTCATGAAACCACGCCTCGTAGTTGGGCAGCGCCTCCTCCGTGATGGTGTCGCCGATGAGCACGGCCAGCAGGTCGTAGGGCAGGGCGGCGGCTTTTTCGCGCAGCTCCTTTACCTCGTCGAAGAAGGTATCGCGGCGCGAATCGGGCAGAAAGTCGGCGGGCTGCCAGCTTTTTTCCACGGGTTTGAGAAACTCGTAGATGTTATCTTTCAGGTAACCTTCAAGCTGCTCAAGTACTTCGCCGCGCGAAATGAGAAGGTTTTCAGGAAGCGTCATAAGTAATATCGGCACTGCATATGAGAAGGCAGTGAATGAACACGCAAAGGTTGGCTTTTAGTTGAGCGCAAGCGGTACAGGATTTGGGCATTTTAATGGAGATGCCTTACTGTGCCGGTTCCGCCGTCCGAATTACAAGCCTGTTACCCCGGCCACTCGGCCACTACCAGCCGGGCGCAGCCGGGCCACAGCCGCCGCTGCCGCACCGCGCCAAAGCCCGCCGCGCGCAGGGCCGCCAGCAGCGCCGGCCAGCGCACCCCGGCGCAGGCGTAGCGCGGCAGGGCCGCGTGGCCAGCCGCTTCCGGGAACAGGTGGCGCAGGGTAGCCGGCAGCATCTGCAAATAAGTAAGCATAGCCGCTCGCAGCCAAGGCATGGCTGGCAAGTCAAACTCCAGCAGCGCTAGTTGGCCGCCGGGACGCAGCAAGCGGGCGGCCTCAGCGGCCAGCGCGGGGTAGTGGCTCGGGGCCAGCGTTTTGAGGCCGAAAGCACAGGTAACGGCATCCGTCGCACCGGCCGGTAGGCCGGAGGCCAGGGCATCGGCTTGCAGCAGCGTGAGGCCGGGGGCGTGCTGCCGGGCGGCGCGGGCCAGCATGGGAGCCGAAAAATCGACGGCCGCCACGGTCAGCCGCGCGCCCAGGCGCTGGCGCAGCGGCTCCCAGAGCTCGGCTCCACCGGCCATCAAATCGACCACTGACACAGGGCCGGCGGCGGGCCAGCGCAGGGCGGCCACCAGGCTGCGCCGCCAGCGCCCCAGCTGCCCGCCCGACAGCCACTCGGCCGCACCGTAGGTGCCGGCCAGCTGGTCGAATAAGGCCCGCACGCGGGCGGGGCGGTAGTGGGCGGCTACCGGGGGCGCGGGTTGGAGGAGCTCAGTCATGGCGGGCAGGAGCTTGGGTAGTGGCGAGAGTTTCGGCTTCGGCTTTGAGGGTGGCCAGTACGCGCTGGTGCATGGCATCGAGCAGATAATCAGACCAGAGCCGCCAGTAGAACTGCGGACCAATGCTATGCCGATACACCGTGCGGGCCTCTAGCAAGGTGCGCCCGCCGGGCAGCGCCCGCAGCCGGAAGGTGCCGCTATCGACCTGAAAATACCCGTGCAAATGCGGCGCGTGAATCTGCGGGTACGGGCTCAGCTCGTGCATCGGGGCGGGCATGTCGGCCGGGGGCACAGCGAAGGTGAGCTGCCGCCCCGGCTGCCAGGCCACCACCGGCAGCCGGGCCAGCCCCTGCGAGTAGTGGCACACCAGCGTGCGGCAGCCACTGGCCGAGTCGCGGGCAAACGCCGTGCGCGCGGGGTACACCACCCCTGCCCGAAACCAACCCGTGGCCGCCGGGTACTGCACCGGCCGCGTGAGCGCGGCCCACACCTGGGCGGGCGGCACGGCTACCTCCAGCTGCGTGGTGATGAGCCGGGGCACTATCGGCGCGGGGTGGCTGGCCTCGTACTGCTGGGCGGCGGGGTACAGCACCAGCACGGTCATGAGCATTGGCAAGGGCCGGGACTTATCGCTCATCCCGGCCAGCATGGCCCCGATGGCCGCGCCGACCAGCGCCATTATAAAAGCGAAGGGCAGGGCCATGAGCACGCAAATCAGCCCTTCGGCCCCGCCCGCCAGCAGCAAGCCCAGGGCCGTGAGGGCGGCCAGCAGCCCCACCACCGCCGTGGCCAGCGCCCCCACGCGGGGGGCTACCGTAGGCCGCGCCCACTCGTGCAGTAGCACCGCCCCCAGTCCGCAAATGCCCGGTGACAAGCAAAATACCACCGCCCCGTACTGCCTGAATCCATTGACTGACAGTAGCATCAGCAGGCAGCCCAGGGCACCCGTGCCCAGAATGGCGACCAAGGCGCACAGCGTGGCCGAGTCGCGCCAGCTCTTATTGGCCGTACCGGTTGGGCACGGCGCTTCCGCCCCCCGCTCGGCGGGGGTATCAGCTTGGGGTTCCATACGAGAAAGGGGTAAAGTGAAGGGCTACAAAAACAGCTTCAAGAACTTGTCCAGAAACCAGTTGCGCTCGGCTTTCATGAGGCGGGTGAGCAGCTTGTCGGAGGTATCGGCGAGCTGCTGAATGTCGGCGAGCACGGTGTGGAAGGTGCGGTAGTCGGGGTCGGCGAGGTCGCCGGGCAGCTGGGCCAGCTGGTCGAGGGTGCGCTTCATCTGGTCGAGCTCGCGGCGCTTGCGGGCGGCAATGATGCACTGCGTCACGCGTAGCAGGTCTTTCTCGGCCACGAAATACTCGCGGCGCTCGCCGGGGCGTAGTTCTTTGTAAACCAAGCCCCAGTCGATGAGCTCGCGCACGGTCTGGCTGGCGTTGCCGCGCGAGATGCTGAGCTGCTCCATGATGTCCTCGGTGCTCAGGGCCTGGGGCGAAACGAGTAGCAGGGCGTGCACCTGGGCTAGGGTTTTGCTCACGCCCCAGCTCGTGCCCGACACGCCCCAGAGGTTGATAAATTGGGCTTTGGCTTCGGCGAGGGTGAGAGCGGGAACAGGTTGGTCGGGATTCATAAATCAAGTAGCTATAAGTTTTCGCGCAGTGTTTCGGGGTGTCAAAGCGCAGTGTCTCGCAGTGTCATTCAGCAGAAACACTGCGAGACACTGCGCTTCAACACTGCGAGACACTGCGCGAAATAATACCCGGCAGCAACTCCCCCACCGCCGCCGCACACCGCTCATACTCAAAATGAAACCCCGCCGCCAGCAGCCGCTCGGGGTACACCTTGCGGCTTTTGAGAATCAATTCGGTTTCGGTGCGGAGCACGAAGGCCCCGATTTCAAGTAGCCAGCGGGGCTGCGGCAGCTTCAGGAGCGGGCGTAGCGCGCGGGCCAGCAGGGTGTTGAACTCCCGGTTGCGCAGCGGGTGCGGGGCGCAGAGGTTGACGGGGCCGCTGAGGTTTTCGGCTTGCGCCAGAAACTCCACCGCCCGGCAGAAATCACGCACGTGCAGCCAGCTAACCCACTGCTGGCCCGTGCCTTGCGGCGTGCAGAGGCCGAAGCGCGCCAGCCGCGTCATCACCGGGAACGCGCCGCCATCGGCTCCCAGCACGATGGCCGTGCGCAGGGCCACGCGGCGCGTGGCGGCGGGCGCGGGGGCCGCCCAAAATGCCGCTTCCCAGGCCCGCCCTACCTCTTCCGAAAACGGGCCGCCGGGCGTGGGGTTAGCTTCCACGTTGGCGGGCGCGTTGCCGCGCGTATCGGGGTAAATGGTAGCGGTTGAAGAGTTTAGCCAGACGCAGGGCGGGCGGGCACAGGCGGCTACGGCCGCGCCCAGCACCCGCGTGCTCTCGGTGCGGCTGGCCAGAATAGCCTGGCGGTTGGCCTCGGAGTAGCGGCAATCGACCGAGCGGCCGGCCAGGTTCACCAGCAGGTCGGCCCCTTCCAGCACCTGCGCCCAGGGGCCGAGGGTGCGGGCATCCCAGCGCACATTATCGGGGCCGGTACGGCTGATGCTGACGACCTGGTAGCCCAGACCTTGGAAGTGCGCGGCCAGGTGGCGGCCCAGAAAACCATTTCCACCGACGAGAACAAGCTTGGGCTGGGGCATGGCGCTTCGCAACTAGCTGGCAACCGGCTGCGTGCCGGAGCTACCGCCTTTGACGAAACAAATGTATCACAAGTTTCAATAATTATTGAAACTTGTGATACATTTTATTTTTCTACCCTTACAAATCCGTCATGCTAAGCGCAGCGTAGCGGAGTCGAAGCATCTCTTTCGCTTCGTTGGAAAGCTCAGCAGAGAAGCGAGAGAGATGCTTCGCTGCGCTCACCATGACGGACGCTTATTCTATCCAAAATTCTGCTGCATAGTATAATACTCTCGCCGCACCCGCCGCAGGGTTTCCTCAGCCGCCGCCGCATCGGGCGCGGCGGGCAGCGCGGAGGTAGCAAAGGCGGCTTCCACGCGCTCTACCAGCGGCTCGGCTTCGGCCACCAGCTCGGCGTATTCAAACTCGCCGCCCCGGATTTGGAGTAAGAACTCGCGGTTGGGGCGGCGCACGTGCAGCTGGCCGGTGCGGGCGATTTCCTCCGCCATTTGCAACAGGCGAAAGACGTGCAGCATATTCTTGGCGTCGTAGTTTTTGCCGTGCTGCACGGTGTTGGCGTAGCGCTCCTTGTTGCGCTTCTCGACCCACTCCCAGTATTCACGAAATACGCGGCAGTAGGAGCTGTAGCCGTTGCGGTTGAAGGATAAATACGCGGCCGGCTCCTCCCCTTTCGGTACGGCTGAGAGCTGCACGTCCTGGCTGGCGTCGGGGTCGCGCACGAGGCCGCGGTAGCCCAGGTGTTGGGTAGGCGTGCGGTCTACGAACAGGGCGTAGAGGTCGGTGAGGTGCGGCACGTTGGCCAGGCCGCACTGCGCGGCCGTGAGGCCCTGGCGGGCTAGCCAGGTTTCGGCGGGCTGCGCGCCGGCGCCCACCGTCACGTAGCAGAAGTCGAGCACCGACTTGCGGCCGGGCGGCTCGGGGTGGTTTATCTTCTTGTTCAGGCCCTTGGCCTTGCGAATCTGGGCCACGGCGTACTCGGCGAAGCTTTGGCGGCAGAGCTGGCTCAGAAAATCCTGGGGCCGAAACTGGTCGAAAAGTGGGTGCCGGTACACCACGCAGTCGGTCGGCGTGCCGAGCAGCTCCAGCACGGTGGGGTTGTTTTTGAGCAGCAATTCCACAAAGCGGCGCAGCTCGTAGAACACCTCGTCGTTGGTTTCGTTGGCCACCTGCGGCACGTATTCCAGCCCAAAAAACGCCTTTTCGGGCAGCACGAAGACGCCTTTCAAATCGGTATCGGAGTGCGGCAGGTTGGTGCCATAAGCGCGGCTGCCGCTGATGGCTTCGAAGATAATGAGGCGCTGCTGGCGCAGGTCGGCGATGGTCATGCGGGCAAGATAAGCGCCTTCCTCGGCAGCGAATAAAACAGCTCCCGCACAAGGCTCGCCGGCTTGGGCGCAAACGCGCTTTGGGCGCCCAGGCCAGCAGCAGGCTAGTTTTTCGGCTTGGCCACCGTGGCTTGCGCTGCCAGGTAGCTTGGTAGCTGTTGCACGGCGGCATTCAACTGCGCTATTTTTTGCGGTTGCGCAGCCTTGTCGGCCAGGTTTTGGGCGTAGTTCAGGAACAGATAATAGGCCAGCACGCGGTTGAAATCATCCAGCTCCGGGTCGGTTATGATGGCTAGCAGGCGGTTCTCCAGCGCCTGCGGCTGCTGGGTTTCGGCCAGGGCGCGGCCCAGGCGGTGGAGGCTGCCGAAGTAGTGGTTGGAGCTGGCATTGTCGATGCGCAGGCTGATGCCCAGCATCAGGTCGGGCACGTTGATGTCCAGCTCTTCCAGCTCGCGCAGGTAGGTTTGGCGGCCGGCCTGGGCGTAGCTGCCATCCGACACGCGCTCGAAGCGGTCGTTCATAATGTCGAGGTGGGCCCGCAAAAACGTCTCCCAGTTCACGGTTTCGGCCGAGAGCTTGGCGATGCCGAGGGCATGCACGCGGGGGCTGTCGTCCATGCTGCACCCGCCCACCACAATGCGGTTGCGCTTGTATTCCAAGGCTTTTTTCGCCGAAAAATACCGGGCCACGTACTCTTCAAATTCGTCGTCGGTAGCGCCCAGCGTGGCGGGGTCGGCCACGGCCCGCGCCAGCAGCTCCCGAAACTCGGGCTGCTTGGCTACCTGGTCCATTCTGGCCAGGCGGTGGGCTTGCCGCGTTTCAGATGTCCAGTAAGTCTGCTGTTCAACCTTGCCAGGCATAGTGAGCTGCTGCATTTGCTGCTGTGCGTAGTCGAGCAGCGCTTTTTCGGTTTTGGGAATATCAGTGCGGTAGCGCACGCCGGTGCGCTTGGCCGGCTCCAGGTAAATCTGGGCGGTAGTGTCAATCAGACAGTCGGCGTACTGCACCAGCGCGGCGTAGCGGGCCGGCAGCGGAACCTGGCGCATACCGGCCGGAAAATAAAAGCCCTCCACGTAGGCTGGCGAATACGGCGTTTTGGGCGAGCTACTGATTACCCAGCCTGCCCGGCCAGCCCCCGGCGCGGGCGATGAGCCAGGCAGGCGCAGCTCGTATTCGCCGGTGTTATTGAATGGAATACTTTCGTAAACCGTACTCGGCTCTCGCTTGGCTAGTCGGCCGTTATTCTCCTGCTTTCTGATAACCAGTAGATTGCGCTGCACGTCAGCCTGCGGAAACTGCCGCTTAAACTCCTCGGGGGTTATGCCGGCGGCCAGCGCCTGGCGGGCCGCCGCCAGGTCATCCGCTTCCAGGCGCACGTAGTGGGCCTGCCCCTGGCGCTGGCTACGGTAGGCGCGCCGCAGCTCGCACACCTTGTGCTTGAGGTTGAGCGAATCGACGATGTGGCGCAGCTGCCCCATCGTGTGGGCCGAGTAGATGAGATTATCAGCCGTTTGGCCAAACTCGCCGGTCGGCCGGGCAGTGGTCGTAGTCGGCACGGTTTGCGCCTGGCAAGCCGTCGCCCAAGCCAGCATCCCGGCTAAGAAGTAACCGTTGTAATTCATTGCGCAGGCGACGCGATGCCGGGGCCGCTACCGGGGAAAGTGACGTATCCTGCTGATGCCCGCTCCAGCCGAATTGCACACCGACTAGCCCTTCTTTTTAGTGGCTCCTACCCCGCCAGCGTCAGCCGCTAGTTCAGTGCTCGGCCTCATGTACCAGTTGTTGAAACAGCTTGGCCAAGCTTTCCGGCAACCCCGTCTGCCGCGGCACCGGCAGCCCCGCCCGCGCCGCCTGCCCGGCCGCGTATTCCGCTGCCAAAAACTCAACTAGCGCCACCGGCCGGGGCACTGTTGTTTTCTCGTTGGAATGCGCTTTTTGTACCAGCAACCCATCTATAACACCTTGCAGCTCGGCCGGCAGCAGCGTTCGCAGCGGCGCAAACTCCATCGGCGGCAGCGTGTGCTTTTCGCGTATCCAGCGCGCCGCCAGGGCCGAGCGCAGGGCGTAGAACAGCCTTTTCAGACGCACTTTCTCCCCAACTAAATCCTCTTCTACCCCGCGCCGCAGCTGCCCTAGGTAGTGGTGCAGGCCGGCTTTGAGGTTAAAGGCTAGTGGCAAAAGCGGCGCGAGCTGCGCCCGAAACTCCGGTGCCTCGTGGTACACAATGGGCGATTGCAGCCACTCGAACAGCGCCGCGTTGGAGCCGCGCAGTAGGCGCAGGGTTTTGCGCAGCTCCCAGCCGGCCAGGTCCAGCTCGTCGTCTACCGGGAAGTTGAGCGTATCGGGGCCTTCGTCGAGCCCTAGGTACCAGTCGCGGGGATGTACATAGATGAAGCGCACATCATAGTCGGAGTCGGGCGAGGGAAAACCCCAAGCCCGGCTGCCCGACTCGCAGGCGTACAAGATTTGGATGTTGTGCTGGGTGGCGAGCCCAGCCAAGGCGGCGGCAATACGGGTTTGCATGGGTGATAAAGCACTGGCTGGACGGTACTAATAGCTTTCGGCCAAAGAGCCAGCGGATAAGGCAGGTTAAACAGAACCAGGCAAAAAAACGTCGGACGTGCAGTTTGTTGATAAAAAACACTACTTTTGTTAAACAAAAGCTGTTCAGCTTTTTTTAATCGCCAACCCAGTAATCGACCGGGTCAACCAACGAAAGTAAGCTGGCGGCCCTTTCGCCAACATGCCCTCATTTTTTACCGCATTGCCTGCGAAGCTACGCGGCAATAACCGGTAAATTGTCCAGCTTTTCCGGCGAGCGGGCGGTACCCGGCATTCCTTGCATTTTCTCCTTTAACCTTATTTTACCATGTCTCAAGAACATAATCAGCACCCGCCAGCCTCTAACACCACGGAGTTTTTCATGAACGACCCGTCGGCGGCCAAGTGCCCCTTCCTGTCGGGCATCGCGCAGCAGCAGGCGGCCGGCGGCGGCACCCGCAACCGCGACTGGTGGCCCAACCAGCTGCCGCTCGGCATCCTGCGCCAGCACTCGGCGCTGTCGAACCCCATGGGGGCCGATTTTAACTACGTGGAGGAGTTCAAGAAGCTGGACCTCAACGCGGTGAAGCAAGACCTATTTGAGCTGATGACCACCTCGCAGGACTGGTGGCCGGCCGACTACGGCCACTACGGCCCGTTCTTCATCCGCATGGCCTGGCACTCGGCCGGCACCTACCGCATCTCCGACGGGCGCGGCGGCGCGGGCGCGGGCATGCAGCGCTTCGCCCCCCTCAACAGCTGGCCCGACAACGCCAACCTCGACAAGGCCCGCCTGCTGCTGTGGCCCATCAAGCAGAAGTACGGCGAGCAGATTTCGTGGGCTGACCTTATGATTCTGGCCGGCAACTGCGCGCTGGAGTCGATGGGTCTCCAGCCGTTCGGCTACTCGGGCGGCCGCGCCGACGTGTGGGAGCCGATGGAGGAAGTGTACTGGGGCTCGGAGCGCGAGTGGCTCGGCGACAAGCGCTACACCGGCGACCGCCAGCTCGAAAACCCGCTGGCCGCTGTGCAGATGGGCCTCATCTACGTGAACCCCGAAGGCCCCAACGGCAACCCGAACCCCCTAGGGTCGGCCCGCGACATCCGCGAAACCTTCGGCCGCATGGCCATGAACGACGAGGAGACGGTAGCCCTGATTGCGGGCGGCCACACCTTCGGCAAAACCCACGGCGCGGCCGACCCCGCCCAGTACATCGCCCACGAGCCCTCGGCGGCCGGTATTGAGCAGCAGGGCCGCGGCTGGCTCAACTCGTATGGCACCGGCAACGCCGGCGACACCATCACGAGCGGCCTCGAAGGCGCCTGGACCGCCACCCCCGCCAAGTGGGGCAACGGCTACTTCAACAACCTGTTCGGCTTCGAGTGGGAGCTGACCAAGAGCCCCGCCGGGGCGCACCAGTGGAAGCCCAAGGGCGACGCCGGCGCGGGCATGATTCCCGACGCCCACGACCCCAACAAGTTCCACCAGCCCTTCATGCTGACCTCGGACATCGCCCTGCGCGAAGACCCGATTTACGAGAAAATCTCGCGCCGCTTCCACGAAAACCCCGAGGAGTTTGCCGACGCTTTCAGCCGCGCCTGGTTCAAGCTCACGCACCGCGACATGGGCCCCCTCTCGCGCTACGTCGGCCCCGAGGTGCCCAGCGAAGTGCTCGTGTGGCAAGACCCGCTGCCGAAGGCCGACTACACCGCCATCGACGCTCAGGACATCAACACGCTGAAAGACCGTCTGCTAGCCAGTGGTCTGACCAATGCGCAGCTCATTCGCACGGCCTGGGCTTCGGCCTCGACCTTCCGCGGCTCGGACAAGCGCGGCGGTGCCAACGGCGCCCGCATCCAGCTGGCTCCGCAGAAATACTGGGATGCCAACAACCCCGCCGAGCTCTCGAAAGTGCTCGACGTGCTGACCGGCATTCAGCAGGAGTTTAACGACGCCCAGACTGGCGGCAAAAAAGTATCGCTGGCCGACCTCATCGTGCTGGGCGGCGCCGCTGCCATCGAGCAGGCCGCTAAGGACGGCGGCTACGACGTGCAGGTGCCCTTCCACGCCGGCCGCACCGATGCTACCCACGAGCAAACCGACGTGCAGTCGTTTGCCGCCCTGGAGCCGCACGCCGATGGTTTCCGCAACTACCTGGCGGCCAACCACGAGGCGGCCCCCGAGGCCATGCTCATCGACCGTGCCCAGCTCCTGACCCTCACCGCGCCCGAAATGACGGTGCTGGTAGGCGGCCTGCGCGTGCTCGACGCCAACTACGATGGCTCGAAGTACGGCGTGTTCACCGACCGCCCCGGCGTACTCAGCAACGACTACTTCTTGAACCTGCTCGACATGGGCACCACCTGGCAGGCTACTTCCAATACCGACCAGGTATTCGAAGGCCGCGACCGCAAAACCAACCTGGTGAAGTGGACCGGCACCCGCGTGGACCTCATCTTCGGCTCGAACTCGGAGCTGCGCGCCATCTCCGAAGTCTACGGCACCCACAAAGCCGGCGCGAAATTCGTGCGCGACTTCGTGGCCGCCTGGGCCAAGGTGATGGACGCCGACCGCTTTGATTTGGCAAAGGCGTAGTTGCTGTTTTTAAAGTTGAGAAAACGCCGCCCTGGCAACGGGGCGGCGTTTTTTTACGCCCTAGCCACCCGAGCCTATGTGCTTCAACCCTCCCCACCTAACCGGCCAACGTGTAAAATACGGCTATTGCGCTGGCTACCCAAACTAGCCAAATGCGGCAGTAATATTACTGATTGCTAAAAGAAAATATACCCTAAACTGTCCTGCTAAATTAATTGCGTTTCAAGATAGTAGGCTCAACCATTCGAAACCAACCCGCACCCTAGGTTGTAGTGCTAGCATCCCAGGTCGTGTAGAGGTTGGCCCCAACCCTACGCGCTTCGGCTTATCCTCATTGCCAGTGGGTGGGCGCAGCTCGCTGGCTATTCTCTAGATTTCTTTCCACCTCTCTACCCCTAGTTTACCAATGGCCACCCAAGAGAATTCTTCGGACCAGAACGGACAGCACACGTCTGCGAATGGCACCGGCACCGCCGTCAACGGCGTTGGCTCGGCGCAAGACCAGCGCACTGCCAGCGGCGAAAACGCCCAAACCCTGACTACCCGCCAGGGCCACCCCGTTTCGAACAACCAGAACCTGCGCACCGTGGGCAACCGCGGCCCGGCCACGCTCGAGAACTACCAGTTTATCGAGAAAATCAGCCACTTCGACCGCGAGCGCATCCCCGAGCGCGTGGTGCACGCTCGCGGCGCCGGCGCCCACGGCACGTTTGAGGCCTACGGTACCGTTGGCGACGAGCCGATTGAAAAGTACACCCGCGCCAAGCTGTTCAACACCAAGGGTAAAGAAACCCCAGTATTCGTACGCTTCTCAACGGTGGGCCACGGCGGCCACTCGCCCGAAACCCTGCGCGACCCGCGCGGCTTCGCGGTGAAGTTTTACACCGAAGACGGCAACTGGGACCTCGTGGGCAACAACCTGAAGGTGTTCTTCATCCGCGACGCCATCAAGTTCCCCGACCTGATTCACTCGCAGAAGCCCGACCCGGTATTCAACCGCCAGACCGGCGAGCGCATTTTCGACTTCATCTGCAACACGCCGGAGGCCATGCACATGGTGGCGTTCCTGTTCTCGCCCTGGGGTATCCCGGCCAACTACCGCCAGATGCAGGGCTCGGGTGTGAACACCTACAAGTGGGTAAACGCGCAGGGCGAAGCCGTGCTGGTGAAATACCACTGGGAGCCGCAGCAGGGCGTGAAAAACCTGACCGCCGGCGAAGCCGAAGCCATTCAGGCCAAGAACTTCAACCACGCCACCCAGGACCTGTTCGACAACATCAAGAAGGGCAACTTCCCCAAGTGGGAGCTGCGCGTGCAGATTATGTCGGACGATGAGCATCCCGAACTGGACTTCGACCCGCTCGACGACACCAAAATCTGGCCCGAAGACAAGTTCCCGCACCTGCCCGTGGGCATGATGACGCTGAACCGCAACCCCGAAAACTACTTCGCCGAAGTAGAGCAGGTGGCCTTCGGCACAGGCGTACTCGTGGACGGCCTCGATTTCTCGGACGACAAGATGCTGCAAGGCCGCACCTTCTCGTACTCGGACACCCAGCGCTACCGCGTGGGCCCCAACTACTTGCAGCTGCCCATCAACGCGCCCAAAAAGCACGTGGCTACCAACCAGCGCGACGGCCAGATGACGTACCACGTCGATGCCGCCCCCGGCCAGAACCTGCACACCAACTACGAGCCCAGCAGCCTCAACGGCCTGCGCGAGTCGGCTTCGCAAGGCCCCGACCACACGCCCTACTACGCGGCCAAGCTGGTGCGCCAAACCATCGACCGCACCAACAACTTCGGCCAGGCCGGTGACCGCTACCGCCAGCACGAAGACTGGGAGCGCGACGACCTCGTTAACAACATGATTAGTGCCCTCTCCGACGCCGCCAAAGTAGTGCAGGACAAGATGATTGAGCTGTGCACCAACTGCGACGCCGACTGGGGCAAGCGCCTGGCCGACGGTCTGAAAGCCGCTAACGCCAACGCTGACGGTGGCAACCAGTACAATGAAGGCCAGGCTGCCGAGGCAGTAGGCCAAGCTGAGGCCGTAGCCCACGACGCTAAGCCGTATTAGTTTTTGCCAGGATTTTAAAAAACGCCGCCCCGGCACCGGGGCGGCGTTTTTTTGTGCGCGTATTTTTGCCGCCCAGCCCTGGCGGTTTCTTACCTCGCCACCGCTTTCTTATGAAGAAAACCGCCCTCGCCCTTTTTGCCGCCAGCCTGGGGCTGCTCACCGCCTGCCACGAGCAAAGCTCGCCAACCACCCAGGAGCCCACGGCCGCAGCCGGCCCGCAGTGCTACGCCCACACGTCGGCCACCGACACGGTGCGCCTGACGTTGCAAGCCACCCAGCCCACCCTGACGGGCCAGCTCACGTACCACTACTTCGAGAAAGACCGCAACCAGGGCACCATCAGCGGCACTATGCACGGCGACACGCTGCTGGCCGACTACACCTTCCAGTCGGAGGGCACGACGTCGGTGCGGCAGGTAGCGTTTTTGCGCCGCGACATTGGCTTTATCGAAGGCTTCGGCCCGGTAGTGGAGCGCCAGGGTAAGACGGTATTTGAGAAGCCCCATGCCCTGACCTTCGACGCCAAGTACACGCTGCTGCCCGTGGCCTGCCCGCGCTAAGGACTGGTCCCACACCAAATAAAAAAGCGAGTGGCGGTAGCGCCACTCGCTTTTTTATTTGGCTAAGTATTTATCTTTTAACCACTTTCGGCCAGCTTATTTTATCACCAGCTTCTGCTGGGCCACGCCGCCTTCGGTGCGTAGCTGCATGGTATAGACGCCCAGGGCCTGCCGGCCCAGGTCGATGGTGAAGGTGGGAGCGGCGGTGGCGACGGTGCGGGTGTACACACTGCGGCCCAGCGCGTCGAATACCGTTACCTGCGCCTCGGCGGGCCGGCCCTGGGCCATCGCCACCGTAAACTGGCCGTCGGCGCTGGGGTTAGGGTACACGCTCAGGCCCTGCTGCAAGGCTACGTTTTGCCTGGTGCCGAGGGCCGTGCTGGTTAGCTTATACACGCCCAGGCCCGAGAGGTCGGCAGCATTGTAGGTCGACGACCAGGCAACGGTTGGGCTCACGACATCAACCGAGACGTGGTTGAGAGTAGACTCGATGGCCGTCCACGTCACGCCATTATCGCGGCTGAACGACGAGCCCGCATCCGAGTCCAGCCCCACCGATAGGTAGGTATTGCTACCCGGCACATTGTGCAGGGCAAAGCCGTGCAGCGGCCCCGTGTACGACACCGGGCTCCAGGTGCTGCCGCCGTTGGTGGTGGCCAGCATGGCCCCGGTATTGGTGTTGAGGGCGATGCCGTTCTGAGCATCGCGGAAGCTAATCAGCGGAACGGTGGCGCCAAAATTAGTATCGCTTACCGTCCAGGTCAGCCCTTTATCGACCGAGCCGAGGATGCGGCCCTTGTTTGTTGCAAACCAGAAGCTATTGCCGGCCATCGACACCTGGTTGATGCCCCCGTACTCCGACGCCTGGCTTGCCGGCAGGTTGGCACTCGGCACGGCCACCCAGGTAGCGCCCGCGTCGGTGGTGCGATAGATTTCAAACTTGCCAGCCCCGGTGGCTGGGTCGCCAAAGCAAATGCCTTCCGTCGCGTTAAAAAACGCAATCCCGTTCGGATAGCTGTCAGCCGTGGCAAACTGGCTGGTCGTGGTTTGCACCGTCCAGGTCGTGCCGCCGTCCACCGTTTTCAGAATGCGCCCGCCACCGACGCCGTTGTCTACTGTGCATACCAGGGCCGTGGTGGCGCTCAGGCCCGCCACGCCGGTGATTACTTCGTCGGCGCTCAGGTTGCTGATGGCAGTAGTAGCCCAGGTAGTCCCGCCGTTAGAGGTGTGGGCCACCTCATCGCCACCCTCGCCGTCGTAAACGTCCAGCCCGGCGCTCCACACCACGTTGGCATCCACGGCATCCAGGTAAAACGGCGTCAGGTAAGAATTGGAAAAGGAGTAGGGCTGCAGCACCCACTGGGCCTGGGCAGTAGCACTAGCCAGCAGCAGGCCGGCCAAAGCAAGTATCGTTTTTTTCATGGAAAAAGTGCTCTGACGAGCGTTACTGGAAAAGGAAGAGAAAGGGTACTACTTACGAAATACGGAAATTAACACCAGCTTTGCACAGCGAGGTAATAATTTGATAACATTCAATAGCCGAGCTAAACACTTGCTAACCTATGCAATAAGCTATTGCTATACAAATAATTACTTCCAAACCAAGAAGAACAAAAACGAAATAGGCTTATTTAGCATCCACGTAGTAAGCAAGCCTATTTCTCTATCCCTGCCCCTCTTCCGGCACCTACAAGCGCGGGTCGATGGGCTCGCTTTCCAGGGCCAATACCCCGAATACGCACTGGTGCACCAGGCGCAGCGGCTGCCCGGCCACGAACCGCTCCAGCCCTTCGACGCCGAGCGAAAACTCGCGCAGCGCCAGGTTGCGCTTGCCTTTTATGTTGCGCTGGCGCAGGCGCTCCAGGTTGCCGGGCAGCAGGTAGTCGGGGCCGTAGATGATGCGCAGGTACTCGCGGCCCCGGCACTTGAGGGCGGGCTGCACGAGGCTGCGGCCGGTAGTCGGGATAAAGTCGTAGGGCTTCACCACCATGCCCTCGCCCCCGCCGTGGGTGAGGTCGGTCCACCACTCGATGGCGGCCTCGACCTCGGTCAGGCTGGTGAGGTCGACTACGCGGTAGGGCGTGGCGCGCAGCAGGCGCGGGTCGGCAAGGCTCAGGGCGCGCAGGGTTTCCATGTGCCAGGCGTGGTCGCGGTCGAAGTACGTGTGGCCTTCGGTGGCGAGCAGGTGGAAGGGTGCCAGCTTGAGGTCGTCGAGCGACTGCACCGGCCAGCAGTAGCGGCGATAGGCGTCGGCGTAGTGGGTAGCCGCGTCGCGGCGGGCGCTGGTGCGGGCCAGCAGCGCGGCAGCCCCGTCGAGGCCGCGGGCGGCGGCCTGGGCTAGCGCGGCTTCGGCCTGCGGCAGGGCCGCGCCGGCGGCGGCGGCCACGGCGGCATACTGGTTTTTGACCAGTTCCTGCGCCTTGGCCGACCACGGCAGCAGCTCGGCATCGAGGCACACCCAGTCGGTAGCGAATTTCTCCCAGAAGCCGGCCGCCGTGAGGGCATCGCGCAGGCGGGCCAGAAAGGCGGCCTCCAGCGTTTCATCGGTGAAGAAATTGCGGCCGGTACGAGTGTAGCACTTGCCCAGCCCCTCGCCCACCACGCCCAGCCGGCGCTGAATGGCGGCTTCGTCTTTGCCCAGCACCACGACCACGCGGCTGCCCATGTGCTTTTCTTCGCACACCACGCGCGCCACGCCCTGGCGCTGGTAGTAGGCGAAGGCTTCGGCGGGGTGTTCGAGCAGGTCGGGCAGCTCCGAAGTTTCGGTGGGCGACATGGTGGGCGGCAGGTAGAGCAGCCACTTGGGATTGAGCGCGAAGCGCGACATGACCTCCAGCGCGGCCACGGCGTTTTCTTCCCGGATGGTCACGGTATTGAGCAAGCGCGTATTGATGAGCTGCTTGCCGGTTACGTCGCGAATGTCGAGTAGGTCGTCGTGCTGCTGCTGGGCCGTAGCACCAAGCTTCAGCTTGGTGAGAGCGGCGGGCTCGTCGGGCGCGTCGCCAAGCTGGAGCTTGGCGCTACGGAGCGGGCGGCTGGGCTCGCAATAAACCTCGTGGGCCGGCACCGTCACGAGCGCCCGCTCGGGGTAGCGCAGGGCCGTGAGGCGACCACCGAACACGCAGCCCGTATCGATGTCGATGGTATTGTTGAGCCATTCGGGCTCGGGCACGGGCGTGTGGCCGTACACCACCGTGGCGCGGCCCCGGTAGTCGGCTGCCCAGGCGTAGCGCACGGGCAGGCCAAACTCATCAATCTCGCCCGTGGTTTCGCCAAACAGCGCGAAGCTGCGCACCGCCCCCGAGCCCCGGCCCTGCATGGCCTCGGGCATACCGGCGTGGGTCACCACCAGCCGGCCGCCATCGAGCACGTAGTGACTGACGAGACCATCCAGAAACAGCCTCACCTGCTCCTTGAAAGCGGGCGTTTCGCCTGCGAGCTGGGCCACGGTTTCGGCCAGGCCGTGGGTGAGCGACACGTTTTTACCGTTGAGGTGGCGTAGCAGCTTGATATCGTGGTTGCCGGGCACGCACAGGGCCAGGCCATCGCGCACCATGCTCATTACCAAGCGTAATACCTGCGGGGAAGCGGGGCCCCGGTCGACGAGGTCGCCTAGGAAGACGACCTTGCGGTTACCCCACCCCCCGGCCCCCTCCCCTCCGGGAGAGGGGGAGACTGACGCACCTTCTTCAGCAACGTTAGCTTGTTCTTCACTAGATAAGTCCTGTATTGAGTGAATACGCTGGGCTCCCCCTCTCCCGGAGGGGAGGGGGCCGGGGGGTGGGGTACTACGCACCACGCGCACGCCTAAATCCCGCGCATCCAGCACCTCCTCCGGCAAAACTTCATACCCCAGCTTCCCCAGCAGCTCGCACAGCTCGCGGTAGCAGCCGTGGATATCCCCGATGATGTCAAACGGCCCCGTCTCCGCCTGGCGGTTGCTATAAAGCGGGTCGCGCCGGATGGTTTGCACGGCATCGACCTCCTCTACGCCGCGCAGGTGCACCACCTGCCGGAAGCCCTCGGCCTTGAGCGAGCGCAGGCTTTGGCGCAGCAGGCGGCGATGGTTGGCTATCACGTGGGGCTTGAGGCCCTGGCGGTCGGGGCGCTGGCGGTTGCGCTCGGCGGCCACAGCGTCGGGCACGTCGAGCACCACGGCCACGGGCAGGCAGTGGTGCTGCCGGGCCAAGGCCACGAGGCCTTTGCGGTCTTCGGCGCGCACGTTGGTGGCGTCTACCACCGTGAGGCGGCCGCGCTTGAGGCGCTTGCTCACCCAGTAGTGCAGCAGGTCGAAGGCGTCGTTGGTGGCGTCGAGGCTGTTTTCATCGTCCGCCACCAGGCCCCGGCAGGTGTCGGACGACACGATTTCGGTGGGCCTAAACAGACGGCGGGCAAACGTGGACTTGCCCGCGCCGGTGCTGCCAATGAGCACGACCAGCGCGAGTTCGGGGAGCTTGAGGGTATCTTGGGGCATCGGATGGAAGCTGGGTGGCGGCCCCCCAGCCCGGCAAAGGCAGTAGCTATGGAAGGACTAACGATTCGCAAGAAAGTTACGCCGCGAGCAAAACCCAGCGGTCGCAACGTTTCAGAGGCTTTGTCGGCTGGCCTTCTGGTGCTACTGCTCATCGCATTTATTCCGCTCATACTCCTGATAGTACTCTTCACCATCATCTGGCACAAGGTTTTTCCGGAGAAGCCAACCACGCCCACCAAGCCCCGCCCGGTTGTGATGCACGAGGTAGTCAATGACCTTTTCCCGCTGCGCTACCACTACGTGCTGGGTGAGGATATTTCGGAAGAGGTCGCCGCTTACTTTGAAGAAGATGAGCCGCTTATCCTATACCAGCCAGCAGCAGAAAATCCTTTCTTCCAAGGCTATTTCTCTGACTTTAAGATTGAATATCCAACCGGCATTTTTGTGCAAAAGGTAAACTTCAACGATGCGCTTACCGAAGCAGTCTCTATGCCGCTTTGCTTCTTCAACTACGCCACCCAGGAAGCCGAGGAGCTTATCGACTTGAAGGGCTATAACCTCTTTGCGATGGAGCGCCTTAATCATTTCACCATCACTGCCACGGTGCAAGACGACAGCGCGGAAGAGTTTTCAGCTACCGACTTCGAATTGGAAATCACCCTGACTGATGCGCTCTACGCACTGCCAAAAGCTTACTAAATATTCTGGCATGAAGCTTTTACTGAGTTTTTGCTTACTCTTCTCACTTGCGCTCTCCGTTAACCAACCGCCTAGTAGCGTACCGATTACCGCACGGTTAATAGCAAAGTATCAAGTGCTGGATGAGGTGTTGAGTCCTCAACATACCAAATGCTCAGGTGAAATAAAGGAGTTTCTCAAGGCCGGCCCCTATGATTGTTCTTTCAAGGTCCAGGGCTTGGAGTTTGACATTGAGTATAAGTACGTAGCCGATGCCAAAGGCAATTTGCAAGAGTTTTGGCCCTACCTGCCGGAGGGCCCCGATGTACTCACCATTGCTGAACTAAGAAAAGATGGTCGCTCTCTGAAATACCATAAGCTAGAGAATTTCCATCTCGCACTATCCCCCGACAGAATAAGCGTCCTTGACGGAAGGCAACAGGTTTTTATCGAGCGTATCTACCCGGCCGAAAAGCTGATTCTTGCGCGCAAAGACGCTCACACGTCCAAAGGCCGGCGCTTCATATATCAGTATCAGTAAGCTTACTACGGCACCTTTATCGTCCGCACCCGCCGCGAGTGGGCGCTGAAATAGCCCAGCACGCCGCCCGAGAAGTTCGACGTGGGGTTGGCGGGCGTAGTGGCGGTGGCGGGGTTGGTGGTCAGAATCAGGTTCAAGGTGCGGAAGTATTCGTACACGTTGGCGTCGATATTCTGCATTTCCACCCGCAGGCTGTCGCCCGCTACCAGCTTGTTGACGTCGTTGGGGTCGTTGGGGGGGCCGCCCATGCCGCGCAGCACCTGGGTCACTTTTTTGCCGTCGTTGAACTGGTCATTTTGCACGAAGATGGCGTTGTTGAGGCGGCCATTGCGGTACTGCCGGTAGAGGTAGCTGTTGGGCTGCCCGGCCGGGTCGTTGAACTCCACCACCGCCTGAATGCGGTTGCCCACTGCGCTCACCTGCGTGCTCAGCTTGTCGAAGGGCACCACCGGGGCCGGCAGCGTGGAAGTAGCCACGTAGGCCGCGCC
This sequence comes from Hymenobacter sp., assembly GCF_035709525.1. GTDB lineage: Bacteria > Bacteroidota > Bacteroidia > Cytophagales > Hymenobacteraceae > Hymenobacter. Next base: position 355 of record NZ_DASTEP010000150.1, on the reverse strand, counting down.
GCCTGTTTCGACGCGCAGCGTGTAGGTGCGGCCGGGCACGCCCAGCACCGTGGCGCCCGCGTACTGGCCGGGCGCGGTGGCGCTTTCGCGTAGCGTTTCGCGCCCGCCCGCGTTGTCGGTGAGCGTGATGGTGGCCCCACTCACCGCCTGGAAGTTATTGGTATCGGTGTAGTTGGCCGAGCGGTTCAGCGTAACCTGGCAGGGGCGGCTATCGTCGGCCAGGTTGCCTTCGATAACGAGCTGCGAGGTAGTGGTTTGGAGCTTGAGGTCGATGACCTTTTCGCAGGCAGTGAGGCTTAGGAGCAAGCCCAGCACCGCGAACCTCACGAGACCCCTATGGGGCCGGCCCCCTCTC
>NZ_DASTEP010000149.1:0-22320 GCF_035709525.1 Hymenobacter sp. | reverse complement strand
ACCCTGCGAAACCCTGCGGGAAATTACAAAAAAAGCGGCCCGCCGAATGCATTTCGGCGGGCCGCTTTTCACTTAACCTACTAGCTATTAACCGTTCATTGCCAACAAGAATTCTTCGTTATCCTTGGTACCTTTCATGCGGTCCTTGAGGAATTCCATGGCCTCGGTGGCGCTCATGTCGGTCATGAACTTGCGGAGTACCCACACGCGGCTCAGCTCGTCGCGGCTCATCAGCAGGTCTTCGCGGCGGGTGCCGGAAGCCGGGATGTCGATGGCCGGGAACACGCGCTTGTTGGCCAGCTTGCGGTCGAGCTGGAGTTCCATGTTGCCGGTGCCTTTGAATTCTTCAAAGATAACCTCGTCCATCTTCGAGCCGGTTTCGATGAGCGCCGTAGCGATAATCGTCAAGGAGCCAGGCCCTTCGATGTTACGCGCCGCGCCAAAGAAGCGCTTGGGCTTTTGCAGCGCGCCCGCATCGATACCACCCGACAGGATGCGCGACGAGCTGGGTTGCACCGTGTTGTAGGCCCGCGCCAGGCGGGTAATCGAGTCGAGCAGAATCACCACGTCGTGGCCGCACTCCACGAGGCGGCGCGCCTTATCGAGGGCCAGCTCCGCGATTTTTACGTGGCGGTCGGCCGTTTCGTCGAAGGTCGAGCTCAGCACTTCGGCTTTCACCGACCGGGCCATGTCCGTCACTTCTTCAGGGCGCTCATCTATCAGCAGGATAATGAGATACACCTCGGGGTGGTTTTCCGAAATCGAGTTGGCTACCTCTTGCAGCAGCACCGTTTTACCGGTTTTGGGCTGGGCCACGATGAGGCCGCGCTGCCCTTTGCCGATGGGCGCAAACAAGTCGAGCACACGAGTGCTCACCTGGGTGGGCTTGGTGCTCAGCTTGAGCTTCTCGTCGGCAAAGAGCGGCGTCAAGTGATTGAAGGGCACGCGGTCGCGCACTTCTTCCACGGTGCGGCCGTTGATGCTCTCGACCCCCACCAGGGCAAAATACTTCTCGTTTTCGCGAGGCGGGCGCATGGTGCAGTTCACCGTGTCGCCGGCCTTGAGGCCAAACTGCCGCACCTGCTGCGGCGACACGTAAATGTCGTCGGGCGAGGTGAGGTAGTTGTAGTAGGGCGAGCGCAGGAAGCCGTAGCCGCCATCAGGCATCAGCTCCAGCGTGCCGTTGCCGGGCACGGTGAGGTCGAGCTCAGGAGCGCGGGGCGGGCGCTGCTGCTGCTGGCGCTGGTTGTCGTCGCGGCGCTCCTGCTGGGGCTGGCCTTGGTTTTGGTTCTGGCCGTTGGTGGTAGTAGCCTGGGGCTGCACGGCGGCACCTTGCTCACCGGCAACTTGACCATCGCCACCCTGGCGCTGGCGCTCTTCGCGGCGCTGCTGGCGCTGGGCCTCGCGCTGGGCGTAGCGCTCCTCGCGGCTGAGGCGGGGCTGGTCGGTAGCACCGTTGCCGTTGATGGGGCGCGCCTCACGGGGCTGGTCGTTGGTAAAGCGCGACTGGCCGCTCTCACGGTTTTCGCGGAAGTCGCTGCGCGGCTGGCCGTTGCGGTCCTGGCGGTCCCGGTTTTGGTTGTCGCGGCCGTCCCGGTTTTCGCGGTCGAAGCGCTGCTCGCGGGTTTCGCGGCGCTCAAAGGTGGTTTCGGTGGCGGGCTGCTCCGTGGCCGTTTCGGCCGGGGCCACCGTGGCTTCGGTGGTAGCAGCGGCTTCGCCATCGGCGCTGCTAGTCGCCGGGGCGGGGCGGTCTTCGCGGCGGGGCAGTGGGCGGCCGGCGCGGTCTACGCGCTCGCGGCGGTGGCGCACGGGGGCGCTCTCACCCTCCGAGTGCGTTTCCTGGGCGGGGTTGGTTTCGGCAGGCGGCGCGGTAGCTTCTTCGGTGGCTACGGGCACGTTGGCCAGGCTTTCCTCGTCGGCCTCTACTACCTCGTAGCGAGTGGGTTGCGGCGCTTCGGGCGCGGCTACTTCGGCGGCGGTGGTATTCTGGGTGGCCGGGGCAGCCACGTCGGAAAACGGCTGCTCGGCCACGGGCGCGGCGGCCGGGCGGCGGCGGCCAGCTCCGCCCCGGGTGCCGCGGGTGGGCGCGGCGCTGGCGGCGGCGGGCGCTGCGTCTGCTACGGGCTCGGCTACCACAGGCTCGGCATCGGGCACGGGCGGGGCGGTAGCTACCGGGGCTTCGGCGGCCGGGGTGGCCGGCTTTTTGGTGGGCAGCTTGTCGGCGGGCAGCACGGCCTGCTGGTCCAGGATTTTATAAATTAAGTCCTGCTTGCTCAGGCGCTTGAAATTGCCAACGTTGAGTTGCTCCGCAATTTCTTTGAGGTCGGACAGCAGTCGGTCCTTTAGCTCGTTGAGGGTGTACATAAGGGGGGTAAAGAGAATCAGCGCAAGAAGCCGGGCCGCCGAGCAGCCCAAAAGCCCGATTCCTGGCTGCCAGCGACTTGCCCGGACCCAACGGCCAGGTGCAATGTCCGAAAAGCAGCAACGCGCAACACAACCAGCAAGGCGGCGGGCAACAACAGGAAAACAGTGAGGTAGTTGAGAAAGGCGGCCGGCAGCTCCACCAAAGCAAAAATGTCGGTCCGGCAACGCAAGGCGCGAGGCCCGAACCTCCGCTACCAGCCCCGCGGGCCAGCTTGCAGTTGCAATATTAACGCATTACGCACAAATGGCCAACCGGTTTTGCGGCGGGCAAGAAAGAAAGTAGGAATGATGAAACGCGCTTGTCATGCAGAGCGCAGCGAAGTATGACGTTTGCAAGCAACTTCCTTTGTAAACAACTTCAAAAACTACCTTTGCCGCCACTATGCTACAACTTTCTGTACTTAAAGAGCAAACCGAGCGCGTGCTAGCCGGCCTGGCCAAGCGCAATTTCAAAACGGCCGAGGCCGACGTGCAGGCCGTGCTCGACCTCGACCAGCGCCGCCGCACCCTGCAAACCCAGCACGACACCGCCCAGGGCGAGGCCAACGACCTGGCTCGCCGCATTGGCAGCCTCATGAAAAGCGGGGAAAAGGCCGAGGCTGAAGCGCTGAAAAGCCGCACTACCACGCTGAAAACGCAGATAAAAGCGCACGCCGACGAGCTGGCCGACATCGAGCGCCAGCAAACCGAGCTGCTTTACAAAATCCCCAACATCCCGCACGAGAGCGTGCCGGCCGGCCGCTCGGCCGCCGACAACGAGGTAGTGCGCGAAGGCGGCCACAAGCCCGAGCTACCCGCCGGCGCGCAGCCGCACTGGGAACTGATTAAGAAATACGACATTATCGATTTTGACCTGGGCATCAAAATCACCGGCGCGGGCTTTCCGGTGTACAAGGGCCAGGGCGCGCGCTTGCAGCGCGCTTTGATTAACTTTTTCCTCGACCAGGCCCGCGACGCGGGCTACACCGAGGTGCAGCCGCCCATCCTGGTAAACGAAGCCAGCGGCTACGGCACCGGCCAACTACCTGATAAAGAAGGCCAGATGTACCACGACGCGGCTGACAATCTGTATCTGATTCCGACCTCGGAGGTGCCGATTACCAACCTTTATCGCGACGAGATTATCGCGGCCGACAAGCTGCCGGTGCGCAATACCGGCTACACGCCCTGCTTCCGGCGCGAGGCTGGCTCGTGGGGGGCCGACGTGCGCGGGCTCAACCGCCTGCACCAGTTCGATAAGGTAGAGATAGTGCAGATAACCCAGCCCGAAGAATCCTACGCCGCCCACGAAGCGATGGTGGCACACGTGGAGAAGCTGCTGCAACTACTGGAACTACCCTACCGTGTGCTGCGCCTCTGCGGCGGCGACATGGGCTTTACCTCGGCCCTCACCTACGACCTGGAGGTGTGGAGCGCCGCCCAGGGCCGCTGGCTCGAAGTATCGTCGGTGTCCAATTTCGAAACCTTCCAGGCCAACCGCCTCAAGTGCCGCTACCGCGCCGAGGGCGGCAAAACGCAGCTGCTACACACGCTCAACGGCTCGGCCCTGGCGCTACCTCGCATCGTGGCCGCGCTCTTGGAAAATAACCAGACGCCCGAGGGAATCAACCTGCCCGAGGTGCTGCACTCATACTGCGGCTTCACGCAGATAAAGTAAGCGTTTGCATACTAAATGCCCGCGTTGAACGAGGCCGGCTGGCTAGCGCGTGCTAGCTGGCCGGCCTCTGTCTTTTGGTATAATTTTCAGTTTATTTTTCCACTCAAACGCCTGACGATTAGCTTCATTTAAGACAAAATATAAACTTTAACCTTTATTGCAGCCTGGCTGCATTATCCTCGGTTTTTCGTTTTAGCTTGGCAGTGTCGATTTAATAATTCTTCCTGTTATGCAAAAACTTACTCGCTCTTTTGCCGCCGTGGCCTTGCTGCTGGCCGCCTCGGCCGCCCACGCGCAGACCACGGCTTTTGCCTCTACAGAAGAGGTAGCCAGCACGCGCCCCACTGCCACCAGCGCGCCCGAGGCAGCGCGTAACCTGAGCGCGCCCGCCGAGTTTACGACCGACGCCTACTACGACGACTCGCACAAGGACCTGCGCCAGACGCTGGCCTGGATGCAGGAAACCAACGCCCTGCACCCCGCCTACCACACGCTGTACGCCGAGGCACGCATTCGCTTGCAGCTCAAGGACTACGCTGGCGCGCTCGGCACGGCCACCGAAGCCAAAAAACTGGCCCTGGCCGCCGCCAACAGCGACTACGCCACCCGCAGCGAAGCCGTGCTGACCCAGGCCAAAGCCCACCTGAAATAGCTTATGGCGGCCTTTGCCGGGCCGCAATACTTGTTTGCTTTTGCTCGCAAAACCCGCCCGCCCGGCGGGTTTTGTTATTTTTGGGCTTTCAAATTTTCTTTTTTCTACATGAAGAACGTTGCAACGTCTATCACGGCCACCGTGGCCGTAATGGCTACTTTGCTGGCCGCCCCGGCCGCCCAGGCCCAGCTGGCTACCCCCCAGGCCAGCCCCCGCAGCATCGTAACCCAGCGCGTGGGCCTCACCGATGTAACTATTACCTACAGCCGCCCATCGCTGAAAAACCGTGAAGCCTTCGGCGTTAATTCGCCGCTGGCCCCCTACAGCAAGCGCTGGCGCACGGGTGCCAACGGCAGCACGACCATCAAGTTTTCGGACGAGGTAACGATAGAGGGCAAGAAAGTGCCGGCCGGTGAGTACGGCCTTTACACCATCCCCAACGCGGGCGAGTGGACGGTAGTGCTCAACAAAAGCACCAAGCAAGGCGCTGATGTCGATGGCTTTAAGGAAGACCAGGACGTAGCGCGCTTCGTGGTGAAGCCCTACAAGCTGGGTAGCAAGGTCGAAACCTTTACCATCAACTTTGCCGACCTCACGCCCGCCACCGCCAACGTGGATATGCAGTGGAACACGACCGGCGCGAAGTTTAAAATCGTGACCGACGTAGAGGGCAAGGTGCTGGCGCAGATTGACGAGAAGGTTGTCAAAAACGCCAGCCCCACGCCCGGCGACCTCGCCGCCGCCGCCGTGTATTACAACGACAATAACAAGGACCTGAAGCAAGCCCTGGCCTGGATGCAGAAGGCCAACGCCACCGAGCCCAAGTTCTGGAACGTGAACACGGAAGCCAAAATCCGTCTCAAAATGAAGGACTACAAAGGGGCCATCACGGCCGCCGAGCAGTCGAAAAAGCTGGCCCTGGCCTCGACGCCGCCTAATACGGAGTACGCCAAGATGAACGACGAGCTGATTGCCGAAGCCAAAAAAGGCGGAAAGTAAGCCTTGACGTTTAACGCATTACGCTTAGCGCGCCAGTCTTTCTGAGGCTGGCGCGCTTATCTTTTTTAGGGCTGGCACTGTTGGTAGCTCGTACCATTTCTTTTTTTATGACGAAACCTACTCCGCCGCCGCCCGCCCCCAATCGCTTTATTGCGCTGCTTTCGCGCGCCGGGCTCGACTGGTTTTTGCTGGCGCTGCTGGGCGTGGTGGGGCTGGCTTACTGGCAGCCCGGCCTGGGCAGCGCGGCCAGCCCCGTGCCGTGGCACCTCATCACGACGGTGGGCGTGGCGCTGGTGTTCTTCTTTTATGGCCTGAAACTGAACCTGGAAAAGCTGCGCGAAGGCATGCGCAACTGGCGACTGCCGGTAGTAACACAGCTCACCACGTTCGCGCTGTTTCCGGCGCTGGCTTTGCTGGTAAAACCGTTTTTTGGGGGCGAAAAAGGTGAGCTGCTGTGGCAGAGCATCTTCTTTTTGTGCGCGCTGCCCAGCACGGTTTCGACCTCGGTGGTGATGGTGAGCATCGCGGGCGGCAACCTGCCGGGTGCCATTTTCAACGCCAGCCTATCGAGCCTACTCGGTATCGCGCTCACGCCGTTGCTCACGAGTTTGTTTTTGCACACCGGCACGGGCGGCGGCCAGCTGTGGGGCCTGGCGGCGCAGCTGCTGTGGCAGGTAGTGCTGCCAGTGGGCGCGGGCATTTTGCTCAACGGGCGCTTCGGCGCGCTGGTCGACCGCCACAAGGCGGGCCTACGCTATTTTGACCAGATTACGATTCTGCTCATCGTGTTCACGGCCTTCTGCGAATCGTTTGCCGAGGGCATTTTTAGCAGCTACGCGCCGGCCGATATTATCAAGCTGAGCGCGGGCCTGCTGGGGCTGTACCTGCTGGTGTTTGCCCTGGTTTGGGGCCTGAACCGGGCACTGGGCTTTTCGCGGGCCGATAATATCACGGCTGTGTTTTGCGGCTCCAAAAAGTCGCTGGTGCACGGTAGCGTAATGGCTAGCCTGCTATTTCCGGCCGGGGCTGCCACGGGGCTTATCCTGCTGCCGCTCATGCTGTACCATGCGTTGCAGATTATTCTAGCCAGCAGCATGGCGCAGTACATCGGGCGGCAGCAAGCTGGGTAGACCTTAGCATTACTCGTCATTCAGTCATGCTGAACGCAGTGAAGCATCTCTACCGCTTCGTCCAACGGTGCGGTAGAGATGCTTCACTGCGTTCAGCATGACGGCAAGTTGCGCTATATTGTCCGCTCAAAGCTCTTATTCAGGGCGATAATCGCCGCCTTGTACTCCTCACGGCCTACTACAAACTGAATGTTGACCTTGCGCAGCGCGAAGCCCGCGCTCTTAATATTGATGCCCGCTTCGGCGAGCGCGCCGGCGGCCTGGGCCAGCAGCCCGGCCCGGTCGATATTGGAGCCGATGAGGCAGACGAGGGCGGCGTTTTCGACCGTTACTTTTTCGTACTTGGCTTCGAGCGTTTCGATTAGCTGCGGCAGCAAGTCCTTTTGCCAGATAACGAGCGAGATGCTGTTGGCGCTGGTGGCCTTGAAAATGTAGCTCACGCCGAGGTCGTAGAAGGCCTGCATGAGGTGGAGGTCGAAGCCCGGCTCGCCCACCATCAAGGGGTCGTAGATGTCGATAATTACGACCTTTTCGGTGCCCGTGATGACTTCGACGCGGGTGCTCGGCGACACGTAGTCGCGGGTGATGAGCGTGCCGGGGTGCTCGGGCTCGAAGGTGTTCTTGATGCGCAGGTCGATGGCGTTTATCTCCAGCGGCTTCGAGGCTTTGGGGTGAATGGCCTCCATGCCCACGTCGGCGAGCTGGTCGGCCACGTCGTAGTTGGTGAAGCCCACCGGGTGGCAGTGGTCGATACCGACCAGGTTGGGGTCGGCCGAGCACAGGTGGTATTCTTTGTGAATAATGGCTTCCTGCGGCTGCACCGCTACGGCTATCTTGCTGAACGTCACCTCCGAATAGCCGCGGTCGAACTCGCGCATAATACCCTCGGTGCCCTTGGTATAGCCGGTGGCAATGCAGATGGTAGTGGCAAAGTCGATACCACCGAACGCATCCCGGATGCGCTCGTCGATGGTGAGCGGCCGGGCGTCGTCGAAGCCGCTGAGGTCCACGAGCGTGGCCTTGATACCCTTGTTTTGCAAGATGTTGACCGAGTTGAAGGCCGAGTGCGCCTCTCCTATCGAAGCCAGAATCTCGCGGGCCGCTTGCAGGATGTTGTAGCTGTTGACGTAGCCCGAGGCCAGCACGCTTACCAGGCTATCGAGGTAGGTGTGGGCCTGCTGAATGCGCCCGGCAATGAAAGCATCAGCCACGGCCAGGTCGAGGCCCAACGGCGCGTAGGCTTTATTTAGCTCTTGCAGCTTGGCTAGCACCTCTTGCAGGGCGGCCCGAAACTCCTGGCCCTGCGTGATGTGGTGATACACGCCGGGCGCGCCGGTTTTCTTGTTTTCCAGCAGCCAGTTGGTAACGTTGGCGTAGGCCGACACCACCAGGATGCGGTTGTAGGGGCCGGCCCCGTGGAGGATGATATTCTGGAGAACGTCGGCGAAGGCGGTCATGGAGGTGCCGCCGATTTTTTCTACTGTGAGCACAATTGGGAAAAGCAATAACCAAAAAATGGCGCGGGGCGCGGCCCCGCGCCTACTAGGCCGACTGAACTAAGCTGGATTGTCGGCAAAAATATCCACCCAGTCCAGCGCCAGCGTAGGCAGGGTGCGGCACGGAATCGGCCCCGACCCGGCGTACTCGCCCACTAGGTGGTAGCGGCCGGTAATTTCATCGAGCACAAACACTGATATGTCTTCTTCCTGCGGCAACACTATCCAGTACTCGCCCACGCCCGCCTCCTCGTAGAGGTCGAATTTGTCTTTCCAGTCGCGGGCAGCCGTGCGGGGCGACACTACCTCGATAATTAAATCGGGCGCGCCGAGGCAACCGCGCGACTCAATTTTGGCCGGGTCGCAGATGACGCAGATATCGGGCTGCACCACGGTGTAGATGGCCGCGTCGGCGATGGTGCCCGGTTTGGGCAGGCGCACATCGTAGGGAGCCACGCGCACCTGGCAGCGCTGCCGCCGCAGATGCATATGTAAATGAGCGAACAGGTTTCCCACCAGCGCCTGGTGCTGGTCGGTAGGCGCGCTCATGCGGCGCATAATCTTCCCGCGCACTAGCTCCACTAGCTCGGTGAATTGCCAGCTGAGGTAGTCGGCGTAGGAGTAGGTGCCGTTCGGGTCGAGGTCGGCCAGGGAAGTGACGGTAGGAGCCATGTGGCAAAAATAGAACGAGTGGCGGGGTTGTTACTTGCCGCCCGACTCTACCAGATTGGCCAGCACGCGGAATGCGCCGGGCACGCCAGCCGGCAGCTCCCGAAACAGCGACAAGCCGGTATAGATGTAGCGCCCCTTGCCATACGGGGCCACCAGGATGGCACTTTGCTTGTCGGTTTCGTCGGGGTCGTGGCTGGCAATTACCGTTTGGTAGTGGCTGTCCCAGGCCGAGGGGTAGTAGAGGCCCTGCTCCTGCACCCAGCCGGTGCTGAAGTCGGCGGGCGTGAGCTTGTTCGGAGTGCTGAGCAGGCTTTGGGCCAGGCTGGGGGCGGTGGGCTGGGCGGCCGGGCGCGTGATGGTGGCCCCGCCCACGGAGGGCAAAAAGGTCACGGGCGTGTTTTCCACCGTTACGCGGTCGGCGCTGAGGGTGAGAGGGTACGGGCCGATTTGGGGCAGCACGGTGCCGCGGTTCACCACGTACTGCACGAGCAGGGTGCCGCCGTTTTCGACGTAGCGCAGCAGCTCGGGCTGCTGGGTTTTGAGGCGGTCGAGCACGTTGTAGGCGCGCACGCCCAGCACCACGGCGTCGTACTTGGCGAGGCGCTCGGCGGTGAGGTCGGTGGCGGGGTCGAGTAGGCTCACGGTGTAGCCGAGCTGGCGCAGGGCCTCGGGTACCTCGTCGCCGGCGCCCATGAGGTAGCCAATGTTTTTGGTGTGGCCGCGCGCCACGTTCAGCTTCACCAGCGGCGCGGTGGCCTCAGGGAAGAGCGTTTGGGTTGGGATGTGCGGGTACTGAATAGTTTGGATGCCGCGGCTGTACTGCGCGGTGCCCACGGTGGCCACGGCGCGCAGCTCGGCTTTGCCCTCAGTCGCGCCGGCCAGCGGGCGCAGCGTGAAATTGACGGTTTGCTCGTCGTCCTTGTTTTTGAGGTCGAAGGCGACGGTGGCGGGCTCGGCCTGCCAGCCGCTGGGCACCTGCAAGGCCAGCTGGCCTTTTACGCCGGCCTGGCCGGCGCGCAGCGTCACGGGCACGGGCTTGGGCTGCTGGTCGGAGAAGACGTAGGCGCGGGCGGCGGGAATGTTCACCATCACGGGCGGCACCACGGCCAGCGGCTGGTACAGCTCGCCGAGCACGGGGTCGGTGTGCTTGTACTGAATGGGGACGAAAATGGTCTGGCCTTTACCGTCAACCAGTATGGTAAAGCCAACCGTCGGCAGCTGTGGGTTTTCAGGCAGCCCGATTAGGAATTGCCGCACTGTGTTGTTTACATCTATCGATTTATCGCTGTTGATATACCCGCGAAGGGAGGAAACGCCACTGGGTATTTTTGCTGGCACTACGTACATGCCAACCGTAGCAGGCTCACGTAACCAGTAAGGCTGAGAGGTTGTGATATCCTTCGGTATGCTTCCGGTTACGACCACATTGATAGACTTACCGGGTTGCAGAGTGTGACTGACACTGCTATCGCAATTGAAGCCCATATAAACGGTCCCATTAACTACTAGCGCAGCCTGCGCGCGGTTCGTCATCTCTAGGTTAACCTTAATAGCCTGCCCCGGAGCGACGGAAGCTGTAGTAGTCGTTGCTTCAAAATGCAGGCCCAAGCAAGCTTCGATTAGGCTGTTTATTTCTTGAATCTTAGATTGTGTCCAGTATTGAGCATTTGTTACTTCGCTCAAGACCCGCTTCGTTTCTACTGCTGTTCTATCTCCAGATGCAGCAGGTTTTATGGCTTGCGTGTAGCCTTCGGCTATTGCACTCTGCACCTTCTGCAACCCCGCCACACTCGCCTTAGGGTTGCTAGCGTCATACGTCCGAATCACCTCGTCCACCAGCTTACCCACCGCCGCGCCGCCCGGCACGCGGTTCCAGGTTTGGTCGATGCCTTCGAATAAATCGGTTTTGGCGGGCGTGCCTTTCACAAACTGGAAGTAGTCGAAGGTTTCGCCGCGGCTGGCGCTGCTGCCCATGCCCTGGCTGCGGTGCTGCGAGCGCGAGCGGGCCGCGAGCTCGCCGTAGCTCTGGCCCAGCAAGGGGTTGTAGCCGCCGGTTTCGAGCTTGAGGTAGCCGCTCATGTCCTCGCCGGGCTTCACGAAAAAGCTGCCGGTGTTCCAGTACAGGCGCTTGGGCTGCCAGGGCTGCACGTATTTCAGCTGCTCGGGGAAGCGCTTGGGGTCGCCGGCGGCGTCGAAGGCCTCGGCGGCCAGCACGGCGCTGGCCTGGTGGTGGCCGTGGCCGGCGCGGGCATCGGGCGGGAAGCGGGTGATGAGCACGTCGGGCCGCCGCTGCCGGATAACCCACACCACGTCGGCGAGCACCTGCTCGTGGTCCCACACGCGGAGGGCTTCCTGGGCGGTTTTGGAAAAGCCGAAGTCGTTGGCGCGGGTGAAAAACTGGTGCGCCCCGTCGATGCGCCGCGCCGCCAGCAGCTCCTGCGTGCGAATGACGCCGAGCTGCTCGCGCAGCTCGGGGCCGATGAGGTTCTGGCCGCCATCGCCCCGCGTGAGGCTGAGGTAGCTGGTTTCGAGCTGGCGCTCGTTGGCGAGGTAGGCCAGCAGGCGGGTGTTTTCGTCGTCGGGGTGCGCGGCGATGTATAGCACCGAGCCCACTACGTTGAGCTTTTTCAGCCCCAGCAGAATCTCAGAAGACGAATAGACTTTCGGAGCCTGGGCCTGAAGCGACAACCAGAAACCAGAAACCAGAAACAAAACCAAGCCCAGGCGGGCGGCGCGCAAAAATCGAAGCATAGGGCGTAAACCAATTCGGGGCCGGAAGTTACCGCCGGGGCCCGCCCTATGTTTTACTTCCTGCCGCCCGGGGTGCGCGGCGGCTGGGGCAGCAGCGGGCAATTGGGCGGCGGCTGCGGGCTGGGCATCGCCGAAAAGGCGGCGCAGTACTTGGCCGCCCAGCAGTGGGCGCAGCCCACGGCGGGCGCGGGCTTTTTTTCGGGAGAGGAGATACCTGTGCGGGGCATAATCAGCGGATAGCAAGCGGGAGATAAGAGCGGGCAGCAGTTGGCTTATGCTAAGTGCGTAAGCCGGTCTATAGGTAGTGATTCAAAGTTCTGCCGCTACCGTGGCACTATTCCGGCTTATTCATATCAAACGTCGTATTTGGGCCGCCAACTACCGGGATTACTGGCCAAATGAAAAGCGCTGCTTTTATGAACAGTAATCAACTGACTATTAAATATAATTTAACCTATACCAACTTACCTCATTACCAGCGCATCGGATTACGGCCAGCAAAATCCAATGCCCGATTAGTACTATTTTGTAAGCGACCCTGCGGCACGCAAGCCAGGCGGACTAGCCCGCGCGCGGGGCGTATCTTTGGGTATCATGCTTCCCTCTCCTCTTTTGGCCGCGCCGGTGGCGGCCCCGGTTGCTACCCGCCCGTTTCTGGCCGAGGTGGCCCACGAGCTGCTGGCCACCTACGACGACGATACGCTGTCCGACCTGGTCGTAATCGTGCCCACGCGCCGCGCTGTGGTGTATCTGCAAAATGAGCTGGCCTTGGCCACGCCCGACGGGCAGGCGCTGTGGGCCCCGCGCATCGCGGCGATGGAAGACTACATGGTGGAGCGCGCCGGCGTGCAGGTAGAGGAGCCGATTGCCTTGCAGCTGCTGCTGTTTGAGATTTTCAAAGGCATTGATGCTGACTTGAATTTTGACCGCTTCGTGGGCTGGAGCGCGCTGCTGCTGCAAGACTTCTCGAACCTCGACCAGAACCTGGCCGACACCAAAGAAGTCTTCGCCTACCTCTCCGAAGCCAAGGCGCTGGAGCGCTGGGACCTCGACCCCGACAAGAGCCGCACCACCGGCCTCAAGCGCTACTTCACCTTCTGGGAGCAGCTCGCCCGCGTGTACCACGAGCTCAAGCGCCGCCTGCGGGCCGACCACCTCGCCTACCCCGGCCTGGCTTACCGCGAGGCCGTGCGCCGCCTCCAGGCCGACCTGCGCGACCCCGATAAGCCCACGCCGGCGCGGCACATTTTTGTGGGCCTGGGTGGCCTCAGCCGCTCCGAGGAGAAGTTTATCAACCTGCTGCGCAAGGCTGGGCGGGCCGAATTGTACTTCGACGCCGACCCGTTTTACCTGGAGCCCGACTCGCCCAACCGCGCTGGCGCGCTGCTGCGCCGCTACTGGGTTAAGTGGGATTTGCCCCGCGATACCTTCACCCTGCAAGAGCACCTGCGCGGCCGGCCCCACCACGTGCGCCTGCTGGGCGTGGCCAATGCCAGCATGCAGGGCAAGCTGGCCGGCCAGCTTTTGGCCGAAGCGCGCCAACTGAACCCCAATGCCACCGTGGCCGTGGTGCTGCCCGACGAAACCCTGCTGCTGCCCGTGCTGCACGGCCTGCCGGGGGCCGAGGTGGTGCCCGAATTCAACGTGACGATGGGCCTGAGCTTCCAGAGCACGGCCTTGTTCAACTTAGTCGATTTGCTGTTTGAGGTGCACCTTACGGGCATCCGGGAGGGCGAGCCGGGGCCCGACTACGGCGTGCCGCGCTACCACCACCAGGCGGTGAGCAAGCTGCTGGCGCACCCGTTTTTGCGCCGCTACCAGCAGTGGCAAAACGAGCAGTTCGAGGAGCCGCAGTACTACGGGCTGCTCGATAAAATCTGCCAGCAGATTATCAAAAAGCAGCTGGTGCTGCTGCCCGCCACCGAGCTGCTGAAGCTGGGCCAGGGCCACCCGCTCATCGCGGCGCTGTTTCAGACCTGGGATAATTGCGACGACATTATCCGGGCCTGCTACACGGTTATCGACCTGCTCAAGCAGGTGTATTTGCACGAGCACACGGCCATCGAGGCCGAGTACTTGTACTTGTTTTACACCATGATACGGCAGCTGCACTCGGCCTTCGACTGCCAGCAGCAGCGCCTGAGCGTGCGCTCGTTCCGGCGCTTTCTCTACGACCAGATGCGGGCCACGCGCCTGCCTTTCGCGGGCGAGCCGCTGGCCCAGGTGCAGATTATGGGTTTGCTCGAAACCCGGGCGCTCGACTTCGACCACGTCATCATTCTGAGCTGCAACGAAAACGCGCTGCCCGCCCCCAAGCGTCAGAATTCGCTGTTTCCCTACGATGTACTCACCGAATTTAAGTTGCCCACCTACGCCGACGCGGAGGCGACGGCGGCTTATAATTTCTGGCGGCTGCTCCAGCGCGCCGGGCGCGTGGACCTGGTGCACGTGCTACCGGGCGCGGAAGGGGTAAGAACCGGCGAGCGGAGCCGGTTTTTGCGGCAGCTGGAGTTTGATTTGGCGGCGCAGAACCCGATGATGGTGGTGGAGGATAAGGTGGTAGGCGTGCCGGCACACTCGCCCGGCGCGGGAACCTCACCCCCCGGCCCCCTCTCCAAAAAAGAGGGGGAGCCTAACGCCCAACAAAGTCCGCCTGCGGTCGGCTCCCCCCTCTTTTTTGGAGAGGGCGGCCGGGGGGGTGAGGTTCACGCCCCGGGGGGCGATTTAGTCTTAGAAAAAGACGAGCTCATGCTGACCGCCCTGCGCGGCGTGCTTGAGCGCGGCCTCTCCCCTTCGGCCCTCAACGAGTACATTTCCTGCACCCTCAAATTTTACTTTTCGCGCCTGGCGCGCTTTCAGGAAAACGAGGAAGTAGAGGAAGCCCTCGGAGCCGATGGCTTTGGTACCGTGGTGCACGACTCGCTGGAGCACCTGCTCAAGCCCTTCGAGCTGGAGCAGCGCGACCTTACCGCTACCGACCTGCCCGAACTGCTGAAAAAAGTGCCCGCCGAGGTGCAGCGCCAGCTGCGCCAGGAAGGCCAAGACCGCCAGGCCCGCCCCGACGATGGCCTCAACCACGTGCTGGGCCAGGTGGCAGTGCGCCTCATCCGCAAGTACCTGGAGAGCCTGCCGCACCAGCCGGGCGCGCTGCCGCTACGCATCGCGGCCCAGGAAACGCCGCTGGTAGCCACCGTTTTTGCCGACGTGCCGGGCCGGGCCAACAAGCTGCCCGTCCGCATTCTGGGCCGGGCCGACCGCATCGACGCGCTGCCCGACGGCCGCCGCCGGGTAGTCGACTACAAAACCGGCCTCGTGGAGCGCCGCGAGCTGAACCTGCGCGGCACCCAGAAGCCGCTCAGCGCCGCTGAAACCGTGGAACGCCTGCTCACCGAAAGCTCTAGCGGGGCCGACAAGGTGCGGCAGCTCTGGCTCTACCGCTTCATGCTGGAAAGCGACGAGCTGCACCCCGCGCCGCCCAACTCAGAGGCCGCGATTATGTCGCTGCGCAAGATTGACGACGGCCTGCTGATGGCCCCGCTCGACTTCATCACCGAAGGCACCGGCGAGCCCGACTTCCGCAAGGCCAGCGCCGAGCTGGTGGCCCGACTGGCCCGCCGCGTACTCGACCCCGCCGAGGCCATCCGCAAAACCGACGATATAGCCAAGTGCGAGTATTGCCCGTACCGGGGAATATGCGCGCGGTAAGGTTTTTGCCGTTGAGTCGAATTATACAGTTGTCATACTGAGCGCAGCGCAGCGGAGTCGAAGCATCTCTACCGCTTCCTTGTTGAGCGTTACTAGTTAGTATTGAGGTAGAGATGCGTCGGCTCCGCTGCGCTGCGCTCAGCATGACGGAATATGTTTGACCGTTCTGCCCTTGCTATGATGCACCCGCCCGACCACCCGCACAAGTCCCGCATCTACCGCTTGCTCAATCCGTTCTTGCTGTGGCGCCTGCGCCATGTGAGCGAGCGCGTGTACGTGGTGTGGCTGGCGGCGCTGGTAGGCGTGCTGGCGGGCCTGGCGGCGGTAGCCCTCAAAACGGCGATTCACTGGCAGCAGCACCGGCTGGCGGCGGCCGTGACCGAGCCCAACCGGGTGTTCGCGCTTTCGTTCTACCCCATCATCGGCATCACGCTCACGGTGCTCGTGACCAAGTACTTGCTAAACGGCAACCTGGGCCGGGGCATCGGGCCGATTATTTACAGCACGGCCCGCGAAAACGCCATCGTGCCGCGCTCCAAGCTGTATTCGCAGCTCATCACGGCGTTTCTCACGGTGTCGTTTGGCGGGTCGGCGGGCACCGAGGCACCCATTTCGGTTACGGGTGCGGCCATCGGCTCCAATGCGGCGCGGGTGCTGCGGGCGGGGCGGCGGCGGCGGCGGCTACTCACGGGCTGCGGGGCGGCGGCGGGCGTGGCGGCCATTTTCAATGCGCCCATCGCGGGGGTGCTGTTTGCGGTGGAGGCCATTTTGCTGGAGCTGCCGGCGCAGTATTTTATTCCGCTGCTCATCTCCTCGGCCACGGCCACGGTGGTGTCGAAGGCGCTGTACGCGGGCCAGCCGTTCACGCTCATTACCAATTCATGGGTCTTGAATACGGTGCCGTTTTACGTGGTTTTTGGGTTGTTTACGGCGGGGCTGGCGGTGTACATGATTCGCACCTACCACTGGTTTGAGCACTTTTGGGGGCGCTGGCCGGGGCTGCGCTGGCAAAAGGTGCTGGCGGGCGGCGCGGCGCTGGGGCTGCTCATTTTCCTATTTCCGCCGCTCTACGGCGAGGGCTACACCACGGTGGTGCAAACCTTGCTCGACGGCCACGCCCACGACCTGACCACCGACAGCCTGTTTTCGGTGTACGGCGACGACAACGTGTGGTGGCTGCTGGTGCTGGTGAGCTGCACCATGCTCACGAAAGTGGTGGCTACCAGCATCACGGTGGGCGCGGGCGGCAACGGCGGCATGTTTGGCACCTCGCTGGTGGCGGGCGCGCTGGTGGGCTTTTTGTTTGCGCGGCTCGTCAACCTGACTGGGCTAGTCGCCTTGCCCGAGGTGCACTTCGTGGTGCTGGGCATGGCGGGCGTGCTGGCGGGCGTGGTGCACGCGCCGCTCACGGCCATGTTTCTGATTGCTGAAATCACGGGCGGCTACGCGTTGTTTGTGCCGCTGATGCTGGTTACGAGCTTTTCTTACCTCATTACGAAGCACTTCGAGCCTTACTCGGTGTACACGCGCAAGCTCACCCAAAAAGGCGTGGACGTGTATGCCAACCGCGACAGCGACCTGCTGTCGCGCCTCGATTTGCACCGCCTCATTGACAACGAGTTTGTGCCTTTGCGCCCCGGCGCTACCCTGGGCGAGCTGGTCGACGTCTTTCGCCACGCCCACCGCAATACTTTCCCGGTGGTGGGCAAAAGCGGCAAGCTGCGCGGCATCATCACCCTCGACATGGTGCGCGATACGCTCTTCGACGACGCCCACTACACCACCACCAAAGTGCGCGAGCTGATGCAGCCGCCGCCCGCCCGCGTGCACCCCACCGACAGCGCCGAGCACACGCTGGAACTGCTGGAGCGCACCGCCACCCCGGCCCTACCCGTGTGCGACGAGGAGGGCGTGTACCTGGGCTTCGTTACGCGGTCGGCCATCCTGGCTCGCTACCGCCGCGAATTGATTGAGGAAGGGCAGGCGTGAGTAAGCATGCGACCGTGTGCGCCTCACCCCCCGGCCCCCTCTCCGAAAAGGAGAGGGGGAGCCGGACGACTACTCAACGACTGCCTACGTGTGCTGGCGATTGGCTCCCCCTCTCCTTTTCGGAGAGGGGGCCGGGGGTGAGGCGCACACATCTGGGCGATTAGGCGATTACTTATAATCAACTGCTCAAAACTCTACCTCGGCAGTCGGGCGCTGGTGGCTGATTATCAGGCCTACCATCATCAAAATACTGGTAAGCAAGATGACTACGAACAAGATGTTTTCGCTGACGTCGCCGAGCAGGTGCTGGGCCGGGATGCTATAAAACAGCAGCACCGTGATGAGGCCTTTGGGGGCGATAAACAGCTCGGGGATAAGCTCGGTACGGGCCACAAAGCGCAGGTACAAGTAGCGGAGAGCCGTGAGCACGGCTACTATCAGCACGCCTTGGCCCAGCAGCTGCCAACTGATGAGGTTGGCCACCGTGATGGAGTAGCCAAACAGCAAAAAGAAAAACGTGCGAATGAGAAAGGCCGACTCGGCGGTGATGCTCTTGAGCTGGTGCAGGTCGGGGGCTAGGTCTTCGGCGCTCACGCCGCGCCAGCCGGTGCGCCGGCGCAGCCAGCCCAGCAGCATATCCGAGTTGTTGACGGCCAGCCCGAAAGCCAATACCAGCAGCAACGACGAGAGGTGCAGCTTTTTGGCGAGACTATAGATAAGAATCAGAAAGGCGAACAACAGGAAAAACTTGACGTGCCCGCGCAGCCGCGCCAGCAAAAAACCCAGCACCACGGTGCTTAGCACGGCCACCAGCACTATCAGCACCACGCCCCGCGTGAAGGTGATGAGCGAGTGCCCCTGCGCGAAGTCCTCCTGGTCCACGAAGTTGAACAGCATGATGCCCAGGATGTCGGAAAACGTGCTTTCGTACACGATAAACTCCTGTTTCTCACCCGATAGGTTGGCCACGCTCGGGATGGCGATGGCGCTGCTGATAACTACCAGCGGCACGGCATTGAGCAGGCAGGTTTGCCAGGGGGCATCGAGCCACAGGTGCAGCAGCCCGCCAATGGCGGCGGCCTGCCCCATCAGCATCACGAGCGCCGCCAAGAACGAGCGCTGAATGAGCGGCACCTTGTCGCGGCTCAGGCGCAGGTCGAGCGCGCCCTCCAGCACTATCATTATCAGGCCGATAATGCCAAATATTTCGAGCAGCGTTTTAGGCACCCGAAAGTCGATGTCGGCATAATCGGCCCACTGCCGCAGCCCGATGCCCGTGAGCAGCAGCAGCAGCACCGAGGGCACCCGCGTAGCCCGCGAGGCCAGATTGTAGACGTAAGAAAGAATGACGGCCAGACTCAGGCCAATCAGAATACTATATGAACCCATAGAGCCCAAGGTACGGGCATAAAGCGGGGCCGTTGCCCGAACTTTGCCGCCGAACTTAAGCAAGAATTCGATTGCTGCGCTGCGCTCGCCAGGGCAATCGTCTTAAAAGTCGCCTCTTCCCTAAACCTGTTACCGCCATGCCTTCGCCCTCCCCCGCCACCGCCCCGCTTGTCGCCATTGTGGGCGGCGGGCCGGCCGGCCTGCTGGCCGCCCAGCGCCTGGCCGAGGCCGGCTACCGCGTGCGGGTGTTTGAGCAGAAAGCCACCGTGGGGCGCAAGTTTCTGGTGGCCGGGCACGGCGGCTTCAACCTCACCAACGGCGAAGCCACAGCCGCTTTTGCCGGGCGCTACGGGGCGGCGCAGGCATTTTTCGCGCAGGTGCTCGCCTACTTCTCCCCTACCGATTTGCGCGGCTGGGCCGCCGACCTGGGCATCGCCACCTTCGTAGGCACCAGCGGGCGCGTCTTCCCCGAGGCGCAGCACAAGCCCGCCGACCTGCTGCGCGCCTGGCTGCGCCGCCTGGGCGAGCTGGGCGTAGAAATCAACACCCGCCACCGCTGGCTGGGCTTCGCGGGTGCTACCGGCCTGCGCTTTCTCAATGAAGCCAGCGGCGCGGAGCTTACCGTGGAGCCCGCCGCCACCGTGCTGGCGCTGGGCGGCGCGAGCTGGCCCCAAACCGGCTCAGATGGCTACTGGACGCAGCTTTTAATTAAAATTGGCGTGCGCTGCCAGCCCTTTGAGCCTAGCAATTGCGGCGCAGAGGTAGCCTGGTCAACCTTCTTCAAAGAGAAAGTGGGCCGCGCACCGCTCAAAAATATCGCCCTCAGCTGCGGCGGCCACACGGTGCGCGGCGAGCTCATGCTGACCACCTACGGCGTGGAGGGCACGCCCGTATACGCTCTCACGCCGGCGCTGCGCGCTGCGCTGGCCTCGGGTGCCCCCGCCTACCTGCACCTTAACCTCAAGCCCGACCTGCCGCCCGCCGAGGTGCGCCGCCGCGTGGCCCGGCGCAAGGCCGGCGAGTCACTGGCTTCGTTTCTGAGCAGCGCGTTCAGCCTGAAAGCGCCCGTGCCCACGCTGCTGCGCGAGCTGGCCGACCCGGCCGCCGACCTGGCCGACTCGCTGCTGGCGCTACCCACTCCGGTGGCGGGTTTGCGGCCGCTGGCCGAGGCTATTTCGAGCGCGGGCGGCGTGCCGTTTTCCGAAGTAAATGAAAACCTGATGCTGCGCCAGCGCCCCGGCACCTACCTGGCCGGCGAAATGCTGGCCTGGGAAGCGCCCACCGGCGGCTACCTGCTACAAGGCTGCATGAGCACCGGCGCATGGGCGGCAAAGTCAATTATTAATGCACAATGAGCAATTACGTGCGCGCTTTCGGAGTTGCACTCCGAAAGCGCTCTAGTGCAGCAGTCTGCATAACTACTCCTTGATAATTGCCTTCACCTCGGCCTCTTTCAGAATCTGGCGGGCTTCGCTCACGAGGCGGCGGCCGGGGTCGAGCTCGTCGCGGGCGATGAGGGCAAACAGCAGCAGAAACGACACAATGGGCAGCAGCCAGCCCAGGGCAAACCACAGCCAGAACGAGCGGCCCCGCGAAGCGGCGCAGTAGCCCGTCATGATGGGAATAAACGAAATGGCCACCACCATGACCAGGAGCATGTCGACAAAGAGCATAGACTGAGCAGGATGAAGACGAAAAACGGCGCAGCCCAAGCGCTGGGCCGCTACCCCGAAGATACGATTTTTTACCGGCTTCGGGCAAGCTGGGCGGTAAAGGCGTTACTGTTTAAGGTAATCTTACGTATGCCAACGGAAACCCGACGACTAGCCACTTCATGACTCCTTCGCCGGCCCCGGCTCGCCCTCTTTCTGCTACCCTGCCCCCGCCCGCCATGTGGGAACACCAAAGTCTGTTCCGCGTTTCGGCCCAGCTCTTTGCTGAAGGCATTTTTAATTTGCTCGACCGCAATTTGCGGCCGGAAGTATTTCTATTGGGCCTGGCCTCGGGCCGCGAGGAAGACGACCCGCACAGCGTGGTGGTAGAGCCGCCTACGCTACGCTACTCGCCGCAGGATTTTATGGGCATCAAAACGCTGGCCGCTTCCTTTGAAGCCGACGCCGGCCCGCGCGACAACGTGTACCACCTGCACCCGCAGGACCACGACCGCATGGAAAAGCAGCATTGGTACGAGCTGGTGTGCCGCGCCACCGAACAGACCATCTGCGAGCTGGTCGAAAGCCGGCAGGAAGCCCGCCGCACGTTTTGTTCCACGCCGCTCAGCCTCAATGGCTACCTCGTGGTACTGGTGGTGCAGCTCGCCGCTGGGCCTTATAATTCCTACTATACCCTACCCGGCAAGGCCACCTCGACGCGCCCGGCCTCGCTGCCCCACGCTGCCGTGCTGGAGTTTTTGCACGAATGCACCCGCGCTCTGCGCGAAGCCGACACCGCCGATAACGAGCAGCCGGTGCTCGACCGCGACTACAACGAGGTGCTGCGCGGGGCCGGCCGCCGCCTGATGCTGCGCATCTCGCCGGGCAGCGCGCACGGCCTCTACGATGCCTGCCTGGGCATTGCGGCGCTACGCCACGAAGGGGGCGAGGGCCAGGGCACCATGCTGCTGGCCCGCCGCCAGCACGCGGCCATCGTGCCGGTGCTGACGCTGGAAGCGCCCGTGCCGCTGCGCGACCACCGCTCGATTCGTAAATTATTGGAGCTCACCGAAGGCCGTACCGGACTGGTATCCGACGCCTCGCACGTATTCGGGCTGGGCTACGTGGTGGAGGAAGACCACCCGCAGTACGAACCGCTGGCTACGGTGCAGTTTACCAACCACTACGGCTGGGAGCTGCGCCACGGCGGCCACACCCTCATGCGGGTGGTCAGCAACACGCCGCGCCTGCCCCAGAGCAAGGTGCAGGCCGATAACTTCGCCCGCGTGGCCCACCAGGTTTTCCCCAGCCTCGACGACTCAGAGGTGGCCTACCTCTGGGAGCTGGCCCTGGAAGCGGCCAACCAAAGCCACGGTACCATGCTCTGCATCAGCACCGGGGCTAAGGTTGAGGCCGAGCGCCTGCGCCGCCAGTGCTTCCGGGTGGTACCCCGCGTGATGACGCCGCCCGTGCTGCGCCTGGCCTCTTCTATCGATGGCGCGGTGCTCGTAGAGCCCGACGGCACGTGCTATGCCATCGGCGTAATCCTCGACGGGCAGGCTACCGAAAAGGGCGACAGCAGCCGCGGCGCGCGCTACAACTCGGCCGTGCGCTACACCAGCTCGTCGCCCTACCCCTGCCTGGCCGTGGTGGTGAGCGAAGACGGCTGGATAGACCTGCTGCCCTCGACGCAGCACACGTAGGTTTTTCGCTGCTAAAACGCAAGGTCATGCTGAGCGGAGCGCAGCGGAGTCGAAGCATCTCTGCCGCTTCGTTGCTGGCGTGTAGAGCTAGTTCACTGGCA
>NZ_DASTEP010000148.1:0-3201 GCF_035709525.1 Hymenobacter sp. | reverse complement strand
AACGCCTGTCCTTGCGAGCGCAGCGAAGCAATCGCACCTGTTCGGCCGCGCTGTTCGGGTACTCGTCGGGTGCGATTGCTTCGCTGCGCTCGCAAGGACAACCGCCTTTTTATGCAAGTTATAATCAACTAAAAAACAGTCCATTAAAAATGAGAAAAATTGCTCTCGCCCTCGCCCTGCTAACCGCCGCCGCTACCCTGCCGGCCTACGCCCAGGAGCAAGGTATGCACCAACAATCGACGCAGTACGAAGCGCCCACTGACCCGCTCGTGGTGCAGAAGCTCGACAAGTGGCGCGACCAGAAATTTGGGCTGATTCTGCACTGGGGGCTGTATGCCGTGCCGGGCATTATCGAGTCGTGGCAGCTGTGCTCGGAAGACTGGGTGGAGCGCGATAGTACCATCGCCTACGAAGACTTCAAAAAGCAGTATTGGGGGTATAGTAAGGTGTTCAACCCGACGAAATTCAACCCCGAGCAGTGGGCCAGCGTGGCCAAAAAAGCTGGGATGCGCTACCTGGTGTTCACGACCAAGCACCACGACGGCTTCAATATGTTCGACACGCAGCAGTCGGATTTTAAGATTACCAACGGCCCGTTTCAGAGCAACCCGCGGGCCAACGTGGCCAAGTACGTGTTCGAAGCCTTTAGGCAGCAGGGCTTTATGATTGGGGCGTATTTTTCGAAGCCCGACTGGCACTCGCAGAATTTCTGGTGGTCGAAGTACGCCACGCCCAACCGCAACGTCAACTACGACATCAAGAAGTACCCGTGGCGCTGGAAAAAGTACCAGGAATTCACCTACAACCAGCTTAGCGAGCTGATGCACGACTACGGCAAGATGGACATTCTGTGGCTCGATGGCGGCTGGGTGCGGCCCAAGGAAACCGTGAACGCCGAGGTGCGCTCGTGGGGCGCGCCCATCCCCGAGTTCAGCCAAGATGTGAATATGCCGCGCATCGCGGCGATGGCCCGGCAGGCCCAGCCCGGCCTGCTCATGGTCGACCGCACCGTGCACGGCCCCTACGAAAACTACCAGACGCCCGAGCAGCGCGTGCCCGACCGCCCGCTGCCCAACCCCTGGGAAAGCTGCCTGACCCTGGCCAACAACTGGGGCTACGTGCCCAACGACACGTACAAGTCGCCCACCAAAATCATCCACTCGCTGGTAGAAGTCGTAGCCAAGGGCGGCAGCCTGCTGCTCGGCGTCGGCCCCAAGCCCGACGGCACCCTGGCCGACGAAGCCACGACGCGCCTGGCCGCGATAGGTAAGTGGCTGGACGTGAACGGGGCTGCCATCTACAACACCCGCGCCACGCCGCGCTTCCAGGACGGCAGCACCTACTTCACGCAGGGCAAAACGGGCACCCGTTACGCCATCGCCTGCCTGCCCGAAAACCAGCCCGCGCCCGCTACCCTCACCTGGGCCGGCAACCTGCCTAAAAAAGGCAGCAAGCTGACGCTATTGCAAACCGGCAAAACCGTGCAGTGGACCCGCCAGGGCGATAAGGTGCAGGTGACGCTGCCCGCCGACCTGGGCAAGCAGGCGGGCGCGTATCCGGCGCTGGCTTTCGCGTTTGTGGCGGAGTAGGGGGTGCTGCCCTGGCGTAGGCGCCTCACCCCCCGGCCCCCTCTCCGAAAAGGAGAGGGGGAGCCGGACGACTACTTAACGATTATTCAACGACCACTCGCGTCTGCATACGGTCGGCTCCCCCTCTCCTTTTCGGAGAGGGGGCTGGGGGGTGAGGCGCCCACGTCCGAGCAGCGCGCTTATTTCCTCCCTCCCGCCAGCGGCTTAACCCCGCTACCGCGCAGCCGCGCCACGATAAATTCCCCTATCTGCTTGCCTTGCGCGTTGCCATTGGTAGCGCTATCGATGTAGTGAATGCCGCCGTAAAGGCGTGAGATAGAGGCTTCGGCGGCTGCCTGCCGGAAGGATGTAAACTTCCGCTCGCCGCTGCCAAACGGGATTTCGGTGTTGTCGGTGTAGGCCAGGTGGTCGCCCAGCAGGTAGGTCAGCACTTCGGCCGAGGCGGTCGATACCACGGCGTGCCCGCTGGTGTACTCCGGGAAGGGCGGCGTTTGCAGCAGGGGCTGCCAGCGCACGCTCATGTAGCGGTTGATGTAGGTTTCGGGGCGAATGCGGTTGGTGAGGTACTTGGCATCCCAGCAGCTGATGAAGGCGTCCATGAGCGTAATGCCCTCCGCGCACAGCACCACCACCGTCTTGTCGAAGCCTACTTTGGCCTGCCGGGCCGTTAGGGCCGCGATGTTCATCCAGTGGCCGCCGGGGCTTATCTTCTTGAAGCCGATGGACATGTGGCCCGCCGTGTTCACGGCAAACGGGTTGCAGTCCCAAAATTGCGCTATTTGGTTTTGCTCGGCGCTCAGGTGCGTCGAAACGGTGTATACCTGCTTCGCCAGCCGGTAAAAAGCCGAGGCCGTATCCTTGCTGAACGGCGCGCACGGCGCGGGCCGAAACGCGCTGGCCGAGTCGATAACCAGCGGGCGCATGGTTTTCCAGTTGGGCTCCACGGGGTCGAGGTAGGCGGGGGGCGTGGGGTACCAGCTGCCTTCTTCCTTGCGGGGCGTGTAGCGCTTGAGCGCGCTCAGCTGCGCGTAATGGTCGGTTTTGGAGAAGCGCACCACGGCCGCCGAGGCCAGCTTGCCCACGCGCACCGACTGCGCCAGCACGTCGGGCCGGGTGCCTTGCTGGGCGAGTTTTTTCAGCAAATCCGCCTCTTCTTCGGCCAGCGTTTCGCCCGAGGGCAGCAGCAGCCGGGCCGTTTCGAGCAGGCTGTAGTAGGCCGCAATCTGGTAGTCGTAGCGGGCCTTCACGGTGTCAAGCCGCAACGCGCCGAAGCTTTTGACCAGAAGCGGCAAGTCCGGCACGCTCTTGTTGTGGGCCGCCACGATGCAGTAGGCCCCCATCGTGGTGTAGGCGTAGTAGCGGGCGGCCACGGGCGGGCTCACCACGTCGTGCACCATCGTCATGTTGATGATGTTCAGCGCCTTGGCGGGGTCGAGAATTTCGGCCAGTTGTGGGTTGTGCGCGTGGGCCGGCCGGCCGGCCAGGGCCGCAAAAGCCAGGCAAGCCAGGTGAATAGAATATTTCATAAACTATCTAAGCTTGTTCCTTAAAGTAGCAAGTCTGTATCTAAGCGATTGTCATGCAGAGCGCAGCGAAGCATCTCGCGTGGCGC
>NZ_DASTEP010000147.1:0-2990 GCF_035709525.1 Hymenobacter sp. | reverse complement strand
CGATGTCGTTTTGAAGTATCCGGCGATTTCACAAAAATGCCCCGTACCGGCCAGGTGCGGGGCATTTTCGGCTTTACTAAGGTATGGGCCGGTTTTTGTCAGGTAGCGCGCTGCGCCGCATCTCGCGTGGTGCGGTGCAGCGCTGCCACCAGCAGCGAATAAACGTGCTGCTTTACGGCGCGCTACCGGCTTGGATAAACAGGCGCGTTTAAACCCCGGCCCTCCCTGAACGGTTTTCATAACCACGGCCAGCCGCCCGGCGTATGCCTGGGCTCCCCTTTTCCCGTAATGACCGAACTCCAACGCCTTTTCCTGGCCTACGACCACCACCGCGCCGCCCAGCGCCCCTGTGCCCTGGCCACTGTGGTCGAAGTCCTGGGCTCGGCCTACCGCCGCCCCGGTGCCCGCATGCTCGTGACCGAAGACGGCGAGCTGACCGGCGCTATCAGTGGCGGCTGCCTCGAAGGCGACGCCCGGCAGCGCGCCCGGCGGGCCATCTTCCAAGGCGAGCCGGCGCTGGTCACCTACGACACCCGCGACGAAGACGACCCGCGCCATGGCCTCGGCCCTGGCTGCCAGGGCGTCGTCCGCATTTTGCTGGAGCCGCTCGATTTTCAGAATCCCGACAACCCGCTCGAAATTCTGCGCGGCTTTGCGCAGCACCCCGCGCCCGCCGTGCTGGCCACTGTATTTGAAACCGAAGGCAGCGGCCTGAAAGCCGCCGTGGGCCAGCGCGTGCTACTCACCGAAACCGGCGTGGTGCGCGGCACGCCGCTGCTGGCCGCCCCGCTGGCCGAGGCCGCCCGCGCCACCCTGACGCAACGGAAACCGCAGATTCTGACCATCGAAACCGAAGCTGGCCCGGTGCGCGCCTCGCTCGAAGTGCTGCTGCCGCCGCTGCGCCTGGTGGTGTACGGGGCCGGCAACGACGCTCAGCCGCTAGTACACTTGGCTGGCTCGCTGGGCTGGCACATTACGGTGGTTGATGGCCGGCCCAACCTGGCCACTACCACCCGCTTCCCCGAGGCAGCCGAGGTCCGCATCGTGCCGGTGCGCGAGTTGGAAACGGCCACCCCCGACCCACTGGCCTACCACGTGCTGCTCAGCCACAACTACGCCTACGACCTCGCCGCGCTGCAAACGCTGCTTGCCTCGCCCGCGCCCTACATCGGCTTGCTGGGGCCGCGCCTCAAGGCGCAGCGGCTACTCGATGAGCTGGATACTTTTCCGGCAGAGTTGGTGGAGCAGCTGCGCACGCGGCTGCACAGCCCTATCGGGTTGGATTTGGGAAGCGAAACGCCCGAGGAAATCGCGCTGGCCATCGTGGCCGAAATCCAGGCGCAGCACAGTGGGCGGCAGGGCCGGCCGCTGCGCGAGCGGGCGGGCACGGTACACGTGCCGGCGGTGGTGGAAAGCTGATTTTAAAAGCTGTAGAAACGCATATTTGCGTCTCGCGTCAGACGAGAGTATTCAAGTAGAAAGGAGAATTCATTCTTTCCTGGCTCGCCTGACGCGAGACGCAAGTATGCGTCTCTACACCGATTGTCAGCGCATCGGCACGCGGTAGCTGAGCGATAGCCGGAAGGCCAGCCCTTTTTCAATATCCGGGCTCAAGGGCGTGGGGGCTTTGCCCAACCCGATGTAGTCGAGCGTGGCGGGCCACTGCGCCTCTTTGGCAAACACGTCGATGCGCCGCGTGGCGGAGTAGGCTACCGTGGCCCGCAGCGCCCAGTGCTGACTTAGGTAGCCTTCGGCAAACAGGCCGAAGTGGCCCTGCTTATATTGCAGGTAGCGGTCCTGCACGCGCAGCCGGTAGGCGGTGTTGATGCCAATCAGGTTGAAGCCGACGTTTACTTTGGGCACGGCGGCGTAGCTGATGGTGAGCGTATTGGGCAGGTCGCCAAATACCCGCCACCGGGGCGCCGGCTGCCAGTCGAGGCCCAGCAGCAGGATATACTGCGGCCCGTAGAACTGCTGCCGGTAGCCCAGCGTGAAGCGGTATAGCAGCCGGGCATTGGCGCGATAGGTGCCGCGCACCACGCCGCCCCAGGTCAGGTCGTCCCCGCGCACGTCGCGCAGGTCGGTGTTGAGGGCGGGCAGCGCCAGGGCGGTTAGCTCGGTTTTAGGAGAAAGGCGGCGGCGGTAGCCCACGATGGGCGAAAAGCCATACACCCAATTTACTCCAAATCCCGGCCGCGAGCCGCTAAAATCCAAGTGTTCAAAATTGGCCCCGGCGAGCAGACTTTGGGTGCTGTCGCGCCCCAGCGCTACCGGCACGATGATATTGGCCCGGAATATATTGGCCCGAAAATTAGTGGCGCTGTCGTTTTTGAACTGCAACGGCAATCGCTCGTAGCTCAGACCGATGCCTTCGGCGTAGCCCTGTGCTCGGCTACCATGCGCGGCCACCAGGCAAAAAAATAGCACAATTGCTTTACAGCTTAAAGAAGTAAAATTTAAACTCATTATTGAGCAGAGAACTATATAATAAAATACAAATTAAAGGCAAGTCGGCCGCGCACGTAATGCGGCTGCTTTCGCACCCATTTTCACACCCCGGAGCATATGATTCTCGGCTTCAACGAAGCATTTATCCCGGCCATTATCGCGGGCACTAAGGTGCATACCATCCGCGAGGGCGCGCGCTGGCAGGTGGGGGCCGTGGCGCAGTTCTGCGCCCGCGCGCAGCAGCCGGATAGGTACGAGTTCTGGGCCCCGCGCCCCATCCTGAGTATTCAGCACATCGAGCTGACCAGCAGTGAGCTGTGCGTAGATGGCCGCCTGCTCGGCGAGGCCGAGCTAGCCACGCTGGCCAGGGCCGATGGCTTTGCCACGGCAGCCGAGCTGCTGGCGTTTTTTGCGGATAAGCCGCTGCCTTTCGTGGGGCAGTTGCTGCACTGGACGGGGTTGCGGTATTAGGGCTCGCCGCCTGTGCACCTCACCCCCTAGCCCCGGTTCGCTTGAAGCGCGAAGTCCGAAAAAAGAGGGGG
>NZ_DASTEP010000146.1:0-2633 GCF_035709525.1 Hymenobacter sp. | reverse complement strand
TTTTCGCCGGCTGTCCGCTCGTTGGGCGGCGAGCTTTCCTCACGAAGAG
The DNA here is from genome assembly GCF_035709525.1 of Hymenobacter sp. Classification (GTDB taxonomy): domain Bacteria; phylum Bacteroidota; class Bacteroidia; order Cytophagales; family Hymenobacteraceae; genus Hymenobacter. The sequence continues at coordinate 2,584 of NZ_DASTEP010000146.1, read as the reverse complement.
CGGACAGCCGGCGAAAAGCCGGCAGCCCGCCCCGCCGTTCGCGCCCGCGGCTAGTTCCTACACCAGCAGCAGGCCCTTCTCGCGCAGCAGCTGCCAGGCGGGGCTTGTCAGGAATTTCTCCCACGGACCGGCCGCTGGCGGGAAGGTAGCCGCCGCGTCTTTGAGCAGCACCTTGGTGTCGTAATCGCGGCTGAGGCGCAGCAGCAGCTCGTGCAGCCAGGGGCCGATAAGCTCGGTGGTTTTCACCTCGAAGTCCTCGGCCTGCTCGTAGCAGGTGAGGATGGCGCGGGTCGTTTTCTTGTCCTTCGGGCCGTTGCCGCCGGTTGTTTTAAAGCTGAGCTCGGGCGCGTTGCCGAGCCAGAACAGGCGGCGGTTGGGCTGCGCGAAGTCGGGCTTGTCGGGCTCTTGCAGCGCCTGCCCGATGAGCTGGCGCGGCACCGTGGGGCGGGGCGTTTTAAAATCGAACCAGAAGCTGAGCGGCTCGCGCAAAGCCACGCCGTGCATGTAGTTGTAGAGGCTTTTGGCGAGGCCGGGGCCGAAGCTTTCGTGGTCGGTGCCCTGGGGGTCGTCGTGCCAGAGGTCGTTCCAGGCGAAGGGGCCGGGCTCGGGGCCGATGGCGGCCACCTGGTACTTCGCCGGGTTCTTGCCCACGGGCGAGTGCGCCGTCATCGAGAAGCGGTGCCAGTAGCCGCTCTGCACAATGCCGTTCTCAAAGAGCTGGCGCACCACTTCGAGGGCGTCTACCGTCTCCTGGGCGGTTTGGGTGGGGAAACCGTACATGAGGTAGGCGTGCACCAGCACGCCCGCCGCCGTGAAGCCCTGCGTAACCCGCGCCACCTGCGCGATGGTTACGCCCTTCTCCATCAAGGCCAAGAGTCTATCCGAGGCCACCTCCAGCCCGCCCGAGATGGCGATGCAGCCCGAGGCCGCCAGCAGCCGGCACAGGTCGGGGGTGAAGGTTTTCTCGAAGCGGATATTACCCCACCAGCTGATGCTGACGCGGCGCTTGAGCAGCTCTATCGCTAGGTCGCGCAAGGCCAGCGGAGGCGCGGCCTCGTCCACGAAGTGAAAGCCCGTTTGCCCGGTCTGGGCCACTATCTGCTCGATTCTATCGACCAGCAGCGTAGCGGGCGCGGTTTCGTAGCGGCCGATGTAGTCCAGGGTTACGTCGCAGAAGGAGCAGCGCTTCCAGTAGCAGCCGTGGGCCACGGTGAGCTTGTTCCAGCGGCCGTCGCTCCAGAGGCGGTGCATGGGGTTGAGCACCTCGATTACCGATAAGTAGTCGCCCAGCGGCAGGTCGGAGTAGTCGGGCGTGCCTACCTCGGGGTGCGGCACGTCGGGGTGCGGGTGGTTTACGTATTCGACCGCGCCGGCTTCGTTGCGCAGGAAGGTGCGTTGGAGCAGTTCGCGGCCATCGGTTTCGGGCGCGGCCACCTCACGGTTGTCATGCAGAGCGTAGCGAAGCATCTCGCTCGCTTCGTTGCTGGTTGAGGGTAGAGGTAGCTTGTTGGTTTCGGAATTTATCCAAGAAGAATACTGCGCCACGCGAGATGCTTCGCTGCGCTCTGCATGACGAACGTTCTTTTTTGCCAAGTAGTCCAATAGCCGCAGCCACGGCCCCTCGCCGTCGTCCAAGGTCAGGTAGTCGATATAATCGAAGAAGCGCGGCTCCTTCAACCCCCGCAGTTCTGTATTAGGATAGCCGCCGCCCATCACGGTAGTGATGGCGGGGTTGGTTTGCTTGAGGCGCTGGGCCAGGCGCAGGGCCGCGTAGAGGTTGCCGGGGAAGGGCACCGTGAAACCCACGAAGTCGGGCTGCGCGTCGGCCACTACCTCGTCCAGCAACTCGAGCAGCATCTTGTCGACCAGGTTGGGCGGGGCCTGCAAGGCGTCGTGCAAGGGGTCGAAGTGGGTGGCCGACATGGCCAGGCTCTCGGCGTAGCGCGAGAGGCCGAACTGCGGGCCTACGGTTTCCTTCACCAAATCGGCCAGGTCTTCGAGGTAGAGCGTGGCCAGGTGGCGGGCCTGGTCGGTGAGGCCCATCGTGCCGAAGGCCGTTTCGAGGTCTGCCACGTTGTCGAAGCGGCTGGCCTCGGGCAAAAAGCGGCCGTGGCAGATGCGGGGCGCGAGCGTGAGGTCGCGGTTTTGCAGGAAGCGGATGGCGGGGTCTATCGTGGCTTCGTAGCGGCGGCGCAGGCGCACCATGCGCCGGGCGTTGTCGCTGAGGGCGTAGGTTCCTTGTTCGATTTCATCGAATACGCGCCCCAGGCCTTCCTTCGAGAACAACTTCAGCACCAGCCCGATGCTAAGGTCGGCCTGCCGCACGGCATAGCCCCTACCCGTGAGGAAACCCTTGATGTAGGCCGTGGCCGGGTACGGGGTATTGAGCTGCGTGAGCGGCGGCGTAAGGAGCAGGATGCGGGGCGAGGCAGTAGGCACGGGGGTACAAACCTACAAGGCGGCCGGGAGGTTCAGGCGCGCCCGCTGCTGGCCGCCGTTTAGCGCGCAGCGCGCAACGGCAGGCCGACCAGTGGGGTGAGTTTCCAAACTCACTGCCGCACAGCGGCACATACGCTTGGCGAGC
>NZ_DASTEP010000145.1:0-11131 GCF_035709525.1 Hymenobacter sp. | reverse complement strand
TTTGTAGTTCGCGTTTTTTACGACGTTCGCTCGTTGCAAAAACGCGAACTACAAAGTTCGCGCTACGGTACCCGGTCGCCGGGGGCGCATCCTGGCCGGGGCGGGGGCAACGCACCGCGGCTGAACCAGAAAACTATTTATTTTGTAGCCGCTAAAATTTTTACGCTGGCCGCTATCGGCTTTTTGTATGTTCCCTGCTTCTGAGCCGCTGCTGCCCGCTGACGTGGCCCAGCCCACTGGGTTTTTGCATACACTGCTCACGATGTCGCTGACCGCCGTGGCGGTGCTGCGCCCCCTCTACGACGCTACCCACTCGGTTATCGAGGACTTCGCCTGGGTGTACCTCAATGCGGCCGGCCAGCGTATGCTTCAGCAGCCCGAGCGGCCGGCCGCGTCGCTGCGCATGCTGTTTCCGGCCGCCCAGGCCGATGGGGTGTTTGCCACCTGCTGCCGGGCCTACGAAACGAGCGAGCTGCAACGCCACCACACCAACTACCAGGCCGACGGGCTCGACGGCTACTTCCGGCTGGTGGCCCAGCGCTACGAGAACGTGCTGGTCGTCAACTTCACCGACACCAACGACCAGCCGCGCACGCCCGTGGAGCAGGCCCTGCGCGACACCCAGGCCGCCGAGCAGGCCGCCCGCGCCGAGGCCGAAGCCCAGCGCCAACGCTTCTACGAGGTGCTGATGGCCCTGCCGGCGCCGGTGGCGACGTACCAGGGCCCCGACCACGTCTACCACTTCGTGAATGCCGCCTACCGCCGCTATTTCCCGGCGCAGGACCTGCCCGGCCGCTCGCTGCGCCAGGTGCTGCCCGAAGCCGAGGAGCAGGGCGTGTTGGCTTTGCTGGACCACGTGTACCAGACCGGCGAGCCCAGCTACCAGCAGGAGCTGGAGGTGTGGCTCGACCACACGGGCCAGGGCCAGCAGCGCCGGCAGTTCTTTTTGAACCTCTGCTTTTACCCCTTGCGCGACGCCCAGGGCCGCATCGATGGCGTCCTCGATTTTTCTTACGACGTGACGGAGCAGGTGCAGGCCCGCCGTCACTTGGAAGAGCTGAACCAGGAGCTAGAAGCGCGGGTGCAAAAGCGCACCCGGCAGGTGCAGCAGCAAAGCCAGCGCTTGGCCCGCCTGGTGCAGGAAGCGCCCGCCGCCATTGCCCTGCTCGGCGGCCCCGAGCTGGTGTTTGAGCTGCTTAACGACGACTACCAGGCGCTGTTTCCCGAGCGCCCGCTGCTGGGCCGGCCCTTGCTGGCCGCCGTGCCCGAGCTGGCCGATACGCCGCTGGCCGAGGTGTTGCAAAAAGTGTATCGCACGGGTGAAACCTTCGAGGGGCAAGAATCTCCTGTTCCCTTCGCCGACCCCGACGGGCAGGTGCGCAACCGCTACTTCGACTTTATTTACCAAGCGCGCTACAACGAATTCGACGCCATCGACGGGCTGGTAGTTTTCGGCTTCGACGTGACCGAGCGTGTGCGCCGCCGCCAGCACACCGAAGGGCTGCAAACCCAGCTGCTGGCCGCTGCCGAGCAGCGGGGGCAGCTGCGTCAGGAGGTGCTGAAAGTATTCCAACAAGCCCCCCTGTCGGTGCTGGTGCTGCGCGGGCCTGCGCACGTGGTCGACTACATCAACGACTACGGCCAGGGCCTCATCGCCGGGCGCGAAGTCATCGGGCAGCCCCTGGCCGAGGCGATGCCCGACATGCTGGCGCAGGGCTTCGTGGCGCTGCTCGACCAAGCCTACCGCACCGGCGAAACCCAGCGCGGGCACGAAGTGCGGATGCTGGTAGACCAAGCCGACGGCCAGCCGCCCCGGCCCTACTACTTCACCTTCACCTACCAGGCCTACGAGGAGGCGGGCCAGCGGGTGGGCGTGGCCATGTTCGTGACCGACGTAACCGCGCCGGTGCTGGCCCGCCAGCAAACCGAACGCCTGCAAGCCGAGCTGCTGCGCGTGGCCGAGCGCCGCGCCCAGGAGCGCGACGACCTCTACCAGGTGGTGGCCCAAACGCCGGTGGCCGTGCTGCTGCTGCGCGAGCCCGCGCACCGCATCGATTATTATAACGCGGCCTTTCTGGACGTCTTTCCGCCCGAGGGCTGGGCGGGCGGCGAGCTGCTAGGCCGCGAGCTGGCCGAAATCTACCCCCGTATGCGGGCGGCGGGGCTGGTAAAGCTGCTCGATGAGGTTTTCGCCACCGGCGTCAGTCAAACGGTGCTCGAAATGCCGCTGGCCGAGCTGCAGCCCGGCAGCCCGCGCTACATCACCCTGGCCTACCAGCCCTACCGCGAGCAGGGCCGCATAGTGGGGGTGGCGGCCCTGGCCTACGATGCCACCGAGCAGGTGCTGGCCCGCCAGCAGGTGCAGCTGCTCAACGAGCAGCTGGCCTCCACCAACCTGGGGCTGAACACCGCCAACACCCAGCTCACGCACGCCAACGCCGACCTGGATACGTTCATTTACACGGCCTCGCACGACCTGCGGATGCCCGTGGCCAACCTCGAAGGCCTGCTGGCCGCCCTGCGCCAGGAGCTGCTCGACGAGCCCGTCATCAAGCGCGACGTGGAGTTTATTATGGGGTTGATGGATGAGTCCATCAAGCGTTTTCAGACCACGCTCGGGCACCTTACCAGCATCATCGAGCAGCAGGCCAACGGCCTGCGCCGCGAGCCGCTCGACCTGGCAGCGCTGGTAGCGGAGGTACAGTTGGATTTGGCGCCCCTGCTGGCCGAAGCCCAGGGCGAGCTGCTGGTTGATGTGCAGGCCTGCCCCATCCTGCACGGCTCGCCCAAGGACGTGCGCAGCATCGTCTATAACCTGCTCAGCAACGCCCTCAAGTACCGCGCCCCCGGCCGCCCCGCCCGCGTGCAGCTGCTGGCCACTTGCGACGCGCAGTGGGCCGAGCTGCGCGTGCAGGACAACGGCCTGGGGTTGAGTTCCGCGCAGCAAAGCCAGCTCTTCGGCCTCTTCACGCGCCTGCACGACCACGTGGAGGGCTCGGGCGTGGGCCTTTATTCCATCAAGCGCCTCATCGACAACCGGGGCGGTACCATTACCGTTGAGAGTGCCCTGGGCGAGGGCTCTACGTTTCGCGTGCGGCTGCCCCTGTAGGCTGGTGCGCCGGGGCCGCGTGGGCTCCGCCGCACCAGCCTTCGCCAAGCCGGCAAAACCTGCGGCCGGTAGTTGAGTTATTTCCCGCCTGCCACCTGGTAGGCACTTGCCCCGTTTACTTTCCTCATGGCCACCCCCGCCTACCTGCTACCCGGCAACGAAGCCGCCCGCCTGCGGGCGCTGGGGGCCTCGGCGGTAGCCGACGCCTTTGCCGAGCCCGTTTACCAGCAGCTGGTAGAGGTAGTGGCCCGCGCCTACCAGCTGCCCAGCACTTTCCTTTCTACGGTAGGGGCCGAGCAGGTCGATTTTCCGGCCACGCACGGCGTGCCGGGCCTGTGCGCGCTGCCCCGCGAAGAGTCGCTCTGCGCGCTGGCCGTGCGCCAGCAACACCCGCTGGTGCTCAATCACCTGCTTACCGCGCCAGCCAATGCCCACCAGCGCACCGCTCAGCGGCTGGGCCTGGCGGCCTACGTGGGCGTGCCCGTGCTGCTGGGCGAGGGGTTGGCCGTGGGCGTGCTGTGCCTGGGTAGCCCCGTGCCGCGCGAGTTCAGCCCGCACGAGCTGGTAGTGCTGGAAGAGCTAGCCGCCCTAATCAGCGAGCTGCTGGCGGTGCGGCGGCACCTGCCGGCCCCACATTGGCAGGCCGTGCAGCAGTTAGTTGTGGTTGCCCTGCGCCAGATGCAGCACCTGCTCGACCACTTGGCCCGGCACAACCAAGGCAATGTGCCCACACCTACCGCCGTGCTCAATGCCTTGCAGCAGCGCCTGCAAATAGTGCGCGAAATGCTGCCGTCGCCCGCTAGCATTGCCCCGGCGCCTACTGCGGCCCGTACTTGCGCTTAATAAACTCCAGCATGTCGCGCACGTGCTCGTCGGGCTGGTTGGCCTCGATTTTCCAGAGCGCTTCTATCAGCAGCAGCAGCAGTTCGGTTTCCTTTTGCGGCTCGGGGTAGCCAAGCTGCTCAAAGGCCTGCTGCAAGCGCGCCGGCACCGGCCGCATAAAGCGCTCGTGCTGCTGGCGGGCGGTTTCGTAGTCGGCGAGGCGGTATTGCAGCTTCCAGAAGTAGGGCTCGTCCTGCACCATCTTATAGGGCAGGTCAATCACGCTGTGGATAAAGGCGAGCGCGTCGGTTTCGAGCATCCCGCCGCGGTTTTGCTCGATAATGCGCTGATAACCACTCTTGATGATAAAATCCAAGAGCTGGTCTTTCGAGCCGAAATGCTTGAAAATCAAGGCTTCCGACACGCCCGCCGCTTTGGCTACGGCCTGGGTCGAGGTGTTGGCAAAGCCCTTTTCCCCAAACAGCTGCAACGCCACGTTGGCAATGTGTTGGCGGCGGGTAATCATGGGGTAGTGGTGCTAGAGGCAAAAAAACCGAGCGGCAGAACGCTGGGCTAAACGGGCCTTAAACTCGGGATAGAGGCCGCAAGTTCGGCATAAACGCGCGGATTAGCCGGTTTTTTTGGCTGTATGCAGCGTTTCGGTCGAGGTTGGCTTAAACGGAAACCGGCCGATTTGGAAAACCAAATCGGCCGGCTGAGCAACTTTCAGTGTCTGCTAGCGGCGGCGCTCCGAGGCGTGCCAGGCAGAGGGTGGTACATCATCCGGGCGGGGTGGGAACAACGACCGGCTAATCAGAACTGAGAGAGTGTGCGTATTCGGGCGGGGTGGGAGCAACGGCCGAATAAAGAGTGGAGTGGGATAAGCGTCCGGGCGGGGTGGGAGCAACGACCGGATAACAGCAGGTTGAAATGTAACCGGGCGGGGTGGGAGCAACGACCGGGTAAGCAGAGAGAGGGTGGTTGGCTAGCTGGGTGGGAGGCCCTAGCCGTTTGGTGGAACAATATTACGGCGGAAATCCGACTTACAGTAAGTGTTAGCTTACCTATTTTTAGTGAGTACGTACTCACCTAAAGTATAGTAGTCAAAAAGCAATTGATTTTCAGATTTTTAAAACGAAAGTGCAAAATTTTGTCATTTCAAGAAAAAATTGTTTTTCGCAAAAAAGCCCGCTGCAACCGCCAAACGGCGGGCAGCGGGCTTTTCTCTGTGCGTTGAATGTGAGGGCGGCTACAAGTATTTCTCGTAGATGCCAGCCGCGATTTTCTCGACAATGCCCTTGGGCACGACGCTCGTGAGGCCGGCTGATACCTTGTTGAGCACGCCAGGAATGAGTTCGGCTTCGCCCGCGAAAAGGGCTTTCAGGCCGGCGGCGGCCACAGCGGCCGGCGTCATCGATACTTTGTTGGCCACGGCTTGCAGCTCGCTGCCCATGCCGGCGCGGTTGCCGAAGTCGGTATCGGTAGCGCCGGGGCTGAGGCAGGTAACGCTGATGCCGCTGTCTTTGAGCTCGTAGCGCAGCCCCCGGCTGAAGCTGAGCACGAAGGCCTTGCTGGCCGCATACACCGTGAGCGAGGGCACCGCCTGGTAGGCGGCCGTGCTGGCCACGTTCAGGATGTAGCCCCAGCCGGCCTGCCGCAGCTGCGGTAGCAGCGCATAGGTGAGCTGCACCGGCAGGTTGAGGTTGAGTTGCAGCATATTGAGCTGCTCATCCATCTTCAGGTTCTCGAAGCGGCCCCACAGGCCGTAGCCGGCGTTGTTAACCAGCACCGCCAGCCCGCCGGGTGCGTGCTGCCCGGCCCAGGCGGCTACCTGGCCGGCGGCGTCGGGCTGGGTGAGGTCGAGGGCCAGCACGTGGGCGGTGCGCTGGTACTTGGTTTGGGCTTCCTGGGCCAGCGCTTGCAGCTGCGCTTCGGAGCGGGCCACCAGCAGCAGGTCATAGCCGCGCTGGGCCAGGCCCAGCGCCAGCTCGCGGCCAATGCCGCGCGAAGCGCCGGTAATGAGGGCAAATTTCATTTATCAATTATCAATTAACATTTAACAGCTCAATTAAGCTTGTGCAGAGATGCTATAAATTAATAGCTAAGCTGTTAAATGTTAATTGATAACTGTTAAATGAAAAGCTATTTAACAAGGTGAAGGAACCGCAGGTAGAACGGCGTGGGGCTTTCCTCGCTCTTGGGCTGGTACTTGCCCCCGATGATGGGCACGTACATAACGCGGCGGCGCGACTCGGGGCCCACGAGCGGCGACTGCGCCACGCGGTGCCACATGCGGCCGTCGTGCACGGTGAGGTCGCCGGGCTCGGTTTCGACGGCCACTTCGTTGGGGTCGTAGTACACGTCTTTGTAGTACTTCTTGCGGAAGAGCATCTTGCCCAGGCCCTGGCGGTGGGTGCCGGGTATCACGCGCAGGCCGCCGTTGGTGGCCTTAGTGCCGTCGAGGTGCAAGCCCACGTTGAGCATGGGCCGGATTTTCTTGCCGTAAAACACGTCGCGCAGCGAGTCGGTGTGCCAGCCCATCTGCGAAAACTCCGAGCCTTCGACGTTTACGTAGTGGTTGACTACCAGGCCGTCGCGCTCATTCTCACCCACGCGGCCGCCCTTCATTTCGAGCAAAGGAAACAGGGCCTCGAAGCGCGGGTCTTGCAGCAGCTCGTGCAGCACGGGGCTGTGCTGCGAGGCAAAGGCGAAGCGCTGCACGATGGGCGAGCCGTCCACGTCCTTGCCGTACTTGATGGGCACGCCGTTTACCTTTTCCACGTGGTTGTCCAGCCAGTTGCGCTGCACGTCCTGGGTGGCTTTGAGGTAAGCCTGTACCTGCTCGGGCGAGGCGAAAGGGCGGAAGTGCAGAAAGCCGTATTTAGCAAAAAAGGCCCGCTGCTCCTGGGTTAGCTCGGCACCGAGAGTGAAGCGGGGATAGTCGGATAGTGATGCCATAAGGGACAAACCGTCGGCGAGTAAGGTAGAAGTCGGAGACGTAGTAATGAATCAACAAAGATACGCCGCACGCAGGTGGGCGCATCGTGAAGAAGGACGGCGGGCGTGCCGGGCGAAATTATAACCAAAAGGTAACGGCAGGGTTGCGAAAAAAACCAGGCCAATGCCCGAAAAAACGCGATAAGTTTGCGGGCAGGCCTGCTACCGGCCAGCTTATCAGAAGCGCTCAAATTTCAAGCCCGTGCAAAACCCGCGCGATTTTCCTGCGTCTCTTTGCATTCCGGCTCACCCAGTTTTCACTTGCCCCTATGGTTTTCACGCCCAGCCCCCTGCTTCTGAAACTACTTTATACCCGAGGCAGCCTGCACAACCGGCCCGAGGGCGCGGGCGTGGCCTTCAGCATCAAAAACCGCCTCGATACCGTGCGCCTCACTGGCGTGCGCCAGGTGCGGGTGGGCGGGCAGGTAGTGCCGGCCGAAGGCATAACGCTGGACCTGGGCAATGGGGAAGTGCTGGAAGCCAGTGGTATAAATGCCGACCATAGCATCGAGCTACCCGTGGGCCGGGCGCTTACATTCTGGCTGGCTACGCCGCCGCTGCCCGAGGGCCTGCACACGCTGGAAGTGCAGTTTGACACCGATGTGTTCGGGGCCCTGACCGTGGAAGTGGAGGATACCATCGCCAGCCCCGATGGCCGCGTGCGGATTCCGCGCTCCAGCGACGACGACTATGCCGAGGCGGCCATTCAGGCGCGCCAGAAATTTGCCGAAAACTTTACCAACGAAGAGTTTACGCACCTCAAAAATTATTCCTTCGACCCGCACGACCTGCGCGGCAACTGCGAAAGCTTCGTGGGCGTGGCGCAGGTGCCGGTGGGCCTGGCTGGCCCGCTGCTGGTGCAAGGCGAGCACGCGCAGGGCGAGTTTCTGGTGCCGCTGGCCACCACCGAGGGTACGCTGGTAGCGAGCTATAACCGCGGTATTCAGGTGCTTAACCTGTGTGGCGGCGTGAAGTGCACCGTTATTGGCGACGCCATGCAGCGCGCCCCGGTGTTCGTGTTCGACGATGCCCGTGGGGCGCGCGACTTCGGCCGCTGGGTGGCCGAAAACCTGGAGCTTATCCGGCCCGAGGCCGAAAGCACCTCGCGCGTGGCCAAGCTGCAATACATTGATACGTACTTGTCTAACAAATTTGCTTACCTGCGCTTCAACTTCTCGACCGGCGACGCGGCGGGCCAGAACATGGTGGGCCGCGCCACCTTCGCCGCCTGCTCCTGGATACTGGAGCAATACAAAGGCGCGCCCATCCGGCGCTTTTATCTCGAATCGAACTTCGCCACTGATAAGAAAGCCAGCCAGATAAATGTGATGCGCACCCGCGGCAAGCGCGTGGTGGCCGAGGCCGTTATCCGGCGCGACATCTTGCAGCAGCGCATGCGCGTGACGCCCGAGCAGCTGGCCTACCACGGGCAGGTGAGCAACGTAGGAGCCTTTCTGTCAGGGGCTAACAACAACGGCGCGCACTCGGCTAATGGTATTACGGCGCTTTTCATTGCCACCGGGCAAGACGTGGCCAATGTCAGCGAATCGAGCGCCGGGGTGCTGTATTCAGAGGTCACGAAGGAGGGCGATTTGTACATCAACATCACCATTCCGTCGCTCATCGTGGCTACCTACGGCGGCGGCACCGGCCTGGCCACCCAAAACGAGTGCCTGCGGATGCTGGGCTGCGTGGGCCAGGGCACGGTCAACAAATTTGCCGAGATAGTGGCCGGCGTGGTGCTGGCCGGCGAGCTGAGTTTGGGCGCTGCCATTTCGAGCAGCGACTGGGTGAGCAGCCACGAGCAGTACGGCCGCAACCGCTGATAGTGCGCCAGTAGCTAAGGTAACTGCCTGACTAGCAGGCTGGATTTTTTGTAGTAGTGTGTCGTCGTGGGGCGACCGCTGGCTAAGACGCGGCCGACAGCTAGTAGTAAGGTGCTCAGTAGTTTAAAATAAACTACTGATTTTAAGTATATCTAAAGCGAATATAATTCTACTGGAATCGTTATCAAGCATCGCAGAAAACTACCATTGAGGAGCTACTTTTGAGGTAGGCGTTTGCGCCCCCCTTTACTTTTCCGCTCGCTATGACTACGCTTTTACCTGCTGCTTTGCTGTTGGCCCTGAGCCTACCTGCCTCCGCGAACCCGGCCAACGCTACCCCTGGCACCAGCGGCAAGGCAGCCAAAGAAGAGGTGGTCCGCCTGCCGCTGGCGCGGCCTGCCCAGGACACCGCTAAGGTTGGTGCCAAACGGCGGGCTACGGGCTCGCAGCTCACCATCGCCGCCGCCCAACTGCGCGACCTCATCGCCTCAGCTGAAATGGCAGCCCCTGAGCCGCCTACTACCACCACCGACCCGGCCGAAGCTACCGAGCCAAATGCTGAAGCGGCCGCGCTGACCAGCACTTTTCGCCGGCCCGAAGCCCCAATGGGCCGCCGCGTGTACCGCACGCGCCTGCTCCGCACCGGCTACTTTACCACCCGCCGCGAGGCCGTCGAAATTCTAACTTGCACCTACGCCGGCCCGCTGGTGTTGGCCCAGTTGCCCGCCACCGCGGCGGCTCCGGCGCAGCTACTAGCTGGCCCCGGCTACGACCCGGCCGTTGCTCTGCGCCCCCTGCCTCTCACCCAAGAAGCCGTGCTGCGCCTGTGCGGCGACCGTGCCCCGCAGGTGTTGGCCTACGCCCGATACTACGACCTGCACTTTCAGCAAGCGGAGGAAGTGGCGCGGATGTTTGATTACTATAACCGCATCGCGACGATAAAATGGCGAATGGGTGAATGAAGGAGTGAGCGCTTGTCATGCTGAGCGCAGCGAAGCATCTCTATCGCACAGTTGGTCAATGCGGTAGAGATGCTTCGCTGCGCTCAGCATGACAAATGCTCATCCGCTAGTCCATCATGTCGGCCGACCTGGGCGGGTCGGGCACGAAGTCGGGGTTCCAGCTCATAGGGTAGCGCGGGTCGAGGTAGTGCAGCGCCGTTTCGGTGAGGTAGAGCGGGCGGAAGGTATCGACCATCACGGCGAGTTCGTGGGTTTCTTTCTTGCCGAGGCTGGCCTCCACGGTGCCGGGGTGCGGGCCGTGCGGAATGCCGCTCGGGTGCCAGGTAAACGACGCTAAATCGACGCCCCGGCGCGACATGAAATTGCCGGCCACGTAGTACAGCACCTCGTCCGAGTCCACGTTGGAGTGGTTGTAGGGGGCCGGGATACTGAGTGGGTGGTAGTCGAACAAGCGCGGTACAAACGAGCAGATAACGAAGTTGTTAGCCTCAAACGTCTGGTGCACGGGCGGCGGCTGGTGCAGCCGCCCCGTGATGGGCTCGAAGTCGTGGATACTGAAGGCGTAGGGGTAGAAATACCCATCCCAACCCACCACGTCGAACGGCGAGTGGGCGTAGGTGAGCTGGTGCAGCTGGCCCTCCTTGCGCACCTGCACCAGGTAGTCGCCCTCGCCTTCCTCCAGAATAAGCTCGCTCGGCGGGCGGATATCGCGCTCGCAGTAAGGCGAATGCTCCAGCAATTGCCCGAAGTGGTTGCGGTAGCGCCGGCACGTTTCGACGGGACTGAACGACTCGATGATGAGCAGGCGCACCGGCCCTTCCTCGAAGTGCAGCTGGTGAATGATGGTGCGCGGCACCACCAGGTAGTCGCCCGGCTCGAAGGCCACCTTGCCGCACTGGCTCCACAGTTCGCCGCGGCCTTCGTGCACAAAAATCACCTCGTCGGCCAGGGCGTTTTTGTAGTAGTAGGCCATCCGCTTGTCGGTGGGGTTGCAGATGCTGAGCGTACAGTCGGCGTTGCCCAGCATGGTTTGGCGGGCCGCCAGGTAGTCGCCGCCGGTGGTGGTCTGGGCTAGCGTGCGCAGGTGCTCGGGCGAGAGTGCCCGGTCTTTAAGCAGCTTCACGGCGGCGGGCTTGGGCTCGCCCACGTGCTTTATCTGGGTAGGCGCGTGCTGGTGGTAGAGCAGCGACGACACGCCGTGAAAACCCAGCGTACCAACTAATTGCTCGGCATACAGCGAGCCATCGGGCTGCCGGAACTGGGTGTGCCGCTTGCGCGGAATCTGCCCCAGACGATGATAATAAGCCATAAGAAAACGGGGTGGGAGTAGGCGGCGAAGATACGCCACCCGGCTAAGCGCTGCGCGTTGCGCTGGCCGCCGTTTAGCGCGCAGCGCGTAACGGCAGGCCGACCAG
>NZ_DASTEP010000144.1:0-3991 GCF_035709525.1 Hymenobacter sp. | reverse complement strand
GAGATGCTTCGGTAAGCTCAGCATGACGGACGTTTTTATTGATAAAAGCAATTAAGCAAACCGCAATTCTTTCAAATCCAATTCAAAGCCCGGTAGCACGGGCTCGCCGCTGAGCATATGGTCGAAGCCCTGCACCAAGCGCGGCGGGTAGGGCGGCTCAAACACATGGACAGTTTCGGTGCTGGGCACCACCAGCCAGGCCAGGCGCACGCCTGCGCCCAGCCAGTCGTGCATTTTGGTGAGTAGGGCGGGCAGGCGGTCGGAGGTCGAGGCTAGCTCAATCACAAAATCGGGGCAAATGCGGGCGAAGCGGCGGCGGTCGTCGGCAGGTAGTGCCTGCCAGCGCGCCTCGGCCACCCACGATACATCGGGCGAGAGCATAGCCCCGCCGGGCAGCGTGTAGCCGGTGGAGGAGTCGCCAACGCGGCCCAGCCGGGCCCGGTGGTTCCAGTGTGTGAGTTGATAAGACAACTCGTTGTTGGTGAAGCCGCTCTCGGTGAATACGGGAGGCATAATCGTAATTTGGCCGCTGCTGTTGCGCTCGATGCGCAAGTCGCGGTGGTCGAGGCAGAACTGGGCAAATTCCTCCTCCGTGAGGCGGTCCAGTACCGGCGTTTTCAGTGTGATGACATCCATAGTAAGGCACAGGCGAAGGGTAGGTAGCAAATTACGTTAAATTGGCCGGGCCGGCGCGTCAAGCATTGTTTTAGCAAATTTTTGAACAATAAAAATAAACGTGTGAAAACGCTACTAGTCATTGTGCTGGGTATCGCAGCGTTGCTTTACGTAGCTGTTTGTGGCTTCCTCTACTTCAAGCAAGAAGCCCTTCTGTTCTATCCCGAAAAGCTGCCCGCCAATTACCAGTTTCGCTTCCCCGGCGCGCCCCGCGAATACCCCATCACCGCGCCCGATGGTACGCAGCTGAGCGGCCTGTTATTTCAGGTGAAAAACCCTAAAGGCATGGTTTTCTTCCTGCACGGCAACGGCGGCTCGCTGGCAGGCTGGGGTGGGGCAGCGGCCACCTACACTCGGCTGGGCTACGATGTTTTCCTACTCGATTACCGGGGCTACGGCAAAAGCCAGGGCCGCATCAGTAGCCAAGCGCAGCTGTTCGGTGATGTAGAAGCGGCTTATAATCAGCTGAAAGGGCTGTATCCTGAAAGTAAAACCGTCATCACCGGCTACTCGGTGGGCACGGGGCCGGCGGCGTGGCTGGCGGCTCGGCACCAGCCACGCCTATTGCTGCTGCACGTGCCCTACTACAGCATGGCCGACATGGCCGCGCACACTATCCGGCTGTGGCCTATTTTGCCGGGGTGGCTGCTGCGCTACCCGCTGGCTACCAACGAGTACGTGCAGCAGGTGAGCGCGCCGGTGATACTCTTTCACGGCGACCGCGACGAGGTGATTCCCTACCAATCGTCGGGGCGGCTGCGGGCGCTGCTCAAGCCCGGCGACCAGCTTATTCCCATTCGCAGGGGCGGGCACAATGGGCTGCTGGAGCGGCCGCAGTATCAGCAGGTTATCGGGCAGCTGCTGTGAGTAGGAAACACCCCGACCGGGAAAAGCTGTTAGTATTGCTACGCCAAGCGCCGCTATCAGGCGGTGCAGTAAAGGCCATTCCCTTATGCAACAACCGCCCCTGGCCGCCATCAAGGCCAAAGAGTTAGCCTCGCCGCACGGCACACGCACCGATAATTACTACTGGCTCAACCAGCCCGAAGACCCCGAGGTGCTCGACTACCTGCGGGCCGAAAATGCCTATTTCGACCAGCAGATGGCCCCGGTCAAAGACCTGGAAGAGCAGCTGTTTCAGGAAATGAAAGGCCGCGTGCTCGAAACCGACGAGTCGGTGCCTGTGCGCGACAACGGCTATTATTACTACGCGCGCTACGTGGCGGGCGGCGAGTACCCGCTCTACTGCCGCAAAAAAGATAGTCCTGACGCCGCTGAAGAAATTCTGCTCGATGGCAACGCCCTGGCCGAGGGCCACGCCTACTTTGCCGTGGGCGGCTACGAGGTGAGCGACGACAACCAGCTGCTCGCCTACAGCACCGACACCGTGAGCCGCCGCCTCTACACGGTGCGCTTCAAAAACCTGGCGACCGGCGAGCTCTACCCCGAGGAAATCCCGAACGTGGAAGGCGCGGGCGTGTGGGCGGCTGATAATCAAACGTTTTTCTACGCTAAAAAAGACCTGGAAACGCTGCTGCCCTATCAAGTGTACCGCCACACGCTGGGCACCGACCCGGCCACCGACGTGCTGGTGTATGAGGAGCCGGACAACACGTTTTACACCCACGTGGGCCGCAGCAAGTCGGGCAAGTATTTACAAATCGTACTCAGCAGTTCGCTTTCCTCGGAAACGCGCTACCTCGACGCGGCCACACCCACCAGCGAGTTTGCCGTGTTTTTGCCCCGTGAAGACGACCACTTGTATGAGGTCGAGGATGCCAACGGCGCGTTTTACGTGCGGACCAACTGGCAGGCGCCCAACTTCCGCATCGTGAAAACGCCGCTGACGGCCACCGACAAAACCGATTGGCAGGATGTAATTCCGGCCCGCGACGAGGTTTTTATCGACCAGATGGAGCTGTTCCGTGACTACCTCGTGCTGAACGAGCGCAAGGACGGGCTGCTGCAATTGCGCGTAATTCGCTGGCAGGATGGGAAGGATGAGTACCTGCAATTCAACGAGGTAGCGTATACGGCCACCATCGGGGCCAACCCCGAGTTCGACACGCAAACGCTGCGCTTTCACTACACCTCGTTTTCGACGCCCGTTTCCACGTTCGACTATGACATGGCCACGCACCAGCAAACGCTGCGCAAAGAGCAGCCGGTGCTGGGCGATTTCAATAAAAGCGACTACGTGGAGGAGCGCCGTTGGGTGCCCGCCCGCGATGGCAAGCGCATTCCCGTTTCCATCGTCTACAAGAAAGGCTTTGCCAAGGACGGTACCAGCCCGCTGCTGCAATACGCCTACGGCTCCTACGGCTACTCGCTCGACCCCACCTTTTCGTCGGCCCGCCTGAGCTTGCTCGACCGGGGCTTTGCGTACGTGCTCTGCCACATCCGGGGCGGGCAGGAGCTGGGCCGGCAGTGGTTTGAGGACGGGCGCATGTTGAACAAGCTCAACTCGTTCCACGATTTCATCGACTGCTCGGAGTACCTGATTCAGGAAAAATATACCTCGGCCGACAAGCTCTTCGCAATGGGCGGCAGCGCGGGCGGCCTGCTCATGGGCGGCATCATCAACCTGCGCCCCGACCTCTACAAAGGAGTGTTGGCCGCCGTGCCCTTCGTGGACGTGGTCACGACGATGTCCGACGAAAGCATCCCGCTCACTACCGGCGAGTACGACCAGTGGGGCAACCCCGCCGACCAGCCCTACTACGAGTACATGCTCTCGTACTCGCCCTACGACAACGTGCGCGCCCAGGCCTACCCCAACATGCTCGTAACCACCGGACTGCACGATTCGCAGGTGCAGTACTACGAGCCCGCCAAGTGGGTAGCCAAGCTCCGCACCCTCAAAACCGACAACAACCTGCTGCTGCTGCACACCGACCTGGAGGCCGGCCACGGCGGCGCCTCGGGCCGCTTCCAGGCCCTGCGCGACGTGGCTCGGCAATATGCGTTTATGCTGCTGGTGCTGGGCATGTAGGGTAAGCTTTAGCTTGCCAGCGCGGAGCGCAGTGCGTATGCTGTGCCGTGTGTAGCGCCCAAGCGCACTGCGCTCCGCGCTGGCAAGCTAAAGCTTACCCTATACCCTTATCGCCCCACCGAAGGTGCGGTGCGCCCCTGAGCCGCCGCTTCTTTCTCATTAGCGCTCAGCTGGTTTTGGAGCTGAAACGTAACCTGCTGGCAGTCGGCAAAGTGCTGCTGGGCGGTCTTGAGCGCGGCTTCGGTACTGAGCAGGCGCTGGTAGAGGAAGACGATGAGCCCGAGCGAGATAGCCAGCGCGGCGATAAAAATGATGTTTTTCATG
>NZ_DASTEP010000143.1:0-29067 GCF_035709525.1 Hymenobacter sp. | reverse complement strand
ACCACCGTTCGACTTGCATGTATTAGGCCTGCCGCTAGCGTTCATCCTGAGCCAGGATCAAACTCTCCATTGTAAAATATTCCTACACCTAGGCGAACCTAGGCTGATGTCGAGTGCTATCCTTGCTCGTATTTGACGTTTGCTGTCTAATTCGATTTCGCTTGTTTCTCCTCAGCCGAAGCTGACAAGACACTTACTATTTTGTCTATTTCCGTCATTCAAAGAACGTGTGTCACACTCACTTAGTGTAACCGTGTGAGCCAGTTGAGCAGCTCGTTTTCTTGCCGTTTGCAAGCCCTGTTTGTGATTGGGAGTGCAAAGGTAAGAAGAATTTTTTAATCTGCAAATTTTATTTTCGATTAAAATAAAATTCTTTGTCGAAGTTGAGGTCAGTTTGTGTTGAGAAAGTGGCCTCTTCCGATTTGGGAGTGCAAAAGTACGAAGACTTTTTAACTTTTCAAACTTTTCTTTAAAATTTTTTTTGGCGGCTTTTTTTGAATAAGTCAGCTACCGGGTCAATCCCTTTCGGATTGGGGGTGCAAAGGTACGATTTTATTTTGATGGTACAAGGACTACCTCAAGAAAATACTTCAACTAGTGTATCAGCGACATACACACAAACATTTAAAGCTTAATTTTCAGCGATTTATATAGCAAATTTTCTCTCACTCAGTCGGTCCGTTGACATCTGTAAGAGCAATGCTATTGTATATAGTTGTAGTATAGAGCTGTGTAAACTAGCGAAAATCACACCGCGTACTACTTAACCCGAGTTGCGAAGTAGCCGCAAAACGGCGGCATTTTCTCGTGCGTGCCGCTGCTTTGCGGCTCTCCATAGTTGATTGCTGCGATAGCTACCAACATGCCACTGCTTCGCGGTTACCTCGCAACTTGAGTTAGCTAGGATAAGTATGGACTGACGCTGCACTAACTGCTAGCCTCCTAATGGATTGGTTGCTAAACCTATTATTACTGTAACGTTTGAGTTGACAATGCTCGCTTTACGCAGTTTGCTAGCCTTAGCAGTCCCCAACCGACGAAGCAAGAGTAATCACCGCTGGCACAAAATGCGCCGCAGGCAAGCAGTAGCCGCCAGCACCGTGGTAGCAGAGAGGTGGAATAGCCCCGTATGACCGCCGAAGCATCCTTACAGCTATTGGGGATGAGGATTGCAAATCGCGTTGCCTGCCATTGTCAACGCTGGCAACGGGCTGGTGGGTAGGAGTGCCATACTTTATACTAAGTATGCTTACTTGCTTTGCAGAGAGTTCCTAAGGCTTTACTAGCTTGATACACGGGTGGTATAGTATCTATAATGTCCCAGCCAGCTTGGCTGTAGCTCCGGTCGGCCTTGTCATAGCAAAGTCCGCTAGGCTTGAGGCGACATCTTATCTAAACTGCTCCAGGATGCAGCCGCAAAGCAGTGGTTTGCTATAACTTTATCGATTGTGCCGCTTGCGGTAAATACAGACTGGTCGCTACGGGAAAACACTTACCCAAGGTATGTTGGGTGGCATTGTATATTGGGTAGAAGTTGGCCATACTTCTCAATGGCGGCTGACCTCTGACAGCCGAACGCTTGTAACAGTCAATCATATTCTTACCTAACCGTAGTCCGTATTGTATACTAGGTAACTACTTGCTCAGCCTTGCCTATTACAAGCTTAGTAGCGACTACTAAACTACTTGTCTATTTTAAAATGATTAATTTTCTTTTATAATAGTCTCATTTTTAATATTTTAATTAAAATAATTAGCTTTTTTAACTTGATAATACTTCACCGTTGCAC
The DNA here is from genome assembly GCF_035709525.1 of Hymenobacter sp. Lineage (GTDB taxonomy): Bacteria > Bacteroidota > Bacteroidia > Cytophagales > Hymenobacteraceae > Hymenobacter. Next base: position 27,277 of record NZ_DASTEP010000143.1, on the reverse strand, counting down.
CATGTGCACTTGGTTTTAACTGGTGAAATATAGTAGTTTTACGACCGCTACTTCTTTTGTGCCTTTTGCGCGAGCAAGTGCTCACTCACTCGCTTCGCTCCCAGCCACCGCTGGCAAGGTCCAAAAAGAAGCTTTTTTTGCTCTCTTTACACAAACGTTTGTGTATCTTTTAATTTCCCACCCATGAAGAAAGGTTTACGCTCCTTAACGGGACCCGCCGTGACCCGCCGAGCTTTGGTGCCCCTGGCCTGCGTGGCGCTGGCCGCTGCCACACCGGCTGCCGCCACCCCGGCTTCTCCGCCTGCCCTGACCTCTACGCCGGCTCCGGCCGAGATAGAAGTGCAGGGCAACGTAGTGGATGCCAAAGGCGACCCACTACCCGGCGTCAATATTATTTTGAAGGGCACCAGCAAGGGCACGGTGACCGACGAACAGGGCCGCTTCCGGATTAAGGTGCCGGATACAGGCTCGGTGCTCGTGGTGTCGTTCGTGGGCTTTAAGCGCCAGGAACTGCCCGTGACGGGCAGCGAGCGCCTCTCGGTAAAGCTTGAAGCCGATGATGCCTCGCTCGACGACGTGGTGGTAGTGGGCTACGGCACGCAGTCGCGGGCCACTATTACCGGGGCCATCGGCAAGGTGGAGGCACAGGACCTGGTGCGCACGCCGGCGGCGGCGGCTACTACGGCGCTGGTGGGCCGCATTCCGGGCATTACGGGCCGGCAGGCCGATGCCCGCCCCGGCAACGGCACGAGCATTCAGATTCGCAACCTGGGCGACCCACTCTATGTCATCGACGGCGTGCAGTCGGACGCGGGCGCCTTCAACAATTTGGGTCTGAACGATATCGAAAGCGTATCGGTGCTCAAGGATGCTTCGGCCGCCATCTACGGGATGCGCGCGGCCAACGGTGTAGTGCTGGTCACGACCAAGCGCGGCAAGCTGGGCAAGCCAGTCATCAACATCAACGGCTACTACGGCATTCAGAACTTTACTACCTACCCACGCCCGGCTAATGCCTACCAGCACCTGCGGGCGCAAGTAGAGGCCGAGCAAAACTTTGCCCAACAAAACCACCGGTCTATCCAAGTAGTGCGTGACCCTGTGGCGGGACCCATTACGGCCGACACGCTGGAGCGGTGGCGCCTGGGGGCTACCCCACGCTACCAAAGCTATGACTACTACAAGATTATGTTCCGGCCCAACGTACCGCAGTGGTACGGTAACGCCAGCGTATCGGGCTCAACCGACAATGTGAGCTACTACTTGTCGGGTAGCTACCTCGACCAGAAGGCGTTGATTGAGGATTATTTCTTCCGCCGCTACAACATTCAGTCGAACCTAGAGGCTAAAATCACACCCCGCTTCCGGGTGGGCACTCAGATTTATGGCCGCTTGGAGCGCCGCCACACGGTGGGTGTACCAGGCACCGATGACTACTTCAACCCGCTGCTGAGCGTATTCTCAATGTGGCCCACCGAGTCGCCTTACGCCAACGGGAACCCGAACTATGTCAATAATACCCACAACGTAAACGTGAACCCGGCTACCTACAAGGAGTCGGTTACGGGGTATAACGACGACGACTGGCGTTCAGCTAAGGCCAACCTGTATGGGCAGTATGACTTTGGCTTTGGATTAACCGCCCGGGTTACGGGTTCTTATGGCTACACGGCCAATACCTTCAACGGCTTCGAATACACCTACAACGCCTATACTTACAATCCGACTACGCAGGCGTACGTTGTGACGGGTGGCAACCAGAACCCCTGGCGCCAGCAGGTACGCCGCGCCATCATCGAGCGCTTTGGGCAGCTACAGCTGAACTACAATAAGCAGCTCGGTGACCATGGCCTAGCGCTGACGGCTGCCTACGAGCGCTACGACAGCGACGACCGCTCAATGGTCATCCACACGGTACCGCCCAACAACACGGTGCCGATTCAGCTCTTCCAAAACCAGGATTATCTGGAAGATGTCGTGAATGAAACCGCCCGCGCTGGGTACGTAGGGCGTTTTGGCTACAACTACAAGCAGAAATATATTGCCGAGATACTGGGCCGCTACGATGGCTCCTACCTCTTTGCGCCGGGTAGCCGCTACGGTTTCTTTCCGGCTGCAACGGCGGGCTATCGCATTTCCGAAGAGGCTTTTATTAAAAACAGTGGCGTGGGCCGCGTGCTCACAGAACTCAAACTGCGAGCCAGCTATGGCTTAACCGGCAGCGACCCGGTTGTTAACGGCAGGGTATTAGAGCCTTATAGCTACTACCAGGGTTACGACTTCCCTTCCAGAGCTTCTGTGCTAGATGGCAGGTATGTGATTGGGGTGCAGCCCCGGGGCTTACCTATTACCTCTTTGTCATGGGTACGCAACAAGACGGCGAACGTAGGGATAGATTTCGGCCTGTTTGGTGGTAAACTCGCGGGCACGTTTGATATTTTCCGCCGCCGCCGCACTGGCCTGCCCGAACTTGACCAAAGCGTTCAACTGCCTCGGGAGGTCGGTTATGACCTCAACCGGCAAAACCTTAACTCGGATGAGACGAAGGGCCTGGAAGGGGGCCTGACCTACTCAGGAGCTACTACCCGGGGGCTTACTTACTCGATAGGCGCGCACGCCACGCTGGCCCGCCGCTTTGACCGCTACTACAACCAGCGCTTTGGCAACTCGTGGGAGCGCTACCGCGGTGGCTACGAAGACCGCTGGGGCGATGTGGGCTGGGGCTACAACGTGATTGGCCAGTTCCAGTCGGAGCAGGAAATCGCGAACTACAAGGTGAACAACGACGGGCAGGGCAACCGCACCCAGCTGCCGGGCGACTACATCTACGAGGATGTCAACGGCGATGGCGTAATCAACGGCTACGACCAGCGCCCCATCGGGTACATCCAGGGTGGGCAGCCGCTCGTGACCTACGCCCTCAACACCAGCTTCGGGTACAAGAACTTCAGCCTGAACGTTGACCTCGTGGGCGGAGGGATGCAAAGCTTCCAGCGCGCGTGGGAATTGCTGATTCCGTTCCAGAACAACGGCACTTCGCCGGCCTACCTCTTCGAGGACCGCTGGCACCGCGCCGACCCCTTCAACCCAGATAGCCCCTGGGTGCCGGGCAAGTACCCGTCTATCCGCCGCACGGGTGGAGAAAATAACTTTAACAGAGTCAATAACTACCTGATTCGCACGGTGCGCTACCTGCGCCTGCGCAACATCGAGCTGGGCTACAATCTGCCCAAGGCCTGGCTGAGCAAGGTGAACCTGCAAGGCGTGCGCGTGTACGTGAATGCCACGAACCTAGTCACCTTCAGCACCATCAAAGACCTTGATGTGGACCCCGAGGTAGCCTCTGGTAACGGCTTGCAGTACCCCGTGCAACGGCTGATAAACACAGGCTTCTCGGTATCATTCTAAGCTTTATCCCACCCATGAAATTCTCGCTTAAATCACTGGGCCTCGGCACTACCCTCCTGCTGGGCCTGAGCACCAGCTGCCAGAAGGAGTTTCTGGAGCGCACGCCGACGCGTATCATCGCCGACTCGCAGCTCTGGAACGACCCTACGCTGATACAGGGCCTGCTGGCCAACTACTACGACCGCCTGCCGACACACACCACTATCTACAGCGGCTGGGTTGATTTCTCGGCCTACGATGAGGCCATGTGGTCGGGCTACAACAACTACCCCAACGACATCTTCAACTACGATGCCTTCCGGTTTGGCAGCTGGGACTACGGCCTGATTCGGGACATCAACGTAGCCCTCGACGGCATCGACAAAAACAGCACGTCGCTGCCGCAAACCGACCGGGACCAGTACAAGGCCGAGTTTCGCTTTCTGCGGGCCTACATGTACTTCGAGCTGGTGAAGCGCTACGGCGGGGTACCGCTCGTGACGTCGCAGCTCGTGTACGACTTCAGCGGCAACGTAACCCCACTGCAAGTGCCCCGCAGCAAGGAAGCAGAGGTATACGACTTCGTCGCCAGCGAGCTGGATGCCATTAAAGGGCAGCTAGGCAATGAGCCCGGCGGCACTCCGAGCAACACCCGCGCCAACCGCTACACGGCCATGGCGCTCAAGTGCCGCGCCATGCTATACGCCGCGTCTATCGCGAAGTACAACGCGCAGTCGGGTTTGAACATCTCGACACCAGGCGGTGAGGTGGGCATCCCATCGGGCCAGGCCAGCAGCTACTATCAAAAGGCGCTCGACGCGGCCAAAGAGGTGCTGGCTGGGCCCTACGCGCTCTACAGCTCCAACCCCAACAAGGGCGAGAACTTCTACGAGGCCATCGTGCGTAAGGACGTGTCTAACAAGGAAGTAATCTGGGCCAAGGACTTCCTGGTATCGAAGGACTACCGCCACGGGTTTACTTACGATAACATTCCGCGCGGCATTCGGGAAGACAACCTCAGCTCGTCGGCCACTACGCCGATTCTCAACTTCGTGGAGGCCTTTGAATACCTCGACGGTACCTCGGGCGAGCTGAAAATCCGCAATGCGGCCAACACCGATTACGTCTACTACGACAATCTCGACGGCCCGTTCCAGAACAAGGACGCGCGCCTCTACGGCACGGTTATCTACCCCGGTGCCGCGTTTAAAGGCCAGACCATTCAGATTCAGGCGGGGGTGAAGGTGTGGAACGCGGCCTCCAACTCGTACACCAACGTAGAGGGCAGCCTAGGTAGCCTCTACACCGATGGCAAGTTGCTCACGGGTAGCTCGGGGCCGCAGCCCAACCAGCAGGATATTTCCAACTCGGGCTTCTACCTGCGCAAGTTCATCGACTCGGGTGCCGGGGCCAGCACCCGTGGTATTCGCTCCGATACGTGGTGGGTACGCTTCCGCCTGGCCGAAATACTCCTCAACGCCAGCGAGGCTGCGCTGGAGCTCGGTAACACGGCCGACGCGCTTACCTACGTGAACCGGGTGCGCGCCCGTGCCGGTTTCACCACGCCCCTCACCAGCCTCACGCTGGCCCGCCTTCAAAACGAGCGCCGGGTAGAGCTGGCCTTCGAAGACCACCGCGTGTGGGACCTCAGGCGCTGGCGCATCGCTCACCAGCTCTGGGATGGCAGCCCCAACAACCCCTCGGCCGTGGCCTACGTGCTGTTTCCGTACCGCATCGTGCGGCCCGGCAGCCCCCTGGATGGGAAGTACGTGTTTGACAAGTTACTGCCCTCACGCTACCGTCCGCCCCGCTTCTTTCAGTTGTTTAACTACTACACGTTCTTCGGCAACGACATTCGCAACCGTAACCCCAAGATTGTTCGCAATCCCTTCGAATAGCCTTTCCCACCCATGAAACAATTGACAATAACCTTGCTGGCTGGGCTGGGGCTACTGGCGGCCAGTTGCGAAAAGGATAACATCACCCCGCCCACCTCGATGCTCACTGGGCGCGTCACCTTCCAAAACCAGGGGCTGAACGTCCGCGGCGGCGGCAGTGTGCAGCTCGAACTGTGGCAGCGCGGCGAATTCAACCGCACCAAAATACCGATATACCTGGCGCAGGATGGCACCTACTCGGCCGCCCTGTTCGACGGCGAGTATAAACTGACCCGTCTGCGCGACAACGGTCCTTGGGCCAATAACACGGACAGCATTACGGTGCAGGTGAAGGGCAACACGGTAGTAGACGTACCAGTGCAGCCCTACTTTACCATCGGCGCGGCTACTATCGCCAAGTCGGGTTCCAACGTCACGGCCAACTTCCCGATAACCAAGGTGGGCACCCGCGACATTCAGTCGGCCACGCTTTACTTAGGCTACACGCAGTTTGTAGATGTGTCCAACCAGTTCAAGTCTGCTGATAAGTTTGCAACTGACCTCACTAACCTGAGCCAACCCGTGAACCTGTCGGTGGCGCTGCCGACAAACTACAGCGGGCCGATATACGCTCGCGTCGGCGTCAGAACAAACGGCGTCGGTGAGCTGATTTATTCGCCAGTGCAGAAAATTCAATAAGGCTCTCCTGTCCATTAAAAAGCCCCGCTACCAAGTTGGTAGCGGGGCTTTTTGCTGATAACCCAACGCGCCGAACGACCACTTAGTGTGCCTTCAGCCAGTTATCGCCGGTGCCAACTTCTACTTCCAGCGGCACACCGTGGGGCAAGAGTAGGGCGGTAGTCATCAGCTCGCGGATTTTGGGTGTCACGTAGTCTACCTCCTCGCGCACAGCGTCGAACACCAGTTCGTCGTGCACTTGCAGTATCATCTTAGTGCCCAGTTTCTCGCGCTCCAGCCAGTCGTGGATGTTTATCATGGCCTTCTTGATGATGTCGGCCGCCGTGCCCTGGATGGGGGCGTTGATGGCGTTGCGCTCGGTGTAGCCGCGCAGGGTAGCGTTGCGCGAGTTGATGTCGCGCAGGTAGCGGCGGCGCTTGAGCAGCGTTTCGGCGTATTCGAGCTCGCGGGCGCGGTTGATGCTGTCGTCCATAAACGCCTTCACGCTCGGGAATTCCTGGAAATAGGTCTCGATGATATCGGTGGCTTCCTTGCGGCTGATGCCGATGCGCTGGGCCAGCCCGAAGGCCGAAATACCGTAGATGATACCGAAGTTCACGGTTTTGGCCTTGCGGCGCATCTCGCTGTCTACTTCTTCCAGCGGCACGCCAAAAACCTTGCTGGCCGTGCTGCGGTGCACGTCCTGCCCCAGGCGGAAGGCTTCTATCATCGTCGCGTCGCCTGAGAAATCGGCCATGATGCGCAGCTCGACCTGCGAGTAGTCGGCCGCCAGCAAAATGTGCTTCTCATCGCGCGGCACGAAGGCTTTGCGGATTTCGCGGCCCTTCTCGGTGCGGATGGGAATATTCTGGAGGTTGGGATTGGTGGAGGAGAGGCGCCCGGTGGCCGTAACTGCCTGGTTGAACGTGGTATGCACGCGCCCGTCGGTGCACACTAGTTGGGGCAGCGCCTCCACGTAGGTGCTGCGCAGCTTGGTGAGCTGGCGGTACTCCAGGATGAGGCCCGCGATGGGGTTATCAGCGGCCAGCTGGCTCAGAATTTCCTCGCCGGTGGCGTACTGGCCGGTTTTGGTTTTCTTGATTTTGCCCCGGCCAATATCCATTTTATCAAACAGCACCTCGCCCAGCTGCTTGGGCGAGCCGATGTTGAACTCCTGCCCGGCTTCGGTGAAAATCTGGCTTTCCAGCTCCTGCACGTAGCCTTGCAACTCGGCCGAGTACTCGTTCATCGCGCCCGAGTCGATGCGGACGCCCTCGTGCTCAATGTCGGCGAGCACCGGCACCAGCGGGTTTTCCACGTCATTGAGCAAACCCAACAGGCCCAGCTCTTTTAGCATGGGCTCGAACACGTGGCGCAGCTGCAAGGTCACATCGGCGTCTTCGCAGGCGTAGTCTTTCACGGCGGCCGGCTCCAGGTCGGCCATCGTTTTCTGGTTTTTGCCCTTGGGCCCGATGAGGTCCGTGATGGGCACCGGCGTGTAGTGCAGGTAGGTTTCGGCCAGCACGTCCATGTTGTGGCGCATGTCGGGCTCGATGAGGTAGTGCGCCAGCATAGTGTCGAAGAACGGTCCGGCCACGCGCACGTTGTAGTTCTTGAGAATCAGCAGGTCGTATTTGATATTCTGCCCGATTTTCAGGATGTTGGTATTCTCGAAAAACGGCCGAAACTCCTCCATCAGCGCCTGGCTGGCCTCGGCGTCGTCGCTGGGCACGGGCACGTAGTACGCCTCGCCCGCGTGCCAGCTGAAGCTGAGGCCCACCAGCCGCGCCGTCATGGTATTCAGGCCGGTGGTTTCGGTGTCGAAGCTTACTTCGGCCTGCTGCAACAGAAATTCTATCAGCGACTTGCGCAGCGCCGGCGTATCGACCAGGTGGTAGTGGTGCGGCACGTCGGCCAGCGTTTTGGTCGGGCCGTCGTAGTACTCGCCCACCACGTCCACGCCCATGTCGCCATTTTCAGCCGCGTTAATTACGGCCGCGCTACCCTCGCCAAACAGCGAGCCCTGCGCGCTCGGCGCGGCCACCTTGGGGCGGCGGGCGCCACGGCCCACGGGGGCGGCCGGCGTGCGGCCGGTGCCGCCCGCGCCCGCTTCGCCCAGCACGCGCGTGGCGAGCTGCCGAAACTCCAGCTCCTCAAACAGCTCGCGCAGGCGTGCCGCATCGGGCGCTTCCATCACGAGCTTATCGGCCTCAAACTCGATGGGTACGTTGACGTGAATCGTGGCCAGCTCCTTGCTCAGCAAGCCCTGCTCGGCAAAGTTGCGGACGTTTTCCTGCTGCTTGCCCTTGAGCTGGTCGGAGTTGGCAATCAGGTTTTCGACCGAGCCGAAGCGCTGAATCAGCGCCTTCGCCGTTTTCTCGCCAATGCCCGGAATGCCGGGAATGTTATCGCTCGCGTCGCCCTGCAAGCCCAGAATATCCACTACCTGCTCTACGCGCTCGACCTCGAAGCGCTCGAGTACGTGCGCCACGTCGAGCACCTCGGCCGCGTTGCCCATAAAGGCGGGGCGGTAGATTTTGATGTGCTCAGTCACGAGCTGGCAGTAGTCTTTGTCGGGCGTCATCATAAACACCTCGAAGCCTTCTTTTTCGGCCTTTTGGGCCAGCGTGCCGATTACGTCGTCGGCCTCGAAGCCCGGCATCAGCAAAATCGGGATGTGGAAGCCCTCGATAATCTGCTTGATGTAGGGAATGGCGATGCCGATGTCCTCGGGCATGGCCTGGCGGTTGGCCTTGTAGTTCTCGTCCTTCTCGTGCCGGAAGGTCTTACCCGCGTCGAAGCACACGCCCAGGTGGGTGGGCTTTTCCTTGAGCAGCACCTCCACCAGCGTGTTGGTAAAGCCCAGGATGGCCCCGGTATTCATCCCCTTCGAGTTGACGCGGGGGTTTTTGGCAAAGGCAAAGTGCGAGCGGTAAATGAGGGCAAACGCATCGAGCAGGAACAGCTTCTTGGCGGGGGCGGCGGCGGTATCGGACATGGTAGGGCAAAATACGGGCAGCAAGGAATAAGGGCTGGACTAGCCCTTTAGTTTCGCTAGCTGCTGGTCGAAGTCGTCGGCGCGGAAGTAGAGCAGCTTTTGCTTGCCGATACGCTTCTTCTCCAACAGCCCCAGTTCTTCCAGGCCCATGAGGTCAGTCCGGGCCGTTTGGTACACCGTACCAAATCTATTCTCGACTTCCCGTATCGACCACGGATTTTCCGGGTTCTTCGCTATTTCTTGCACGATAGCTAGTTGCCGCTCATTCAACACCCCTAACCGCTTGAATTCATACAGTTGCTTTTTCTCCGCCACCTTACGCCCGATGTACTGCTGCAAGCTGTCGAAGGCCAAGTCAAGCGTTTTGACCTGATAGTTTATAAAATAAGTCAGGTCGTTACCGTCATGCTCTGTATGCAGATAGGCTTTCGCATACTGCACTGACGACATGTGAATAATCCGCGATATTGACATGTATTCCAACAGCCAGTATCCTTGCCGTAGTAGGTACCAGTAGAATACAGCCCGCGCCGTTCGGCCATTTCCATCAATGAAGGGATGAATATAACCAATCAGGAAGTGTAAGATGCTGGCCCTGACGATAGGATGAATAAAAGGGCCGCCTGCTTTACCATCAGCCTTCACCCCCGCGTTGGCAAATTCACAGAAAGCCGCTAGTAGCTCCGGCAGCTCTGCGGCAGAGGGTGGCACGTACACGACTTCACCCGCTACTTCGTTCCAAACTTCCACGCTGTCGGTCAGGCGTACATGCCCAGCATGAGCCGGGTCGCGTAGGGTGTTCTGCGTCATGCGCTCCTGTATCTGGCACAGCAATTCTACCGTCATCAGTTCCTTTTCCTTGTCACGGATAAATCTGATAGTTTGGTAATTATTCAAAATCATTTGCTCCGATTTATCGCGCGGGGGGCGTTGCTTACGCAGCATCTCCTTGGCTACCTCCCGCGTCGTAGAGGCCCCCTCTAGTTGGCTCGAAGCAATTGCTTCCTCCATTATGGAGCTTACCAGATAGCGATTTTTATCTTCTACCGGAATCAAACTATCGCTTCGGAGCATGCCCCCCAGATGCAGGTCAAAGCGGTGTAGCTTCTCCAACGTAGGCTCCGTAGTCTGAAAAGAGAAGGTAAAGCCTTGCTTGTCACAAACTATCAGCGACCGCAAAGTAGCTTGCCGCATAATTTTCAACAGCACCCACGCATCTTGGCTCGAAAGCCCACTTGGCTTAGCCCGGCGGCGCACCTCGGCCCAATACGGATAATCCTGCCCTACCCGCTGCAGCCAGCTCATCAACTCAGGGTCTTGGTGTAAAAACTTTTTCCAAGTATCGGGTGACATGCTACTCATGTCAACTGCAGGTGGAGTTTCAATGTACATACTTGCAAAACTTACTAATTTTATTTTTATTAGTAAGTATTACAAAGCTAAGCATGCTGTTATTTTTGAAGTTAACAGGCGTAAAAAAGCCAGCCTCTAAGAAGCTGGCTTTCGAAAGCAGCAACTAATCGCCTTAGAAGTTCGGCGACAGCGAGTACTTCTTATAAAAGTCGTCGATAATCTGCACCGCCTCGCTGGCATCGTCCACGAGATGCACGAGGTCGAGGTCTTCGGCCGAGATGTTGCGCTCGTCGCCCAGCATCACGTTCTTAATCCAGTCGAACAGGCCGCCCCAGTAGGCGGTGCCTACCAGCACGATGGGGAAGCGGCCGATTTTCTTGGTTTGAATCAGGGTCAGGGCCTCAAACAATTCATCAAGCGTGCCGAAGCCGCCGGGCATGCCCACGAAGGCCTGCGCGTACTTCACAAACATAACCTTGCGCACGAAAAAGTAATCGAAGTTGATGCACTTATCGTTGTCGATGTAGATGTTGTGCGTCTGCTCGAAGGGCAGCTCGATGTTCAAACCTACCGACTTGCCATTCTCGGCGCGGGCACCCTTGTTGCCGGCCTCCATGATGCCGGGGCCGCCGCCCGTGATGACGCCGTAGCCGTGGCGCACGAGCTTGGCCGCGATTTCCTCGGCCAGCTTGTAGTATTGATTGTCGGGCTGGGTGCGGGCCGAGCCGAAGATGCTCACGCAGGGGCCGATTTTGGAGAGCTTCTCGAAGCCTTCCACAAACTCGGCCATTACCTTGAAAATCTGCCAGCTATCGGCGATTTTAATCTCGTTCCAGTCCTTGTCCACGAAGGCTTGGCGGATGCGCTGCTCGTCGGGGTCGGGCGTGGCTTTGGCCACGGTGCCGGTTTTTTCGCGGATTTCAGTGATGCTCGTCAGCTTGTTGTCGTTGACGTTGGGCTGCACGATGGTTTTGCCGGAGCCGGCATTCAGGTTGTCGTCGGCCAGCTTCGTTTTGCTGGTTTTTTTGAGTTTAGACATAGTCTCTGGGTGGGGAAAAAATGAACCCGCCCCAACTAGTTACGAGTGGGGCGGGCGCAAGGCACGAAGGTAAGAGTAGTAGCGCGGACTTTTAGTCCGCGCGTTTTAACGATAATACTCGCGGACTGAAAGTCCGCGCTACTTGGCCCGAATGGCGATAACGGGGTCGAGGTTGGCGGCCAGAAAGGCCGGAATGATGCCCGCCACTACCCCGATGCCGACCGACACCAGCAAGCCCAGGCTGATGTTGCCGGCGCTAAGAAACAGCGTGAGGTCGCCGAGCGAGATGAAGGTGGCGAGCCACACCAGAAACAACCCCGCCGCGCCGCCAAAAAGGCACAGAAAGATGGACTCGAACAGAAACTGGAACAGAATAAAGTAGTTTTTCGCTCCCAGCGATTTCTGAATGCCGATGATGTTGGTGCGCTCGCGCACCGACACGAACATGATATTAGCAATGCCGAAGCCGCCCACCAGCATGGCAAACGAGCCAATGACAGCCCCCGCAATGCCTATCACGCTGAACAGCTTGGTGATGAGCGAGGCTATCATCTCGGGGCGGTTGAGGGCGAAGTTGTCTTCTTCGCGGGGCTTGAGGCCGCGGATGGTGCGCATGGCGCCCTGCACCTCGGCTTCGAGATTGAGCAGGCCGGGGTCGGTGTCGGTGCCCTTGATGCCGAGCTGCGGCGAGGGGCCCGTCATGCCGGTGCTGCTCATGGCAAACACGCTGGCGAAGGCGTTGAACGGGATGAGGCAGTTGGCGTCGTTGCTGGGCGCGCCGAGTAGGTTTTTACCTTCCTTTTTCAGCACCCCAATCACGGTGAAATGCCGGCCTTTGGTTTTAAAATCCTGCCCCACGGGGTCGAGGCCGGGAAACAGGTTTTCGGCGATGGTAGCCCCGATGATGGCTACCGGCCGGCCGCCATCTACCTCCTGCTGCGTGAAGTAGCGCCCCTGCTCGATGGGCACGCTCGATACGTTGCGGTAGTCGTAGCTCACGCCCTGCAAGGCGCAGTCGGCCACCGAGTTGGAGCCCGCCTTGAAGGTATTGCCGCTTTTACTCACGAAGATGGCCACGCCCTTGTTGGAGCCGGGGCGCAGCATTTTTTCGAGCATTCGGAACTCGCGCGCCGTAGGCACGGGCCGGCTGAAGTACTTCCACCAGGGGCGGTTGGCGTCGAAGGTCCAGGGCCACTTGCCCACGTACACCACCTTGTCGCCCATGAAGCTCATGCTCTGGCGCACGTTGGCTTCGAGCGAGTCGACGACCGTGAACACGGCGATGATGGCAAAAATGCCCACCGTGACGCCCAGCAGCGACAGCAGCGTGCGCAGCAGATTGGAGCGGAGCGCCTGCCAGGCAAAGGCAAAGCTTTCGAGCGTGAGGCGAAGGGTAAGCAGCATGGTGTAGGGTAAGCTTTAGCTTGCCGAAAGGTAGAAAACAGCCGAAAAGTACGCCCGCCGCTACCAGCGAGCTGAATTGGTGCAAATTAACTGGCAAGCTAAAGCTTACCCTACAAAAAAAATCGTACCTTTGCCCGCCCAAATTTTTGGTAACTTCCCCCTAGTACGTCCCTACTGCATGGCGATGAAACTGCACGAGTTCAAGTTTGAACTCCCCGAAGAGCTGATTGCAACGCACCCGGCGCGCCACCGCGACGAGTCGCGCCTGATGGTGGTGAACCGCGCCACCGGCCAGATTGAGCACCGGATGTTCAAAGATATCCTGGACTATTTCGCCGAGGGCGACGTGTTCGTTTTCAACGATACCAAGGTGTTTCCGGCCCGCATGTACGGCCAGAAAGAGCGCACCGGGGCCCAGATTGAGGTTTTCCTGCTGCGTGAATTGAATAAAGAAGGCCGCCTGTGGGACGTGCTCGTGGACCCGGCCCGCAAAATCCGGGTGGGCAACAAGCTCTACTTCGGCGAGTCGGATATCGTGGCTGAGGTCATCGACAATACGACTTCGCGCGGCCGCACCATCAAGTTTTTGTTCGACGGCACCGACGAGGAGTTCCGCAAGGCCCTCTACGAGCTCGGCGAAACGCCCGTGCCCAAGGAGGTGCTGAAGCGCGAAACCGAGGAAGCCGACAAGGAGCGCTACCAGACCATTTTTGCCGAGCACATCGGCGCGGTGGCGGCCCCGGCGGCTGGCCTGCACTTCTCGCGCGAGGTAATGAAGCGCATGGAAATCAAGGGCGTAGAGAAGGCGTTCATCACGCTGCACGTGGGCCTGGGCACCTACCGCCACGTCGATGTCGAAGACCTGACCAAGCACAAGATGGACTCGGAGCAGTTCTTCGTGGGCCCCGACGCGGCGCAGATTATCAACAAGTCGATTGACGCCAAAAAGCAGGTATGCGCCATCGGCACCACCACCATGCGGGCGCTCGACGCCTCGGTGTCGGCCAGCAGCCGCGTGAAGGTGACCCAAGGCTGGAACGACAAGTTCATCTACCCGCCCTACGATTTCAAAATCGCCAACTCGATGCTCACCAGCTTCCACCTGCCCGAAAGCACGCTGGTGATGATGGCCTCGGCCTTCGCCGGCTACAAGCTGCTGATGGAAGCCTACCAGGAAGCCATTAAGGAGAAATACCGCTTCTTCGCCTACGGCGACGCGATGCTGATTTTGTAATTGTTGGCTTGCTGAATTGGTAGATTGTTGAATGGCCCGGCTGCTTTCGTTAGCAGCCGGGCCATTTTGCGTTTGGCGGGCGCACTACCTTCGCTGCCAATACTTTTTGCGCCATGCCTACTTTCCCGCCGCCCGCTCAATCACTCAACCACTCAACCACTCATGCGCCCTTGCCCCGCTACGCCGTCATTGTGGCCGGGGGCAGCGGGCAGCGCATGGGGGCCGACCGGCCCAAGCAATTCTTGCTGCTGGCGGGCGAACCGGTACTGCTACACACGCTGCGGCGCTGGGCCGAGCCCGCGCTGGGCGTGGCGCAGCTGGTAGTGGTGCTGCCCGCCGCACAGCTCGATTACTGGCAGGAATTGGTAGCGGAATACCAAGTCGATATTCCGCACATGCTGGTGGCGGGCGGCGAAACCCGCTGGGCCTCGGTGAAGGCCGGCCTGGCGGCCCTGCCCGCCGCGCCGCCCGGCGGCGCGCTCGTGGCCGTACACGACGGCGTGCGCCCGCTGGTGCCGGCCCGCGTAATTGAGGCTACCTACCAGGGAGCCGCCCTGCACCAGGCGGTAGTAGCCGCCGTACCGCCCAAAGACTCGGTGCGGCTGGTGGCGGCCGCGGGCTCGTCGCCGCTCGACCGCCGCCGCCTGCGCCTCATGCAAACGCCCCAGACCTTCGACCTCGACCTGCTGCGCCGCGCCTACCGCCTGCCCGAGCTCCCCACCTTCACCGACGATGCCAGCGTAGTCGACGACCTGCACGCCGTGCAGCTGGTAGAAGGTGATTATTGCAACATCAAGATTACCACGCCCGAGGACATGCTGCTGGCAGAGGCATTGCTCAACACGGGCCGGTAGCACACCTGCCCTACGGCCTATCGGTAGCAGCCCCAGCGGGGCGGCCCGTCGGTAGAAAATGACTCGGCTTTAACGCACCAAAGCCCCGTAGGGGCGACCCAATCAGTTGGCTGGGTCGCCCCCACGGGGCTTTGGCTTTCTTTCGCCTGTGGGGTACTACCGACGGGTCGCCCCGCTGGGGCTGCACGGCAGCTTGGGCTAGCAGTAACAGACGTTACTACTCAACGCAATACAATCGTGTGGGCCTGGCCATTTATAGTCACCGAAGCGATATTATCGCAGGCCGCCGTGCCGGTGGGGTCGTAGTTGAGCAGTAGCGAGCGGCCGTTGGAATTGGAAATCTGGATGGTGCCCGCTACGAAATGACGGGCGCAGCCCGGCGTGAATTTCTTGCTGAGCGGCTGCTGAATGGCGGCCGTGTAGCTGACGCGGCGGCGGTTGGTGCCCGTGAGCGAGCCCGTGATGCTGTAGGCATCGTCGAGGATGGTAGCCGTGCCGAAGCCTGCCGTGCGGGTATAGCGGCGCGTCGAGTTCCAGGAGGTAGTGCCGCCGTTGTTGGTGAAGATGATGCTGGCGTTCTGCACGTCGAGGTCAAACGAGCCGCTACCCAGGTTGGTGATGACGCGGGTGCCCAAGTGCTGGTTGTCGTTGACGAAGTAGCTGGGGTGCGTGATGGTAGCCACCGCGCCCGCCTGCCGGTGGGGGCCGCTAAACACGACCTTGACCACGCCGCGGCGGTAGCGGCCATCGGGGCACAGGCAGTTGGTGCGGCCAAAATCGAGGGTGAGCGTGCGGGTGGCCGCGTCGTAGGTGCGCGTGAGGCAGCCCGAGGCGAGGCGGGCCAGGTCGGCAGGGTCGGCCACGGTGGCACTGGCCGACACGGTGGCATCCTGCGGGGCGGCGGCATCGACTAGGTCGGCCAGGGCTGCGTTTTCTTCGTCGCCCTGGCCGGCGTCGCTGGCCGAAATGAGGTCGTCGGCAGCGGTAGCGGCTACCTCGTTATTCTTTTTGCAACTAGCCGTGAAGAGCATACCGCCGGCCAGCGCGGCGCAGGTAAGGGCCCGGAAGGAAGTAGAAAGGCGCATAAAAGAATGGGTGTTAAAAGGTGATGTTGGTAAGATGCGGGTGGCGGGCGGGGGTTTAATAGGGTTCAGCTAATTTTCAGCGCAGCCTCCACGGTATACCAATTAGTTGGGCTGACAATCAAGCCCCCTTCCAGCGCAACCAGCTTATAATCAAACTCATCTTGCTACCTGCCCGTATCTACGGCACCCTTTTGCTTTTCCTTTTTCCTCATGAAACGTCTCACTCTTTCCCTGTTTGCCGCCAGCTTGCTGGCCCTCGGCGCGTGTAGCACCACCGACACTAACACCGGCGACACCAGCGCTACCGGCAGCACCACGCCCGAAGCTTCGGCCACCGACTCGGCCAGCATGACGGCCGGCACCGACGCCGCAGGCATGGGCGCGATGGCCTCGGCCGATGCGCCCGCCGCCCCCGACCCCAACGGCCCCACCGCGCCCCACGCCGACGATGCCGATTTTATGAAATCGGCCGCCCACAGCGACCAGAATGAGATTCAGCTCAGCAAAATGGCCCTGGCCAAAGGCGTGAGCGGCGAGGCCAAAACCCTGGCCGATAAAATGATAGCCGACCACACCAAGAGCACCGCCGCCCTCAAGCCCATCGCGGCCAGCGCCAAGGTGACGCTGCCCACCGACATGGACGCCGAGCACAAAGCCCTGGCCCCCACGATGGAAAAGCTGTCGGGCAAAGAGTTTGAAACCAAGTACCTGGCCCAGATGGTAACCGACCACCAGAAAACGGCCAACACCCTGGCGGCCCACAAAGCGATGACCAAAAACACCGCCCTCAGCGGCTGGATTGACACGACCCTGCCCGTGGTGGTTGAGCACCTCAACATGTCGCACAAAGACTCGAACATGAAAATGTAGCCTGCGGCCAACGCTCGCTACTTCTTTTATAAAAGCCGCCCCGGTCGTACCGGGGCGGCTTTTTGGCGTGCGGCCACCTACATTTAGCGCCGTTACTTTCTGGTGGCCGGGCTGTGCCGGCAGTTGCTTCTTTATCCTTCCGGCGCATGGATACTTCCTGGCTTGCCCTGCTTTTTGCCCTCATCATCGCGCTGCGCGTCTGGGACTTGCCCAAGCGGCTGGCCGCGCTTCAGGAAGAGCTGGCCCACCGCCAGGCCGAGCACAATAAACTATACGCCGAAATGCAGCGCCTGCGCGAGCAGCTCGCCGCCTTGCGCGCCACCGCCGGCCCGCTGCCGGCCGCCGAGCTGCTACCGGCTTCGCCCGCGCCCCGGCCTACTGCCCCGCCCGTGGCGGCCCCAGCGCCCGCCGTGCCCTTGGCCCCGCCTGCTTCGCTGCCGGTAGTGCCCCAGCCAGCTGAGCGGCCCGCGCCCGAAACGCCGCCCGTACCCGCGCCGCTACTCGTGCCCAGGCCAAAGACTCGGCCTGAGCCGGTGGCAGCTCCCGAGCCGATACTGGCGGCTGCACCGGCTACGCCGGTAGCCGCGCCCCGGCCGGTGCCGCCGCCCAAGCCCGAGCCTACTGGCCCGACCTTCTGGGAGCGCGCCTCGGCCATGCTGCTGGAAAACTGGACCGGCATTCTGGGCGCGGTAGTGCTGGTGACGGGAGTCGGGTTTCTGGGGATTTATACCGCGCTGCGGATGGCGCCGCCGTATCGGTTTTTGTTGATTTGCGCCTTTGCGGGCGGGCTGCTGGGGGCGCGCTGGGCGTTGCGCGACAAGGCCTTTGCCCAGCACTTGAGCGGCTGGCTGCTGAGCAGCGCGGCGGCCATTTTCCTGTTTGCCTGCGTGGGCGCGGTAAGCATTGAGGGGCTGCGCTGGGTAGCGCCGCCCTTCGACTACCTGCTGCTGCTAGCCGGCGTGAGCGGGAACCTCTACCTGGCCTGGCACACCAGCCGCCAGGAGGTAGCCACCCTGCACGGCGTGCTAAGCCTGGTGGCGCTGGCGGTGCTGCCGCCCACGGCCCTCACGCTGGGCGCGGCGGCGGGCGTCACGGCGTTCAGCATCGCCATCACCTACCGGCAGCAGTGGCGCTACCAACTGCTGCTGAGCATTGCCTGCTTTTTTGTTTTTCACCTGTACTGGCACCACGAGCTGCCGGCCCTCGGCAATGGGCTGCGGCTGGCGGCAATGGGCCTGGTGCTGCTGGTGGGCGGCGTGGCGGCCGTGGTGCAATACCGCCGCGTATACGCCCGGCGGCGGTTTGAGCCGCTGCTGTTTGCGGCTCATTTGCTTAACTGGACGTGCCTGGGTATCAACCTCTACCTCTACAGCACGGGTTCGGTGTGGAAGACTATTCCGCTGGCCTTAGGCGCGGGGCTCACCTTCTGGGCGGGGCGGCGGGCCAAGCAATTAGGTATCGGCTGGCTGTTCCAGACCGATACCATCATCTCGCTGCTGCTGGCGCTGGGCACGGCGCTTTCGCTGCAAGGCTGGCACGCCACGGCTACGGTCATCGCGCTGTTTATGCTGCTCGAATCGCTGCTGGTAGCCCTGATAATGGCCCGCCAAAACGAGGCCCTGGTGTACCGCGTGGCCATGGCCGCCGCGCTGCTGGCAGCCACCGGCCTGCTGCTGATAGCCGGCACGCGCGCGCCCCTCAGCCGGCCCTTCGTGCTTTACCGCGATGCCTTGCTGCTGGCCCTGGCCGGCTGGGCCGGGCTGGCCTTCGTGCAGCTCATTTTCCGGCAGCCACTGCTACTCGGCTCACCAGCAGAAGCGGGCAACGCGGTTTCTGATACCGCTGATGGGGAGGATGCGGCACTCGTACCTTCCGCAGCCGCTACCGAGTCGCACCGCCAGGTGCTGGGCGGTTTTGCGGGCTTGGCCGGGCTGCTGCAAGCGGGCGCGGGGCTGCTGCTGGCGCGGGTGGTTTTTGGCTGGGCGCACGTGCCGGTGGCGCTGCTGCTGGCCGCGCTGGTGGTGCTGGCGGGCGCGGCCGTCGGGCTGGCGTGGTGGGTGCGGGTGGCCGCGCTGGCCCCTGACTGGGTGCGGCGGCAGCAGCTGGTGCTGGGGCAGTTCTTGGTGGTGCTGGCGGCGCTGGGACTGCACGAGCTGGGCCTGAGCTGGCTGGGCGTGGCGCTCGTGCTATATGCCGAAAGCCTATTGGCGGCCTTGCTGCTGAGCGGGCGCGCGGCCACCGGCCTGCTGCGCGCCCACACGCACCTGCTGGTGCTGCAAGCGGCGGCGCTGCCGTGGCTGGTGCGCTACCTCTCGCCGGGCGTGGTGGGGGCGCGGGGCCGGGCGGCCCTGCTGGTGGGCGCGGCGCTGCTCACGCTGGCCTACCAACTGCGGCGCTACTACTGGCGGCGGGCCGAAGGCGAGTTTGCCCGGCTCTCGCTGGGCGCGGCTTACCAGCTGCCCCTGCTGGGCGTGGCCGTGGGCTGGCTGCTGCTGGGCGCGGGCGCGCAGGTGTATGCGCGGCCCTGGGCCGGCTGGGCGGCGGTGGCGCTGCTAGGCGGCCTGCTGTATCTGCGGCGGCGGGTGGCCGCGCCGGGTTTGTGGGCCGGGCTGGCGCTGGCGGCGGCGGGCTACCTGGCCTTGCAATGGGAGAACGTACTGCACCCTGTATTTACCAACTCGTATCCATTTGATATCACGCTTCATTCGCTTCCCTGGATACCCAAGACGCTGCTTTACCTGCTGCCCACCGTGGCTGTACCGCTGATGGGGCTGGCTACCTCGTGGTGGCCGGCAGCCGGGCGCTACGTGCGCTGGCCGTGGCTGTATTTGCTGGGCGCGCACTTGGCGGTGGCCGTTATGGCCACCGCCACATTGCTGGCCTACTTCGTGCTGGGCTTGCTGGGGCTGGCGGTAGTAGCATTTGGGGCGGCGCAGACATGGCGGCGCACCCTGCCCGATGCCACTGCGGTAGTCCGTGCCGGCCAGCCTGACCGCTACCTACTGCACGTGGCCTACGCGCTGCTGCTGGGTAGCTTCGCGCTGCACCTAGGGCTACCCTACCGCTTCGAGTGGTTTTTTGGCCAGCCGGCCGAATACTTCACGGCGGCCCTCCTTTTTGGGGTACTAGCACTACTGGCACTAACCCGGCCGCCGGCTACCGAGCCGATTTATAAATCGTGGCGCTGGCTGCACCGCTGGCTGCCCGAAGCCGCGCTGCTCTTCGGCAGCGGCACGCTGGCCGCCAATATTCGCACGCCGTGGCAGCCGCTCATCTGGATAAGTGGGGCGCTGCTACTCAGCCATTTTGGTCCGCAGCTGCCGCTGCGCTTCCGGCGGCTGGGCGTGTACGGGCGGCTGTACTACGGGCTGGCGGCAGGCGCGGCCTGCGTCAGTAGCCTACTCTACGTGTCGCCCAGCGTCCTTTTGCGGCCCGAGTGGTGGGCGCTGGCGGCGGCCGTGGCCCTGCTTTTTGGCTACGTGGCTTTGGCGCTGCGCGAAGGTGCCGCTACTATTGAAGGTTTGTCGCCGGCCTGGGATATGTTGGCCCGGCCGCCCCGCCGCCGGCTCGAAGCCGGGCTGCTCTACCCCGCGTTTCTGGCTTTGGCGCTGCTGCTCATTCAGTCCTTCGACCGCTCGGTGCTCACCGTGCTGCTGATGCTGGAGGTAGTGGCCCTGTTCAGCACCAGCCTGCTCTTGCGCCGGCAAGATTTGCGCTACGCGTCGCTGGCCGGCATGCTGGGTTGCCTGGTGCGGCTGGTATTCTTCGACCTCAGCCAAAGTGGCACCATCACGCGGGCCATCGTTTTCATTTTCATGGGCTTGCTGCTATTGGGCATGAATGCGCTGTACGCCCGCTTCAAGGCCCGCTTTGGCGAGCCGGCCCCGGCCGGTGAGCACGCCAGCAACCGTACTGACGACCCCGGCGCTCCCGCCGCCGCCGCCCCCCCGCAAACCCTTTAACCCTAAGCTGGCTTTCTATTCAAAGCCCTCAGCCTGCGGGGCTAATCCAATACCTTTTACATCAAGAAACCCTATGGGAATCTTCACCAATCGCGGCTTTCAGCCCAGGCGCCCCGCCAACCCCAAGCTGCCGCCCGGCCAGTACGAAACCACCGATTTTCCGGTGCTCACGGCTGGCCCCACGCCCCGCATCAACCTCGCCAACTGGGAGTTCCGGCTCGAAGGCCTGGTAGAAGAGCCCGTAAAATGGAGCTGGGAGGAGTTCAACAAGCTGCCGATGCAGGACTTCAACCCCGACATTCACTGCGTCACGAAGTGGAGTAAGTTCGACACGCACTGGCGCGGCGTGAGCGTGGACACGCTGCTGGAACACGTCAAGTTGAAACCCGAGGCGCAGTTCGTCACCGAGTTCAGCTACGGCGGCTATACTACCAACGTGCCGCTGGCCGACCTGCGGGGCGGCAAGGCCTTCGTGGGTCTCATCTACGACGGCCAGCCCCTGACGCCCGAGCACGGCGGCCCGGCCCGGCTGGTGGTGCCGCACCTCTACTTCTGGAAAAGCGCCAAGTGGGTGCAGGGCCTGCGCTTCACGGCCCAGGACGAGCCCGGTTTCTGGGAGCGCGGCGGCTACAGCATGTACGGCGACCCCTGGAAGGAACAGCGCTACCGCGACGATGACGACGACCAGGCCAGCGCCAGCAGCATCCGGCTATGAGCAAGGTAGCCTGGCAGCTAGCCACCGTCACGGCCATTCGGCCCGAGACGCCGCACGTCAAAACTTTCACCCTCAGCCTCCCGCAGTTCACGCCGCACCTCGCCGGCCAGCACTACGACCTGCGCCTCACCGCCGAGGGCGGCTACCAGGCCGAGCGCAGCTACTCCATCGCCTCGCCTCCCGAGCAGGTTGGCGAGATTGAGCTGACCGTCGAAATAATTCCCGACGGCGAGGTGTCGGGCTACCTCAACGAGGGCGTGGCCGTGGGCGACCAGCTGGAGGTGCGCGGCCCCATCGGCGGCTACTTCGTGTGGCGCGGCGGGCCCGGCGCGCCGCCCCTGCTGCTCGTGGGCGGCGGCTCTGGCGTGGTGCCGCTCATGGCCATGCTGCGCCACCGGAAACGGCTGGGTTTGCGCACGCCGGCCGTGCTGCTGTTCAGTGTCCGCACACCCAAGGAAGTTATTTATCGGGCTGAGCTAGAGGCAATGGCGCAGGCCGATGACAGCTTTACAGTATTGTTCGACTACACCCGGCAGGCTCCGCCCGGCTGGGCTGGCTACCACCGACGTATCGACGCGGCCATGCTGGCCGAGGTAGTGGCGCATTTTGGAGAAGCAAAGCCGCAGGCGTTTGTGTGCGGCCCCACGGGGTTGGTCGAAAGCGTATCGAATGGACTGCAAACCGCCGGGCTACCGCCCGACATGATACTGACCGAGCGGTTTGGGCCAACTGGCAACTGATGATTGGGCAGGCTTAAAAGAAAGAGAGCGGGCACCTGGTGAAGGATGTCCGCTCGTTTCTTTCATCCGATTTCAAGGACATACCTTCGCAGGCTGTCCAGCTGAGTGACCGAATATTACGCTGCAAAGTAACGAACTAAAAAGAGATGTTGTTTCAAAACGCCCCAAAATTTTTATCCACTCCTCGGCTTAGCCCTTACTTGAGTGCGTCGGGTGGCGACGAGCAAAAGGCTCTGCTATTGTATCTTGATAATTTACGACTTGCGCAAAGCTTCTATATCCCTCTATCATTTTTAGAAGTAGCGCTGCGCAATGCCCTGCACGAAGTCTTGGAACGACATTTCAATTCCGCAAACTGGTTGCTAGAGCAGCGCAAAGGCTTTATGATAGACAACAGATTGACAAACAGAGATTATCGCACAGGAAAAACAACTACTAATGATAAAATATTACGCATGGTAGAGACTGCCATCCGCGACTTTGAAGAACGTTGGAATTATCCGCCGCCTAGCGGTTCAGTTTTAATTGCTGACCTAAATTTCGGTTTTTGGACAACCCTTTTCAGCCGCACCTACTTTGGTCTGTTACAAAAACGTCTGCTTCGTGCCTTCTCGCATTGGCTTCATGGAACTGAGCGCGAGACGCTTTATAACAAACTGAAGGATATTCGAACATTCCGCAACAGGGTGTACCACTACGAGCCACTGTGCTTCGAAAAGCAATCCAAGAGTATTTTGTGTTTCAGCCAGCTACAGCAGTTACACGCTACCATTCTGGAATTACTGGGTTGGCTCGACCCAGCACTCCCTACTTGGTTAGCCGAGGCAGACCGGGTACCCGATACGCTACGCACTATTAGCAAGAAGTATCCACAAGCGACATAAAAAAGGGCGGGCTACTTAGCCTGCCCTTCTTTATTACACGTACTGGCTCGTCTTCAACTCCTCGGCTAAAAACCGCCCCGTGTGGCCCTTGCCGCTCTTAGCCACCTGCTCGGGTGTACCCTGGGCCACGATGGTGCCGCCGCCCGCGCCGCCCTCGGGGCCGATGTCGATGACGTGGTCGGCCACTTTGATGAGGTCGAGGTTGTGCTCGATGATGAGCACGGTGTTGCCTTTGTCGGCGAGCTTGTGCAGCACGTCGGCGAGGTGGCGGATGTCCTCGAAGTGCAGGCCGGTAGTCGGCTCGTCGAGGATGTAGAAGGTCTTGCCGGTGTCCTTTTTGCTGAGCTCGGTGCTGAGCTTCACGCGCTGGGCTTCGCCGCCCGAGAGCGTGGTGGCCTGCTGGCCCAGCGTGAGGTAACCCAAGCCCACGTCGGCCAAGGTCTTGATTTTGCGTAGGATGCGCGGCTGAAACTCGAAGAACTCCACCGCCTTTTCCACCGTCATGTCGAGCACGTCGGTGATGGACTTGCCTTTGAAGCGCACTTCCAGCGTCTCGCGGTTGTAGCGGCGGCCCTTGCAGGTTTCGCAGGGCACGTGCACGTCGGGCAGGAAGTTCATCTCGATGGTGCGAATGCCCGCGCCCTCGCAGGTTTCGCAGCGCCCGCCCTTCACGTTGAAGGAGAAGCGGCCCGGCCCGTAGCCCCGGATTTTGGCCTCCGCCATTTCGGCAAACAACTGGCGGATTTCAGTAAACACGCCGGTGTACGTGGCCGGGTTAGAGCGCGGCGTGCGGCCAATGGGCGACTGGTCTACCTCAATCACCTTATCAATCAGCTCCAGGCCTTCAATGCTGCCGTAGGCCAGCGGCTCGCGGTGGGCGTTGAAGAAGTGCTTGTTGAGAATCGGGTACAGCGTGTCGTGGATGAGCGACGACTTGCCCGAGCCCGACACGCCCGTAACGGCAATGAGCTTGCCCAGGGGAAACTTGGCCGTGACGTTCTTGAGGTTGTGGCCCTTCGCGCCTTTCAAAACCAGCTCCTTGCCCTCGCCCACGCGCTTTTTCTTGCGCACCTCCACGTGGCGCTGCCCGCTGAGGTACTGTGAAGTGAGCGAGCCCGAGCTGAAAATGGCATCCGGCGTGCCCTCGGCCACGATGTGGCCGCCGTGGATGCCCGCGCCCGGCCCAATGTCGAGCACGTGGTCGGCGTGCAGAATCATGTCCTTGTCGTGCTCCACCACAATCACCGAGTTGCCGATGTCGCGCAGGTGCTGCAAGGCCTTGATTAGGCGCTCGTTGTCGCGCTGGTGCAGGCCGATGCTCGGCTCGTCCATGATGTAAAGCACGCCCACGAGCTGGGTGCCAATCTGGGTGGCGAGGCGGATGCGCTGGCTTTCGCCGCCGCTCAGCGTGCGTACCGAGCGGTGCAGGCTGAGGTAGTCGAGGCCCACTTCGAGCAGGAAGCCGATGCGCTTGCGAATTTCCTTGAGCAGCTCGCGGGCAATGAGGTTCTGGCGCTCGCTCAGGCGGCCTTCCACATCCACGAACCAGCTCGACAGCTCCTTGATATCCATCACCGACAGCTCGCCTATGTGCTTGTCAGCCAGCTTGAAGTGCAGGCTTTCCTTTTTCAGGCGGTAGCCCTCGCACACCGGGCAGGGCTGGGCCTGGGTGTACTGCTGAATCCAGTCGCGGATACTGTCCGAATCGGACTCCATCTGCCGGCGCAGGAAGGGGATGATGCCCTCAAACGGCTCGGTGTACGTGGCTTTGGCATCGTCGGCCTCGTCTTGCGTGATGCCGTGCAGCAGGCGCTGCACCAGCTCGGCGGGCAGCTTCTCAATGGGCGTATTGAGGCTGGCCTTGTGCTTTTTGAGAATAAGCTGGAGCTGCTGAAAAATCCAGATGTCGCGGTACTCGCCCA
Organism: Hymenobacter sp.; assembly: GCF_035709525.1. Taxonomy (GTDB): domain Bacteria; phylum Bacteroidota; class Bacteroidia; order Cytophagales; family Hymenobacteraceae; genus Hymenobacter. Next base: position 2,275 of record NZ_DASTEP010000143.1, on the reverse strand, counting down.
GCGGCGCGATGCCGCCCCGGCTGATGCTCAACTTAGGGTCGGGCATCACGGTTTCCTCCGTGATTTGCTGCACCTCGCCCAGGCCCGCGCAGTGCGGGCAGGCGCCGTAGGGCGAGTTGAAGCTGAACGTGTTAGGAGCCGGGTCGTCGTAAGCGATGCCCGTTTCGGGGTCCATGAGGAAGCGCGAGAAAAACTGCGGCGCCGCCTTTTTGGCGTCGGGGTCGAGCACCAGTAGGGTGCCCTTGCCGTGGGTCATGGCGTTCTGCACCGAGCCCGAGAGGCGGAAACGGTCCTCCTCCTTCACCACGAGCCGGTCAATCACGATTTCGATGTCGTGAATCTTGTAGCGGTCGACCTGCATCTTGGGCGTGATGTCGAGCAGCTCGCCATCGACGCGCACCTTGGTAAAGCCCAGCTTGGCAATCTTCTGAAAGTCTTCGCGGTAGTGGCCCTTGCGACCCTTCACCACCGGAGCCAGCACGATGAGCTTTTTGCCATCGTAGTGCTTGAGGATGTAGTTGATAATCTGGTCATCGCTCTGCCGAATCATCTTCTTGCCCGTGGCGTAGCTGTAGGCCTCGGCCGTGCGGGCGTAGAGCAAACGCAGGAAGTCGTAAATCTCGGTGATGGTGCCCACCGTCGAGCGCGGGTTGCGCGAGGTGGTTTTCTGCTCGATGCTGATTACCGGCGACAATCCTTCAATCTTGTCCACGTTGGGCCGCTCCAGCCCGCCCATGAAAGAGCGCGCGTAGGCCGAAAACGTCTCCATGTAGCGCCGCTGCCCCTCGGCATAAATGGTATCGAAGGCCAGCGACGACTTGCCCGAGCCCGAGATACCCGTGAAAACCACCAGCTTGCCGCGCGGAATCTGCACGCTCACGTTTTTGAGGTTGTGCTCGCGCGCGCCGTACACTTCGATGTAGGGTGCCTCGGCGGCCGCGCCCAGCAGCGGGCCTTCGGTGGGCGGCGGCAGGGTAGCGGGCGATTGGTGCGCCTCGGCTATGGCGCGGCCGGCGGGCGCGGGCTGGCGGCCCACGGGCAGGTCGTGCCGCAGGTCGGGGGCCTGTTTTTTAGCAACTTCCAGCAGCGCCGACTCGGTGGTGGCAGTCAGCACTTCGGCGGCAGCGGCCGAGACCTTAGCAGCTTTTTTGGGGGTAGGCTTCGCCTTTTGAGGGGCGGGAGCAGCGGGAACGGTAGCCGTTTTTTTAGCCATGCGGGCAAATCAGAGGAACAAGCGAAGGTACGGGAACGAGCCGGCGGGGGTGGCAAAAACGAGAATTTTAGCTTCCCGCGTGGCGGCTGGCCGACCGACGCTAACAAGCTTAGCCGGCGAATGGTGCGGGAGGGCGCGATTTCTCTTTCTTTATCGGGCCGGCTGCGTACTTAGCCAGCGCCATCACTTCTTACCTCACTCCGGTTGCCACATGGTTTCGTCTTTTCGTTTTCTCTGCTGTGGGCTGCTGCTGGGTGCGGGGCTCGTGCTCGGTGGCCCGGCGGCCCACGCGCAAGCCTTGCCAGTGCCCCAACGCGGCTACGACTTTCTAACCCTCACCGTCATTCAATCGCCTTATAAGAATGATTGCCGACTACTGCTCACGCCGGCCTTCCAGGGCAAAACCGAACTGAAGCTGGAAGAAGAGTATGACCTGGCTTCCGATAAATACCGCGCCCATGCGCAGAGTAATGCCCTACTGCTTAATCAATTATTAACCGACCTGTCGGCAGCTGGCTGGCAGCTGGCCGAAACCCACGCGGCGCAGCAAGGCCCGGCAACTAGCGCCACCGTCACGCGCTACTTGCTGCGCAAAGCCAAAGAGTAAGCCGGTCCGTATAAGCGCGTGAAGCCTTGTCTCCGTGTTGGCATTGTCCTTGCCAAGCGATTTGAGTCACTTAGTCTTTTACGCCTGTGAACCTGCTCCAAAAAACCGCTGCCCTGGCCGCTTTCGGCGCTCTGGCCCTGGCCGCCCCGGCCCACGCCCAAATCAACATTAACATCAACCCGGCCCCGCCCGTGGTAGTGGGTGCCCCGGCCGATGCCCAGTACTACTACATCCCGGAGGCCAATGCCTACTACGACGTGCCGGCCCGCCGCTACCTCGTGCAGCGCGAGGGCCGCTGGGTGCGCTACGAGCGCCTCGATGGCTACGACCCGCGCAATTTTCACCCCCAGTATATTGCCTACCGCGGCGATTCGCCCTGGCTCTGGAAGGGCAAGGGCCACCCCCACGGCATGCCCCCCGGCCAGGCCAAGAAGCTGTACGGTGGCCCCGGCCCC
>NZ_DASTEP010000142.1:0-28239 GCF_035709525.1 Hymenobacter sp. | reverse complement strand
CTCCAAAAAAGAGGGGGAGCCTGACGCCTTTTTGACGTAAGCTGACGTCCATTAGCGGTCGGCTCCCCCTCTTTTTTGGAGAGGGGGCCGGGGGGTGAGGTGCCCCGAGCGACGAGCCAAAAACCACCAAAAACCAGCCACTCCCACCCCCACATGAAACTCCCCTTCCGCCAGACCCTCGGCCTACTGCTGCTAGCCGCCGGCAGCGCCCTGGCCCAGCAAACCCCCATTCTCAAGCAACCGCCGGCGGGCTTCGACCAGCCGCGGACGGGCATTGCGGCCGGGCGCATCGACAGTATCAGCTACCCGTCGGCCACGGTGGGCACCACGCGCAAGGCGCTGGTGTACACACCGCCGGGCTATTCTAAGAAGAAAAAATACCCGGTGCTGTACTTGCTGCACGGCATCGGGGGCGACGAAAAGGAGTGGCTGCGCGGCGGCCAGCCGCAGGTGATACTCGACAACCTCTACGCCGAGGGCAAGCTGCAACCCATGCTGGTGGTGATGCCCAACGGCCGGGCCATGAAAGACGACCGGGCCGTGGGCAATATCTACGGTCCCGACAAGGTGGCGGCTTTCGCCAACTTCGAGCAAGACCTGCTGCACGACCTCATTCCCTACATCGAAAAAACGTATAAGCCGCTCACTACCCGCGAAAACCGCGCCATCGCGGGCCTGTCGATGGGTGGTGGGCAAAGCCTGAATTTCGGGCTGGGCAACCTGGATAAGTTTGCCTGGGTGGGCGAGTTTTCGGCTGCGCCCAATACCAAGCAGCCCGCCGAGCTAGTGCCCGACCCGGCCAAGGCCCGGAAGATGCTCAAGCTGCTGTGGCTCGAGTGCGGCGACGCCGACGGGCTGCTCTCCGTGAGCCAGCGCACGCACGACTACCTCTACCAGCACCGCGTGCCGCACGTGTACTACATCGAGCCGGGCGGGCACGACTTTAAGGTCTGGAAAAATGGACTGTACATGTTTTCGCAGTTCCTGTTCAAGCCCGTGGACGTGGCCGCGCTGCCTAGCTACACGGTACTGGGCGCGCCCGCCGCCACCAACGTACGCAACGCCAAATACCCCCAGATTTTGCCCGACAACCGGGCGTCGTTCCGCCTCAAAGCCGCTGATGCCCAGCGCGTGCAAGTGGACCTGGGCCGCAAATACGACCTCACCAAAGGCACCGACGGTTACTGGACTGCCACCACCGATACCCTCAGCGAGGGCCTGCACTATTACTCGCTGCTGCTCGACGGCCTGCCCGTGGCCGACCCCGCAAGCGATACCTTCTACGGCATGGGCCGCATGGCCAGCGGCATCGAAATTCCGTCGCGCAACGGCGCCTTCTACGCCCAGCAAGACGTGCCCCACGGCGAGGTGCGGCAGCGCCGCTACTACTCGAAAGTCACCAACTCGTGGCGGGACATGTACGTGTACACGCCGCCCGGCTACGACGGCAACACCACCCAAAAATACCCGGTACTGTACCTACTGCACGGCGGCGGCGAAGATGAAACCGGCTGGGTGAAACAAGGCAAAACCGACCTGATACTCGACAACCTGCTAGCCGCCCAAAAAGCCAAGCCCATGCTCATCGTCATGATGGATGGCAACGTAGGCGGCCCCGGCGGCCTGGCCGGCTTCGGCGAAAACACGCTGCGCACCTTCGAAAATGAGCTCAAGCAGAGCGTATTGCCGCTAGTAGAAAGCAACTACCGCGTGGCGGCTAATGCCCAAAACCGGGCGCTCGCGGGCCTCTCGATGGGCGGCCTGCAAACGCTGTATGCCGGCGTGCGCAACAGCGACATGTTCAGTCAGCTGGGCGTGTTCAGCTCTGGTTTTTTTGGCAATAACCCGCAGCTTTCCGACCCGCAGTACGCCTACATGAAAGCCAACGCGGCTACCCTCAACACCAACCTGAAGCCGCTGTGGCTGTCGATGGGCGGGCCGGAGGATATTGCCTACGCCAACAACAAAATCATGCGCGCCAAATTTGACGAGCTGGGTATCAAGTACGTGTACAGCGAGTATCCGGGCGGCCACACGTGGCCGGTGTGGCGGCACGATTTGTACATGTTTGCGCAAGGGTTGTTTCGGTAGGAATTCCTTATAAATCGGGTCATGCTGAACGCAGTGAAGCATCTCTACCGCACCGTTTGGGTCCGTCCAACGGTGCGGTAGAGATGCTTCACTGCGTTCAGCATGACAGGCGTTGTCGGTTATACAACCAACGTTACTTACTTATCTGCCAGCTGCGCGCTGGTGCGCAGGTTAAACGTGCTGAACGTGTACTGCGGGCCGCCGCGCATACCGCCGCCCATGCCCCGGCCGTAGCCACCGCCCATGCCGCCGCTGTTCATGGCGCTATAAGGGTCGGAGGAGTTATCTGATTTTGGCATCTTGGGCTTCATACCGGCCAGCGTAACGCCTACTGTAGCGGCCTGGCCGGCGGCCAGATTAGGCACGCGCTTGTAAATGAGGCGCAACGGCACGGCCAACTCGTAAATGAGGTTGCCTTGCGGGTCGAGCGCGAGGGCGGCTTTCACGCCGAGTAGCGACTGCGCATCTGCCAACACGGGCTCCTTACTACCCCGGAAGTTGAGCAGTTCCATTTCCTTGGAATTCAGCAGCACCTGGCGCAGGCGGGCCTGGTGGTCGGCCTGGCGCTCGGCGGCCGAGGGGCCCATTGCGCCGGCCGGGCGCTGCTCGCCTTTAGGCAACGATTCGAGGTCAACGGGCAGCGGGTACCGGATGCCGAGCTGCTGCTGGTTGCGGCCAGTGCTGTCGAGCCACACCACCGTGCCGAGGTAGGCAAACTTGGCCTGCGTGGGCATGTCGTTGATTTTGACGCGCAAATACAGCGTGCGGCCGTCGTTGAGCACGCCGTACTGCATCTTGCTGTTGGCGTCGTATTGCAGCGAGTCGGTCCACTCCGTAGCCTGGCCGTCGATGGTGGGCGGCGTGGCTACGTACACGCTTTTGATTTTGCCGGGCGGCACTTTGGGGCCGCCCGCGGGGGCCGTGCCCGCCCCGAGCAGGGCGGCGGCCGGCAGCAGCGCCAGCCAGAAGGGAGAGTAGGGCATAAGACGAATAAGCTTAAAAAGCGGCAGTTCACAAAACTACGCCGCCCGCGTAAGTCGGCTGTGAAGCGGCGCGGCGCGCTTGGCCGCATTCTTGCACAATCCGAGCCAATACCCACGCAAACCCGGCCCCCGGCCTTTGCGTTCAGGCTTCAGTTAAGCTCTTCTTTTACGCTCATGGCTCTTACTTTTTTCCGCACTGGCGCGCTCGCGCTGGCCCTACTTCCGCTAGCGGCGCTGGTGCCACGCACCCCCGCCCACCCCACCACCGCCGTGGCCGCGCCCCTGCAAGGCGCCAAGCCTGACCCTGAAGTGATTGCGCAGTTCGGCTTGTTTGAAAATCCTAAGCTGCAACAGTACATTGCCAAGCAGGGCAAGCAGATGACGGCCATCTCGGACCGCCCCGGCGACTACGGCTTCACCATCGTCGATTCGCCCATTATCAACGCTTTTGCCACGCCCGACGGGCACGTGTACTTCACGCGCGGCATCATGGCCTATTTTAATAATGAGGCGCAGTTTACGGGCGTGCTGGGGCACGAATTGGGCCACATCACGGCCCGCCACGGGCAGAAGCAGCAGACGCGCAGCACCATAACTAGCTTGGTGTTGGGAGTAGCTTCAATGGCCTCAAAAACGGTGGCCTCACTGGCGCAGCCGCTGTCGCAGGGTGCGGGCGTTTGGCTATTAAAATATAGCCGCGACGCGGAGAATGAGGCTGACCAGCTTGGGGTGAAATACTCGACCAAAACTGGCTACGACGCGGCCCAGATGGCCGACTTCTTCCTGACCCTGGAGCGCACCGAAAAAGCCAGCGGCGGCGGTAGCACGCCCGGCTTCCTGTCGTCGCACCCCAACTCGGCCGACCGCTACCAGCGCGTGAAAGGCCTCGCCGCCCAGGCCAAGCAGAGCGTGGGCGGCCGCGCCCTCACCGTGAACCGCGACACCTACCTGCGCTCCATCGACGGGCTGCCCTACGGCGAAGACCCGCGCCAGGGCTTCGTGGAAAACAGCACCTTCTACCTGCCCGAGCAAAAGCTGCGCCTGCCCATCCCCAGCGGCTGGAAAACTCAGAACTCGCCCGAGCAATTCCAGATGGCCGAGCCCAATGGTAAAGCCATCATCGCGCTGGTGCCGGCCGGCACCGGCACGCTCGATGCCGCCGCGCAGTCGCTGGCCAAGCAGCTGGGCCTCAACTCGCCTAGCGCCCAGCAAACGACCATCAACAGCTTTCCGGCTGTAGTGGTGGAGGGCGACCAGGCCGCCAGCAGCCAGCAAAGCACGCCGGCCCACGTGCGCGCCTACCTCATCCAGGATGGCAAGTCGGTGTATGGCCTCATTGGCCTCGCGCCCACGGCGTCGTTTGGTACCTACGCCCCGCAGTTCAACAACGTAGCCCAGGGATTTCAGCGCCTCACCGAGGCTGACAAGTTGAACCGCCAAGGCGAACGCATTCGCATTAAAACTGCCACCGGTGCTACTACGCTGGCCTCGGCGCTAGCTGCTAACGGCGTGCCATCCAAGCGCTACGAGGAAATCGCCATTTTGAATGGCATGCAAACCACCGACCGGCTGAGCAAAGGCATGCTATACAAGATAGTAGCCAAATAGACCGCAGATTCAAACGGATTTGTAGGATTAAACGGATACGCCCGCTGCGCGGGCTGATTACTCGAGCGCAGGAGTGGCTTCGCCAACTCTTGTGAGGTTAGCCGAAGGCTACCCTGCGTTCAAGTAATCAGCCCGCGCAGCGGGCGTATCCGTTTAATCCTACAAATCCGTTTGAATCTGCGGTCTAGACGTTGAAGCGGAAGTGCATGATGTCGCCGTCCTGCACCACGTAGTCCTTGCCTTCCACGGCCATCTTGCCGGCTTCCTTGATTTTCACTTCCGTCTTATACTCCTGGTAATCGGGCAGTTTGATAACCTCGGCGCGGATGAAGCCCTTCTCGAAGTCGGAATGGATGACGCCGGCCGCCGCCGGGGCCTTGTCGCCGCGGTGAATGGTCCAGGCGCGCACCTCCTGCACGCCGGCCGTGAAATAGGTGATGAGGTTGAGCAACTCGTAGCTGGCCCGGATGAGCTTATTCAAGCCCGACTCGGTGAGGCCATACTCGCCCAGGAACATAGCTTTTTCCTCGGGGTCTTCCATCTCGGCAATCTGCGACTCGATGGCGGCCGAGACAAGCACTACTTGGGCACCTTCGGCTTTCACGTGCTCGCGCAGGGCGGCTACGTGCTTGTTGCCATCGGTGGCGATGCTGGCCTCATCCACGTTGGCCACGTAGATAACGGGCTTGATGGTAAGCAATTGCAAGTCGGCCACGGCCTCCAGCTCGTCGGCGGCAGCTTGCACGGCGCGGGCATTCTGGCCGCCTTCGAGGGCTTCCTTGAATTTGTGCAGGGCCGCTACTTCCTTCTTGGCCACGGCGTCGCCGGCCTTGGCGCTGCGCTCGCTCTTGATGAGCTTCTTGTCAACGCTCTCCAGGTCTTTGAGCTGCAATTCCGTGTCAATCACGTCCTTGTCAAACACTGGGTCTACCCCACCGGCCACGTGCACGATGTTGGGGTCTTCGAAGCAGCGCACCACGTGGATGATGGCATCGACCTCGCGGATGTTGGCCAGAAATTTATTGCCCAGGCCTTCGCCCTTGCTCGCACCTTTCACCAGGCCGGCGATGTCCACAAACTCGATGATGGTGGGTAGCACGCGCTTGGGGTTCACGAGGGCTTCCAGGATTTGGAGGCGCTCGTCGGGCACGGTTATCACGCCCACGTTGGGCTCGATGGTGCAGAAAGGGTAGTTGGCCGACTCGGCCTTGGCGTTTGATAACGCGTTGAAAAGCGTGGATTTGCCGACATTCGGCAGGCCGACAATACCGCAGCGGAGGCCCATTTTGTTGAGTTTTGAATTGTGAGTTATGAGTTATGAGTTGCTCTCATCTCATTTTGCAAAGGTACGGCCGGGCGGCGGTGGCGGGGCTATACAAAAACGCGCCGCTGCCCGGTGGGGCAGCGGCGCGCCGGGGCCGCTTCGTTTTTTGGTCGTGTTTTTATTCGTGGGTAGTCAGGCTGTTAGTAGGTAGTGTCGCCGAGGTCGGCGGCCGGCTGGGGCGGCTGCTGGGTTTCGGGGCGGGTGGGCTGCTCGCCGTCGTAGGCGGGGCGCGGGCGGTCTAGCTCAGCTACTTCTTCTTCGGTCAGCAGCTCTTCGCGCACGTAGTCCACGGCGTCGTGCAGGGCATCGATGAATTTGTTGAAGTCTTCTTTATACAAGAAAATCTTGTGTTTTTCGTAGCTGGCGGGGCCGTCGGGGTCGCCACCGGGGCGGCGTTTGCTTTCGGTGATGATGAGGTAGTAGTCCTGGCCGCGCGTGGCTTTTACGTCGAAGAAATACGTGCGCTTGCCCGCCTTCATGCGGTGCGAGTAGATTTCTTCCTGGTCTCGGGGGTAACGGTCGTCCACGGGTAAAGTGTCGAAAAAAGGTAAAACTATAGTGGATATGGGGCGCTGTGGGGTCACAAATATAACGCCAAACCGTTTAGCTTAAAGGACTCTGCCGCGCCGTAGCCAGCCTTTTAGGAAGTTGGTTTCGCAGCAGCGGCATTTTAAGGGAACTAATGCAATTGGGAAACCAGTAGTTTTGTACAGCTACGCTCCTCCTGCTGATTTTAGTTTACCGCCCATGCCCGCCGCCCCTATCGACCTCGCCGCCATTCGCTCGTTTGAGAACCTGGAGCTGCTGGCCCGGCAGCTTGTCGATGGCTTTATTACGGGGCTGCACCAGTCGCCCTACCACGGCTTTTCGGTCGAGTTCAGCGAGCACCGCTTGTATAACCCCGGCGAAAGCACGCGGCACATCGACTGGAAGGTATTTGCCCGCACCGATAAGCTCTTCGTGAAGCGCTACGAAGAGGAAACCAACCTGCGCGCCCACCTGCTGCTCGACGTCAGCCCCAGCATGTATTATCCCGCACCGGGCCACGACAAGCTGAAATTCAGCGTGCTGGCCGCCGCCGCGCTCACTACGCTCTTGCAGCGCCAGCGCGACGCGGTGGGCCTCGTCACCTTCGGCCAAACGGTGGAATTGCAAACGCCCGTGCGCTCGACCAGCAGCCACCGCCACACGCTGTTGCTGGCGCTGCAACAGCTATTGGAGCGCCCCGCGCCGGCCGCTACCGGCCGGCCGGCCACCAGCACCGACGTGGCGGGCGTGCTGCACACCATTGCGCAGCAGATTCCGAAGCGCTCGCTCGTAGTCGTGTTCAGCGACATGCTGGGGCGCGGCGCGCAGGAGCAGGAAGCTGCGCTGGCCGCCTTGCAGCACCTGCGCCACCAGCACCACGAGGTGCTGCTGTTTCACGTGCTCGACCGGGCCACGGAGTCGAATTTCGACTTTCAGGACCGGCCGTACATCTTCGAAGATGTCGAAACGGGGCAGGAAATCCGCCTTCAGCCGGCCCAGGTGCGCGAGCAGTACCGGGCGGCCATGCGGCAGTTTGAGGAAGACCTGGCCCTGCGCTGCGGGCAGCTCAAAATCGACTTCGTGCCGGTGGACGTGCGTGAGCCGTTCGACAAAGTTCTTTACGCCTACCTCGTCAAGCGCGGCAGAGCGCGCTAGCTTTCATGTTTTTACTTACTTCTATTCTCGGCTTTATCGCGTTGCTGGTGCTCGATTTGTTGCTAGCTTCGGTTACGATGTACATCGCCTACTCGCACGGCCACTCGCGGGGCAAGTGGTTTTTGCTGGGCATGGTGCTGCCGTTTTTCTCGATTTTTATCGCGCTGGCCGTGGCCATCCGCGACGAGCGCCGGGCCGAGCGGGCGCGCGGTGGCGCGCCCAAGCCGGTGCCCGAGCCGGGCGAGTTTTAAATTACAGCTGTTAGCCATTGGCTGCTAGCTGTTAGCTCCTTTTGAGAAGAAGCTAGTAGCCAGCAGCTAATGGCTGACAGCTAAATAACTGCTAGTTTCGCGGCAGTTTTCACCGGCCGGGCTGCCCGGCTTTTACGTTTTTGAGTATGTACCAAATTCTGCTTTACCTGCACTCCTGGGGCCGCTGGCTCGTGCTGCTGACGGGGGTGCTGGCCGTGTTGCAAGCCTACAGCGGCTGGAACGGCAACCGCCCCTTCACCAAAGCCAACAACGGCCTGAGCGCCGCGTTTACAGGCTTTATGTGGTTGCAAGTACTTGTGGGTCTGGGGCTTTATTTCGGCCTGAGCCCCTGGGGGCTGAATGGCATCAAGCAATATGGCATGAAAGACCCCACGGCGCGCTTCTTCGGCGTCGAGCACATCGCCCTGATGCTTATCGCGACCATTATCGCGCAGGTGGGCCGCATTGCCCTCAAAAAAGCGCCCGATGGCGCGCCCCGGCACAAGAAAGCCTTCGTCTATTTCGGCATCGCGCTGCTGCTGGTGCTGCTCATGATTCCGTGGGGCATCTGGAACCCGGCGCGGCCTGCGTTCCGCTTTTAATAGATAGCCTGAGCCTAAAAAAAGCCTTTTCACCGCGCGGTGAAAAGGCTTTTTTTGATTACGAAATATTGCGGTGATAAGCAGGCAGTGCGTGCAACCCGGCGAGGGTTATTCTTACTCCTGAGTATATCACTTCTTCATCTACTACTCCTGCTTATGTTTCCATTCCACTACACCCGGTTTACGTTTTTGCTGCCTTGCCTGGCGCTGGCCAGTTGCCTGACGGCTTGCCAGGATAAGAAAGACGCGCCCGAAGCAGCGCAATGCGCGGGCACTTCGGCTTCGGCGGCGGGGCGCGTGGTGGTGCGCTACCAGGAGCAGCTTGGCAGCACCGGCCCGGCCGCGACGCTGCTTTGCAATGACGAGGTGATACACCCCTGCGCCAACTACACGCTGGAGCAGGTAGTTGCCACCACGGGCAGCCAGCTCAGCATCAATTTTACGGGGGTAACTACCCCAACCCTGTGCCTGACGCACCCGCGGCTGGCTTACACCCAGGTCGACTTAAGCAAACTGCCGCTCGGCACCTACAACGTGACGTGGCAAGCCGGCGGCCGGCAAACTACCGGCTCCATCGCCATCCTCACCGACCGCGTGGAAGTGAGCAGCTGCGACAGCAACACCGTGGCCGTGCGCAACCCCATCACCTACCGCATTCCGGCCACTACCGTGTGGGGCCAAAGCTACGCGCGCACCCCGGCCGCCCAGGCCGCCGTGGCAGTGGTGCTCGACTCGCTGCGCAAGGAAGGCGCCGTGCCGATAACGCTGCCGGCCGGGCGCTACAGCTACTTCCAGGTCGATGCCACCGGCAAGCTCGTGCCCATTTCGGCCAGCCAGAACGGGCAGCCCGCGTCGGCCATTGTCACGCCCGTTCTGCTGAGCTACAGCGGCAATTTTGCGCGTATCAAAGGAATACTGAAACGCAAGCCACAGGCCGCCGACTTGTCATTTGGGCTAAACTCGGCGCGCGGCGAAAATGCCTGGTAGCTTCTCGCTTAGGGCAGCGGCTTGGCTTATCTGTTCTGCAAAAAGCCCTTCGTTTGCGCAAACGAAGGGCTTTTTTGCAGAACAGATAAGCCTTAAATAGCCTGCCCGCCGCTCACCTCGATGCGCTGCCCGTCAATCCAGCCGGCTTCGGGAGTGCAGAGGAAGGCTACCACGGGGCCCACATCCGTAGGCAGGCCCACGCGGCCCATGGCGGTGAGGCCGGCGATGTGGGCGTTCATCTCCTTATTGTCGCGGGTGCGGCCGCCGCCGAAGTCGGTTTCGATGGCGCCGGGGGCTACCACGTTGGCCCGGATGCGGCGGCTGGCCAGCTCCTTGGCCTGGTACTTCGTGAGGGTTTCCACGGCCGTTTTCAGGCTGGCATAGGCCGACGAGCCGGGGAAGGTGATGCGCGTGAGGCCCGACGAGATGTTGACGATACCGCCGCCATCATTTAGGAGCGGCAGTGCCTGCTGCGTCAAGAAAAACGGGCCTTTGAGGTGAATATTCAGCAGCTCATCAAACTGCTGCTCCGTCGTTTCGGCAAAGGGCGCATACAGCCCGGTACCGGCGTTGTTGATAAGAAAGTCAAACCGGTCGGCGTCGAAGGTGTCGCGCAAAGCAGTTTTTACCTGCTCAAAAAAACTACCGAACGTACTGACCTTGGAGGCGTCGAGTTGAAGCGCTACGGCCTGCCGACCTAGGGCCGTGATTTCGGCCACTACTGCTTCGGCCTCGGCCTGCTGGGTATGGTAGGTCAGGATAACGTCGAGGCCTTTTTTGGCCAGGTTTTGGGCCATGTCTTTGCCCAGGCCACGGCTGCCGCCGGTAACGAGGGCGATTTTAGAAGTACTCATTTTTAGTGCTGGTTAGGGTGAAATGACCCTGCAAAGGTCTGGGCAGCGGCAACCTGCCTTATGGTGAGTAGTACAGTTTTTTAGGCGAGCGCTGCTGCTGCGCGCTGCCCGGCGCGCACTTGCTCGCGGTACTGCTTGGGGGTGCAGCCACCGGCAAAGCGCTTAAAAAACTTGGTAAAATTGGCCGGGTCGTAGGTGAGCGTAGCCGCAATGGCAGCCACGGGCTGGTCAGTATCGCGCAGCATCCGCTGTGCCACAGCCAAGATGCGCAGCTGATAATCGTGGCACGGCGCGTGGCCCGCCACGAGCTTAATGGTATTGCTGAGGTGCGTGGAATGCAGGCAAAGCACGCCGGCTAGGTCGCGGATTTCGAACATCTCGGTGGCCCGGCCCGCCACTAAGTCGGCCAGGTGCTGGTCTACGGCGCGCAAGTAGTCGGCGTATATCTCGTGCTGGCGGGCCAGTATTTTCTTGGGAAGAGGCATGTCGAAGCAACAAATGGGCGACGGAATATTCCTGCTGAATTGGGAGCTACCTAGACGCTGAACCCGACGGTTTACTTTTAGCTTCGCAAGCCCTTCAGCGTCTCCAACCAGCTAATCCCATGCCTACCGATTTCCTCTCCAGTGCCCACAAGCAGTTTGCCTACTACCAGCTGCTCGGCGAGCAGGCTATGGCCCAAATTCCTGATGATAAGCTATTCTGGCAGCCCAATGCGGCCAGCAATAGCATCGCCACCATCGTGAAGCACCTGTGGGGCAACATGCTATCGCGCTGGACCGATTTCCTCACCACCGATGGCGAAAAACCCTGGCGCGCCCGCGAAGCCGAGTTCGACAACGACCTCACCACCCGCGCCGAGGTTATGGCGAAGTGGCACGCGGGCTGGCAGTGCCTTTTCGCCGCCCTGGGTGCCCTCACGCCCGCCGACCTTGAGCGCACCGTCTACATCCGCCACCAAGGCCACTCCGTGACCGAAGCTATCAATCGACAACTCGCGCACTATCCCTACCACGTCGGCCAAATCGTATTCCTGGCCCGCCTCGTGGCCAATGAGTCGTGGCAGTCGCTATCCATTCCGCGCGGCAATTCAGCGGCTTACAATGCGGAGAAGTTTGCCAAGCCCCCGCACCAAGAGCACTTTACGGATGATAAGTTGGGTAAGTAGCCCATGCACTCACATTGATTTTGACCTAAAAACACGTTTGTCATACTGAGCTTGTCGAAGCATCTCTACCGCACCGTCCGGGCCGTTCAACGGTGCGGTAGAGATGCTTCGACAAGCTCAGCATGACAAACGTGTTTTTATTTAACCAGTCTACCCGATTCTCAACCTACCATTTGATTCTCGTAACTTCGTCCCATGTCGAAGACGCAGACCCTAGAGGACTTCTACCAGCAAAAAATCCATTGGATGCCCGAAAATCTGCGGCAGGACATTGGACATTTCAATATGTTTCGGCTCGACGACTACGTGGGGCCGCGGGCGCACAGCATGCCCTATAGCCGCAAGGATTTTTATAAAATCACGCTGGTATCGGGCAATAGCAACTACCATTTTGCCGACAAGACGATAGCGCTGCGCGGCCACGCGCTGTTTTTTGCTAACCCGCTGGTTCCCTATACCTGGGAGCCGCTGGGCGACGACCAAACGGGTGTTTTCTGCATCTTTACCGAGGCTTTTTTGCAGCGGCAACTCGGCGCGCTACCGCAAGACTTGCCCATGTTCCGGCCCGGCGGGCAGCCTGTGTATATGCTCACCGACGAGCAACTGGCGTCGCTGCAACCTCTATTCGACAAGATGCTGGCGGAGCTAAATTCTGACTACACTTACAAATACGACCTGTTGCGCACCTACGTGATGGAGCTGCTGCATAGCACTTTGAAGCTACAGCCCGCCACCACGCTCTACCACGACAGCAACGCGGCCACGCGCATTGCGTCGCTGTTCACGGAGCTGCTGGAGCGGCAGTTTCCGATAGAGTCGCCGGGGCAGCGGGTGCGGCTGCGCAGCGCCGAGTCGTTTGCGGGGCAGCTGGCGGTGCACGTCAACCACCTCAATCGGGCGCTGAAGGAAGTGACCGGCAAAACCACCACCCAGCTCATTGCCAGCCGCCTGACGCAAGAAGCCCACGCGTTGCTCAAGCACACGCCCTGGAACGTGGCCGAAATCAGCTACTGCCTGGGCTTCGAGGAGCCAGCACATTTCAGCAACTTCTTTCGCAAGCAAACCGGCGTAGCTCCTTCAACCGTGCGGGTTGTTTGATTTTTGCAAGTATTGGTTTGAACCGGGTAAGTTGGTCGGCTTGGGGCACCGCTTGTTTTGCAGTGTCAAAAACTTCAACCAATGAGCACTCCCAAAACCTGGTTTGTAACCGGCGCCTCGCAGGGCCTGGGCTTGGCCCTGGTACAGCGCCTGCTGCGCGAAGGCCACCAAGTTGCCGCCACTTCCCGCACTAAAGAAACCCTCGCCCAGGCCGTGGGCAACACCTCGGCCGCCTTTCTACCGCTGCAAGTAGACCTAGGCAGCGATACCAGCGTGCAAGCCGCCATTGCCCAAACAGTCAGCACCTTCGGCCGCCTCGACGTAGTGGTGAACAACGCCGGTTACGGCATCGGTGGCAGCATCGAAGAGCTAAGCGACGCCGAAACCCGCCAGGCCTTCGACGTCAACGTGTTTGGCACCCTCAACGTGTGCCGACAAGCGCTGCCGCACCTGCGCCAGCAGGGCATGGGGCACATTATCAATATTTCGTCTATCGCGGCGCTGGCCGGCGCTACCGGCTGGGCCGTGTACTCGGCCACCAAAGCGGCCGTGAGCGCCTTCACCGAAATTCTGGCCCAAGATGTGGCTGGCTTCGGCATCAAGGCGACGGTAGTAGAGCCGGGCGGGTTCCGCACCAACTTCCTCACCGCCGAGTCGCTGGCCTTGCCGCAGCAGCCCATTGCGGCTTACGAAGACGTGCGCGCCTCGCACGCCCGCTATCTCCAGCTCAATGGCAACCAGGGCGGCGACCCCGAAAAAGCCGCCGCCGCCATCATCCAGCTCGCCGCCGAAGCCAACCCGCCCCTGCACCTGCTGCTTGGCCAGGATGCCTACAACCGCGCCACCAGCAAGCTCGAAGCCCTAGGTCAAAATTTCCAGGCCTGGCGCGAGCTAACGCTTTCAACCGGCTTTACCAACTAGCAGAAAACCGGGGCGGAAGGCATCAATTTTCTACTTGATGTTACCAGAATATAATTTTTGGCGTGCAACTACGGTATGTTAACTGCTATCTCGTCTATAGTGCAGTAGTCATCCACGTTTTAATTCCCGCCCCTATGTTGTACCTCTTTGGCCGCCTCGCGCTCAGCGATTCTCTTTCTTACCACGAAGATTTCAACTACGATGACTACCAAGAAAATATGGTTCGTGACCGGGGCCTCGAAGGGCCTGGGGCTGACGCTCGTGCGGCAGCTATTAGCCGCCGGCTACGCCGTGGCCGCTACCTCCCGCAATCTGGCCGAGCTAACGCAGGCTGTGTCAGCTGCACCTGACCAATTCTTGCCCCTGCACATGGACCTCAGCAGCGAGGCCAGCGTGCAACAAGCTATCGAAGCCACCATCAGCACCCTAGGAGGGCTCGATGTGGTGGTAAACAACGCGGGCTACGGCCAGCTCGGCGGCCTCGAAGAGCTTACGGACCAAGAAGTTCGGCAGAATTTTGAGGTCAATGTCTTCGGCCTGCTCAACGTGCTACGCTACGCCACGCCGCACCTGCGGCAGCAGGGTTCAGGCCAGGTATTCAATATTTCCTCGGTGGGTGGCTACACCGGCAACTTCCCAGGCTGGGGAGTCTACTGCGGTACCAAGTTCGCCGTGGCCGGCCTCACCGAATCGTATGCCGCTGAAATGAAGGAATTTGGCGTGCACGCCACGGTAGTGTACCCCGGCTACTTCCGCACCGATTTCCTCACTAGCGGCTCGCTCGGCACGCCCAAAAACCCGCTTGCTGCTTACCAAGCCGTCCGCGACTCGCAGGCCCAGCACGAGCAGCAAATCAATGGCAACCAGCCCGGCGACCCCGTGAAAGCAGCCGAGGTGCTCATCCAGGTCAGCGAGGCCGAAAACCCGCCCGTCCACCTCTTCCTAGGTGCCGATGCCAACCAGATGGCTGCCCAGCAAATGGCCACCGTGCAGCGCGACGTGCAGCAATGGCAAGCCGTGACGAGCGCCACGGATTTTTCAGTAGAAGCATAATTGGAACACCCAGGACGCAAAAACCGTCTGTCATGCTGACGAAGGAAGCATCTTATCACGGCCGCCTGCGTTAAAAATTAATTATTCTTCCGATTGCCGCGAATGATATAAGATGCTTCGCAAGCTCAGCATGACAGATTGATTTAGAACCCTAGGTACTAAAAAGGCCCGTGCTGAAGCTTCAGCACGGGCCTTTTTAGTACCTAGGGCTTTTGGCAATTATTGCCCGAGCACGATGGCAAAAATCAGCGGAGCCACGATGGTAGCGTCGCTTTCAATAATGAATTTCGGCGTTTTCTCGCCCAGCTTACCCCACGTAATTTTCTCGTTGGGCACGGCACCAGAGTATGAGCCATACGAAGTGGTAGAATCCGAAATCTGGGCGAAGTAACCCCACAGCGGCACGTCGTGGCGCTGCAAGTCCTGGTGCAGCATGGGCACCACGCAGATGGGGAAGTCGCCGGCAATGCCACCGCCAATCTGGAAGAAGCCGATTTTGCTTTCCTCCGTGGCAGTTTTGGTGTACCAATCGGCCAAGTACATCATGTACTGAATGCCGGTTTTCATGGTGTGCACGTTTTTGATATCACCCGAAATCACGTGGCCGGCGTAGATGTTGCCGAGCGTCGAGTCTTCCCAGCCGGGGCAGATAATGGGCAGGTTTTTCTCGGCGGCGGCTAGCATCCACGAGTCTTTGGGGTCAATCTGGTAGTACTGCTCTAGGTCGCCCGACTTCAGAATTTGATAGAAGAACTCGTGCGGGAAATACGACTCGCCCGCCTGGTCGGCCTTTTCCCAGTGCTTGAGCACGGTGTGCTCGATGCGGCGCATGGCCTCCTCTTCGGGGATGCAGGTATCGGTCACGCGGTTCATGTGGCGCTTCAGTAGCTCGTGCTCGTCGGCGGCGGTGAGGTCGCGGTAGTGCGGCACGCGCTCGTAGAAGTCGTGGGCCACAAGGTTGAAGATATCCTCTTCCAAGTTGGCGCCTGTACAGCTGATAATCTGTACTTTGTCTTGGCGAATGAGCTCAGCCAGCTGAATACCCATTTCGGCGGTGCTCATGGCACCGGCCAGGGTAATCATCATTTTACCGCCATCGGCAAGATGCTTGTTGTAGCCATCGGCCGCGTCGATAAGGGCAGCGGCGTTGAAGTGACGGAAGTGGTGCTTGAGGAAATTGGTAATTTGCATGTCTCAGTGCTTGGTGCTTGGTGCCTGGTGCATAGTACGCAGTGGTGCCAGGCGGGGTATAATAAAAGTGTTTTGTGATTAGCTACATTGAATGCCTAAGCACAAAGCACTACTTCTACGCCGGCTCGGCGATTATCAGATTGTGATTGGTGTAAATGCAGATGTCAGCCGCGATGTGCAGGGCGTCTTCCACCATCTGGCGGGCGGTGAGGTGCGGGGCGTGCTTCTTGAGGGCCAGCGCGGCGGCTTGCGCGTACATGGCGCCGCTGCCGATGGCAGCCACGTCCGAATCGGGCTGGAGCACGTCGCCGGTGCCGCTCACGATGAGTAGCTCGTCTTTGTCGCACACTACCATCATGGCTTCGAGCTTACGCAGATACTGGTCTTTGCGCCAGTCCTTAGCCAGCTCAATGGCAGCCCGCGTCAGGTTGTTGCCGTAGGCCGAGAGCTTCTCCTCGAAGCGGTCGAGCAGCATAAAGGCATCGGCGGTGGAGCCGGCAAAGCCGGTTACGACTTTGCCGTCGTTGAGCTGGCGCACTTTGCGCACATTATTTTTGGCTACGTGCTTGTCCATGGTGGCCTGGCCGTCAGCCCCTAGGGCTATCTGGCCGTTGTGGCGCACGCCGAGCACGGTCGTGGAGCGAATTCTAGTCATTTAACAAGGAACATTTATCATTTAACAATTCTCGGCTAGCAACACAAAACAGGTGGCCGAGCCGGCAGCATTGCAAGCCCAACCACCTGTTAAATGTTAACTGATACCTGTTAAATGAATTAAATCAGCATCCGCAGTGGGTCTTCAAGCAGGCCTTTTACCGTTTGCAGGAAGGCAGCGCCGGTAGCACCGTCTACCACGCGGTGGTCGCAGCTCAGCGTCACCTTCATGATGTTGCCGATGGCGAGCTCGCCATTCTTCACCACAGCGGTTTGCTTGATGCCGCCCACGGCCAGGATGCAGGCATCCGGGGGGTTGATGATGGCGGTGAACTCGTCGATACCGAACATACCCAAGTTCGAGATGGTGAAGGTGCTACCCTCCCACTCGGCGGGTTGCAGCTTCTTGCTCTTGGCTTTGCCGGCCAGCTCCTTCACTTCGGTAGCGATGGTCGACATGCCCTTGCCATCCGCGTTGCGGATAACGGGCACCAGCAGGCCTTCGTCCACGGCCACGGCCACGCCAATGTTTACCACTTTGTTCTGGCGAATCTTATCGCCGAGCCACGACGAGTTGATAACCGGGTGCTGCTTGAGCGCCACGGCGCAGGCCTTGATAACCATGTCGTTGAAGCTAAGCTTCACCGGCGACAGCTCGTTGAGCTTCACGCGGGTTTCCATGGCCTTGTCCATCAGAATTTCCATCGTGAGATAGAAATGCGGGGCCGTGAACAGGCTTTCCGACAGGCGACGGGCAATCACCTTGCGCATCTGCGACACCGGGGTGTCGGTGTAGGTGCCTTCGGCAGCAGCCGGAGCGGGTGCAGCGGCGGGCTTGGCAGCCGGCTGCTCGGGCAAGGCGGCCGCGATATACTCGTTCGGGGCCTGAGCCGGGGCAGCGGCGGGTGCGGCGGCAGCTTGCGGCTGGGCGTTTTGCAGGTCGCGGGCCACGATGCGGCCGTTTTCGCCTGAGCCTTTTACTTGGCGCAGGTCTACACCTTTGTCTTTTGCAATGCTCTTGGCGAGCGGCGAGGCGAGCAGGCGGCCGTTGTTTTCGGCCTGAGGCGCGGCGGCCGGGGCCGCAGCGGCGGGCGCCGCAGCTTCGGCGGGGGCAGCGGCAGCCGGGGCGGGGGCACTCTGGTCGCCACCGTTCAGCAGGGCTTGGATATCAGCGCCTTCCTCGCCAATGATGGCGAGTACGCCATCTACAGCTACGGCTTCACCTTCCTTGGGGCCGGTATAGAGCAGGGTACCGTCTTCGTAGTTTTCCAGCTCCATCGTGGCTTTGTCGGTCTCGACTTCGGCCAGCACGTCGCCCGATTTTACCTTGTCGCCCACCTTTTTCAGCCAGGCGGCGATGGTGCCCTCGGTCATGGTGTCGCTCATCTTGGGCATGCGCACTACTGTGGCTTTCTTGCCATTGGCGGGCGCGGCCGGGGCAGCCGGGGCCGCAGGCGCGGGGGCCGGGGCGGCGGCTTGCGGAGCTGGGGCGGGTGCAGCAGGCGCAGGGGCCGGCGCAGCAGCCGGGGCGCTACCGCCACCTTGGCCATTGAGCAGGCCCGAAATGTCTTCGCCTTCCTTGCCCACAATCGCCAACACGCCATCAACGGGCACCGAGTCTTTCTCTTTGGGGCCGATGTAGAGCAGGGTACCGTCTTCGTAGTTTTCCAGCTCCATCGTGGCTTTGTCGGTTTCGACTTCGGCCAGGATGTCGCCCGATTTCACTTTGTCGCCTACTTTCTTGAGCCAGGCCGCGATGGTCCCTTCGGTCATCGTGTCGCTCATTTTCGGCATTTTTATAATTTCGGCCATCGGAATTGCGGGTTGGGATTGGGGGCCAAAATTAGCCGCGAAAAGTCGGGTAAACAATCCGGGCCACTTGTGGCGGGTGGGAGGAAAAGAAGTTACTCGGCCAAATGGCTTACGTCTAAGAAATTGCGAATGGTAAACTGAGAACCAGTATAATGCAATTTGTATAAGCAAAGGTTCTGGTGCTCAAACTCATCCATACAGCTGAGTGGGTAGCCTAGGAGCTGACACAACAGCACGCGCATGGCTCGGCCGTGCATGCACACGAGCACGATTTCATCGTCGGGCCGGCTTTTCAGTAACTCAATGAAGGGGCGCTGGCGGGCAGCCACGTCGGCGGGGCTTTCGCCGCCGGGCAGGTGGGCGCGGTCGTTGCCGGCCAGCCATTCATCCAGCACGTGCTTGTATTCAGCGTCTTCCTGCGGCGTGATGCGAGTGCCCTCGCGGGTACCCCAGCTTATCTCGTTGAGGGCGGCGTGCGCCTCGTGCGGAATACCTAGGTCGATAAACTTGTGCACCGACTGGTGCGTGCGCTTGAGCCGCGAGGTGTACACGCGGGCAAACGGCATGTCTTTGTAGGCCTGCCAGAAGCGCTCGGCCTGCCAACGGCCGCGCTCGTTGAGGTCGGAGTCGACGCCGCTACCCTGCACGATGCCTTGCACGTTGAAATCGGTCTGGCCGTGGCGGAGGAGGTAAATCTGCTGAACGGGCACGGGCGAGGTGAAGTAATTTTGCGGGGAAAGTTAGTGCTTAGTGCCCTGTGCTTGGTGCTTAGTGGGTAGTAGTTATTAGGAAATATGGAAAATAAATCCTTTACCGAGTTGCTGGTGTGGCAACAGGGGCGCCTGCTAACCAGTATGATTTACACACTCACTAAGTCTTTTCCTAAAGACGAGCTCTTTGGGCTAAGTAGCCAAATGCGCCGGGCCGCAGTATCTATCCCTTCTAATATTGCAGAAGGTTGTGGGCGGCAGACTCATCGCGACACGCTGCAATTTTTATTCATTGCTCGTGGCTCGCTTTATGAGTTGGAGACCCAGCTTTACGTAGCGCTAGACCAACAGTATCTGTCATCAACTGTTTGCGACGAGGTACTTCTCAGTATTACCAACTGCAAAAAGCTGCTCCACGGCTTTATCAACCACTACAAAAGCAAGCTTGTTTAGTGCTTAGTTGTTAGTGCCTAGTGCTTAGTTGCTGACACTAATCACTAAAAATTAAAGCACTAAAACCCCTATGCACTAAGCACTAATAACCAAGCACTAAACATGACCCTCGACGACGTAAAAATCTGGGCTTCGCACCGCCCCACCCTGGCCGATTCGCTGGGCATTGAGTTGACTGACATCACAGACGACTACCTAGAGGGCCGTATGCCCGTGGATGGCCGCACGCACCAACCGATGGGCCTGCTGCACGGCGGCGCCTCGGTAGCCCTGGCCGAAACCCTAGGTAGCATCGGCGCGGCTACCCGCATCGACGTGACGCGCCAAGCCTGCGTGGGCCTCGAAATCAATGCCAACCACATCAAGGGCGTGCGCGATGGCTGGGTGCGCGGCCGGGCCACGGCGCTGCACGTGGGCCGCAGCACGCAGGTGTGGGAAATCCGCATTACGCACGAAGAAACCGGCGCGCTGGTGTGCATCAGCCGCATCACGATGGCCGTGATTGATGTGCCGGCCGCTGGCAAGAAAGAAGCTTAATGCGCGGCGTCGAACCTAGGCTCCTGTCCTGGCCCACTACCCCGGCCGGCCTCGACGCGCCAGCCCGGCTGCGCCACTTGGCGGCGGGTGCGCTGCGCACGGGCCGGCCACTGGCCATCTGGCGCGAGCCGGGTGCAGGCGCGCCGCGCCTGCTGGCCGCGCGTTCGCTAGAAGCTACTTATACGGGTTTGCCGCCCGCGCTTGATGAGCGAGCCCCGGCGGGCTTCGCCTTCTTTCCGTTCCGCGACTCCGACCACAACCCGGCCTTATTTCTGCCGGCCGATGTGCAGTTTGACGAGGCCCAGCCTGAGGCGGTGCGCCTCTCGCCAGCCGCCCGTGACATGGCCCCCAACATCGCGGCTTGGCTGGCGCTGCCTACCCCGCCTGAGCTAGCCTGGCACGCCAGCCCACAGCCGGCGCCCCACGTGGCTACCGAGGCCGAGTACATGGCGCTGGTGCAGCGGGGCGTGGCGGCCATTGAGGCGCGCACGGTGGGCAAGGTGGTGAGCTCGCGGGCCGCCCGCCGCCCGCTGCCGCCGGGCTTCGACCCGCTGGCGGCGTTTCGGGAGCTGTGCCGGCAATACGAGCGGGCGTTTGTGTCCTTGGTGAGCGTGCCGGGCGTGGGCACCTGGCTGGGCGCTACCCCCGAGGTGCTGGCCGAGGTCACGGCCGATGGTACGTTTTGCACCATGGCCTTGGCGGGCACGCAGCCGCTGCTGCCGGGCCTGCGCCCGCAGGATGCCATCTGGCGGCAGAAGGAAATCGAGGAACAGGCCCTGGTCTCGCGCTACATCGTCAACTGCTTTAAGCAATTGCGCCTGCGCGAATACCAGGAAACCGGCCCGCGCACCACCGTGGCCGGCGAGCTGCTGCACCTGCGCACCGACTTCGAGGTAGACCTCAAAAACGTGCCCGCGGCCTCGTCGCTGGGTACCGATATGCTGCGGCTGCTGCACCCTACTTCGGCCGTGGGCGGCATGCCGCGCACGGCGGCACTGGAGTTTCTGGCCCGCCACGAAGGCTACGACCGTGCCTATTACAGCGGCTTTCTAGGGCCGGTAAACGTGGCCGCGCCGGGCGTGTCGCGGCTGTTCGTGAATTTGCGCTGCTTGCAGCTGCGCGCCGACGAGGCCATTCTCTACGCCGGCACGGGGCTGACGGTGGACTCGGACCCGCAACGCGAGTGGGAGGAAACGGAGTATAAAATGCGGACGGTAGCGGCCGTGCTGACGTAGTTACCCCACCCCCGGCCCCTCCCCTCCGGGAGAGGGGAGCCAAGTGAGTTTTGAGTTGAAAGTTTTGAGTTAAGAGTTGAGCAACTCAAAACTTAGAACTCAAAACTCTTAACTCAACGATAGGCTCCCCTCTCCCGGAGGGGAGGGGCCGGGGGTGGGGTAACACGAGCGGCGAGCCTGTTAAATGTTAAATGATACCTGTTAAATGAAGTCCATTCAAGCCGTTTTCAACATCGCCGAAATCTGCGCCCGCCACGGCATCACCGACGTGATTTTATCGCCGGGCTCGCGGTCGGCGCCGCTCACGCTGGCGTTTGCGCGGCACCCTGCCTACCGGGGCCGGCTGCGCGTGGTGCCCGACGAGCGGGCGGCGGCGTTTATCGGCCTAGGTATTGCGCAGGCCACGCGGCGGCCGGTGGTGCTGGTGTGCACCAGCGGCACGGCGGGCCTCAATTACGCGCCGGCCGTGGCGGAGGCCTTTTTTCAGCAGATTCCGCTGCTGGTGCTTACCGCCGACCGGCCGCCCGAGTGGATAGACCAGCTCGATGGCCAGACCATCCGGCAGCGCGACCTGTACGGCGCACACGCCAAAGGCACGTTCGACTTCCCGGCCGATACCGCGCACGCCGATGCCAAGTGGCACGGCGAGCGCCTTATCAACGAGGCGATTAACCTGACGCAGACTTTCCCGGCCGGGCCGGTGCAAGTGAACGTGCCGCTGCGCGAGCCGTTCTACCCCAAGGCGGATGAGGAAATGAGCTACGAGCAGGATGTAAAAATCATCCGCGACGACCACTCCAATACCATCCTGCCCCCGGCCGAAATCCTGGATTTACGGCGGCAGCTGCGTGGGGCGGGCCGGGTGCTGGTAGTAGCCGGCCAGCAGCCCGAAAACCCGACCCTCACGGCCGCGCTCTACGAGTTTGCGGAGGCGCGGCAGGTGCCGGTGGTGGCCGACACCATTGCCAACCTGGGCGACGTGCCGGCCGTGCGGCGGCAGGATATTTTCCTGGCGGGCTTATCGAAAGAGGACAAAACGGCGCTACGGCCCGACTTGCTCATCACCTTCGGGCAGTCGCTGATTTCAAAGGCGCTGAAGCTATTTTTACGCGACATGGCGCCCGCGCAACATTGGCATTTACAGCCGGCCGGCGAGGTAGCCGATACCTTTCGCAGCCTCACGCGCATCGTGCGGGTGAAGCCAGCGGTATTTTTTCAGCAGTTGGCGGTATTTGATACGAAGGATTACCACCGGGACGTGATTTCGCACGCCCAAGAAGTGCGTATTTCCCAAAAGGTCATCGAGGGTTCGAATCCCTTCCTCTCTGTTGAACAGTACACTTCTAATGAACGGGTTCTAGGTTCGAATTCTAGCGGGACCACTAATGAGCCGCAAGTTGGTTCGATACCAAGTGGGCCCACAGAACCCAACCTCACTTGGCAGCAAGCCGACACTGCCGCCACGCAGTTTCTCAGTCGCTTCTTCGCCGCTGAAGGCCAACTGTTCAACGAGTTTTCCGCGATGCGGCAGGCGCTGGCGGCGCTTCCCGATGACACGGCCCTGCACCTGGCCAACAGCATGGCCGTGCGCTACGCCAACATCCTAGGTCTGCCCGCCGGGCGGCAAATCGATGTATTCGCCAACCGCGGCACCAGCGGCATCGATGGCTGCAACTCGACGGCGGTGGGCGCGGCGCTGGCGCAGCCCGCGCGGCCGGTGGTATTGCTGACCGGCGACGTGGCGTTTTTCTACGACCGCAACGCCTTCTGGCACAACTACCCCACGCCCAACCTACGGGTGGTGCTCTTCAACAACCACGGCGGCGGCATTTTCCGCCTCATCGACGGGCCGCGCCAGCAGCCCGAGTTAGATGAGTTTTTTGAGACGCACCAGGCGCTCACGGCCGAGAATCTGTGCCGCGATTTTCAATTGCGCTACCTGCCAGTGGCGTCGTTCGAAGAACTTGCAACGGCGCTGCCGGTTTTCTTTGCAGCGGAAAGCGGCGCGGCGGTGCTCGAAATCTTCACCGATTCGAAAACCAACGCAGCGTTTTTTGAGGAGTACCGCAAGGCGGTAAAGCAAGCTTTTCAACCTTCACTGCGAAACACTGCGGTTTAACACTGCGTGAGATAATTTTTGCGCAGTGTTTCGCAGTATTAAACTTTCTTTTATGTCAGAACCCATTCAGTGGACGCCGATTAAGGAGTTCCAGGAAATTCTCTTCTCCCAAAGCGGGGGCATTGCTAAAATCAGCATCAACCGGCCGCAGGTGCACAATGCCTTCACGCCGCTCACGGTGCAGGAAATGATTGAGGCCATGGATATTTGCCGCAATCGCACCGATATCGGCGTCATCATCCTCACCGGCGAGGGCGGGCGCGCCTTTTGCTCGGGCGGCGACCAGAGCGTGCGCGGCCACGGCGGCTACGTGGGCGCCGACACCGTGCCCCGTCTCAACGTGCTCGACTTGCAGAAGATGATTCGTAGCATCCCCAAGCCCGTGGTGGCGATGGTGGCGGGCTGGGCCATCGGCGGCGGCCACGTGCTACACGTGGTCTGCGACCTGACCGTGGCGGCTGAGAACGCCCGCTTCGGCCAGACTGGCCCCAACGTAGGCTCGTTCGACGGCGGCTTTGGCGCCTCCTACCTGGCGCGCATCGTGGGCCAGAAAAAGGCCCGCGAAATCTGGTTCTTGTGCGACCAGTACGACGCCCAGGAAGCCCTCGACATGGGCCTCGTGAACAAAGTAGTGCCGCTCGACAAGCTAGAGGAAACGACCGTGGCCTGGTGCCACAAAATCTTGCAAAAGAGCCCGCTAGCGCTGCGCATGCTCAAGTCGTCGTTCAACGCCGAGCTCGACGGGCAGGCGGGCATTCAGGAGCTGGCCGGCAATGCCACGCTGCTTTACTATCTGAGTGAGGAAGCCAAAGAAGGCAAAAACGCCTTCCTGGAAAAGCGGCAGCCCGACTTCTCGAAATTTCCGAAGTTCCCGTAGGTGCGCGGCGTAGCCCGTTGGCAGTACGACTGGAGGCACCCTACCTTGCACAAGGTTTGGGTGCCTCTTTTTTAGGGTGTCGCCTCAGCTTCTTATTTCTCTTACTTACTCCTTATGAACAAAAAACTATTCTCGGTTACGGGCAATAAAATAGCCTCGCTTTTGGTAGGTGAAGAAAGCTTACTATTTTCCAGTCAAGGCTTTAACACTGAAGAAGGTTTTCTGGAAAGCTGGCATAAAAAGCTGTCGCTAGCCACCAAAATAGAAGTAAAGTATGCCGCTATCAAATCGGTGAGCAAAGAGGACAACGACGACGAGGTTAAGGTGAAATACAAAACCGCCGTCGGCATTCCAGGCATGTGCCAGTTTTCTTTCGCTAACGCGGGTGATTGTGAGCAGTTTCTCGCGTTTTTTGAGCAAGACCGCGCTTTTGATAAGCACTACGCGGCGATGACTCCCTTTAAGGCGGTGCTCAACTACATTATCGGCCTAGTGGCAACGGTGGCCTTTGCGGTGCTCAGCTATTTTGAGGCCTTGAAAATAGAAAACGGCACTGCCGAAATAGGCACTAGCGCAAAAACCCGGTCGTATTACGCGCTGCTGGAAACATTGGGTAGCAAAGGGGTGCTGGCCGTTGGAGGAGTGTGTGGCTGCTACCTGCTTTATAAAATCTGGACGCGGGCAACCAAGCCCCCGCATCAGCTGCTGTTGCTACCGCAAGCCGTATAGAATTACTATAAGTCTGACTTTCAAACCAAAACCCCTGCTAGCTAGCAAGGGTTTTGGTTTTATATGGGTGATTTCAAAAGCTAAATCCCAGCGCGTGAAAGCTGGCGCACCAACCCATAAACTGCCGCAGCCGCTCGTGCTTGCGCCACTTTTTCAACGCCTTGGCGCGGGCTTTTACGGCGGCGGCGATGGGGCAAGCCGTGGGTTGGCTGGCGGCGCTTACCTCAGTAATTAGGGGTAGCGCGGGGGCAACGTGCGGGTGGGATTTCATGGCGCGTGCGGGTTGGTGTAGCGTAAGTATACGCCTTATTTTTGGCAAAAGCAAGTACTTACTCATCTTTCCTTCATCAAGCTCATCCGGGTGCGCCGGTGTACTTTGCGGCTCCTACCCTACTCGTATGAAAAAGATTTTGCCCCCGGCGCTGCTGGGCACCTTGCTGCTAGCCCAGGCCTGTGAGCCGGCCACTACCACCCAAGAGGCGGCCACCACGACTGCCCAATCCGCGCCGCAGCCGCCGCACCCGGCCTGGATACAGCAGGGCAATATCTACGAAGTGAACGTGCGCCAATACACGCCCGAGGGCACGCTCAACGCCTTTGCCAAGCACCTCGACCGGCTGCAAAAAATGGGCGTGCAAACGCTGTGGTTTATGCCCCTGAACCCCATCAGCCAGCGCGACCGCAAGGGCAGCCTGGGCAGCTACTACGCCGTGCAAGACTATACCAAGCTCAACCCCGAGTTTGGCACCATGGCCGACTGGCAGCGGCTGGTGCAGGACATCCACGGCCGCGGCATGAAAGTGCTTATCGACTGGGTGCCCAACCACACCGGGGCCGACGCCCGCTGGCTCACGCAGCACCCCGGCTTTTTCGTAAAGGATAAAAAGGGCCAGCCGGCCGTGGCCTTCGACTGGGCCGATACGCGGCAGCTCGATTACAAAAACCAGGAAATGCAGGACAGCATGATTGCGGCCATGCGCTACTGGGTTGATAAAACGGGCATCGACGGCTTCCGCTGCGACGTGGCCTGGAACGTACCGGGCAGCTTCTGGAAGCGCGCCATTCCGGCGCTTGAAAAGGAGAGCAAAGACCTGTTTATGCTGGCCGAGGGCGACAGCGCCTACCTGCCCAAAAGCGGCTTCGACGCAGTGTACCCCTGGCACATGTTTCACGCGATGGAGAAGATAGCGGCCGGCAAGCGCCCGGCCACTTCGCTCGACAGCGTGCGCATGGGCTGGCAAGGCCTGTATCCCAAGGGCACCATCGAGCTGTACTTTACCAGCAACCACGACGAAAACAGCTGGAACAAAGCCGACTACGGCACTTTCGCCGGGGTTAAGCACGCGCCGTTTGCGGTATTCACCCAAACGATGGCCGATGCTGTACCGCTCATCTACAGCGGGCAGGAAGAGCCCGTGCTACGCCCGCTCAAGTTCTTCGACCGCGACCCGATGCGCTTCGGCAAGTACGAGCGGGCCAAGTTTTACAGCACCCTGCTCGACCTGCGCAAGCGCAACCCGGCACTGGCCGCCGATGCCTCCTTCCGCAAAGTGAGCGTGGGCGACGACCGGGCCGTGTACGCCTACGTGCGCGAGAAGGCTGGGCACAAGGTGCTGGTTATCCTAAACTTATCGAACAAAGAACAGACCATCACCGTGAAAGAGCCGGGCTTGCAGGGCACCCCGCACAACCTGTTTATGTACACCAAAGAGCCGCTGACCGACAAGCCGTGGCAGGTGGAGCCCTGGGGCTACGTGGTGTACGAGTATGGGCGGTAGCTAATGCAGTAGCGCGAACTTTGTAGTTCGCGTTCGTCCGGCTGCCCGCCAACGAACGCGAACTACAAAGTTCGCGCTACAAATAAGTCAGCTACCTACGCCACCGCCAGCTTCGCGCCCGGCTCGGTCGCGGCTTCGCGCGTTTCGGGCATAAAGAGCAGGAACAAGATAAACCCGGCTACTGCGATGGCCGCCAGCACGTAGAAAGTGAAGTCGTCGCCACGGGTTTTGGCGAGGTAGCCGGCCACCGAGTTGCTGAGAAACGCGCCGATGCCCTGGGCCGTGGCGATGGCCCCCTGCGCGGCATTGAAGCGGCCGGTGCCCTTGGTGAGGTCGGCGATGATGAGCACGCCCACCACGCCGAAAATGCCCGCGCCCAGCCCATCCATGCACTGCACCGCGATGAGAGCGGCCGGGTGGTGGCTCATGGTATACAGCACGCCCCGCGCCGCCAGCGCCGCAAACGCAAACAGAAACAGCGGCTTGCGGCCCACCTTACTGGCCAGCTTGCCGCTGGCGGCGGCCACTACCACAAACACCAGCTGCGAAGCCAGCATGTAGCCCGAGGTGAACAGCACCGCCTGCTTGGCGCCCACGCCACGGGCCAGTAGCTGCGTCACGAGCGGCACCATCGCGGCATTGGCGAAGTGGAAGACGACGGCCGCCACCAGAAACACCCGCACCGGCGGCTGCTTGATGAGGTCGGCCAGGCAGGCCAGCAGGTCTTTGATATTCTGCCACACGCCGCCGTGAGCGGGTGCGGGCGGGGCGCCGTTGCACTGCTCGGCCTGCTTTTTGGTGTCTTCTTCGCCGCCGCGCGCGGCGTTGAAATCAATGTCGTCGGCCTTGATGCGCAGGATGCTGAGAATGGCCCCCA
Organism: Hymenobacter sp.; assembly: GCF_035709525.1. Taxonomy (GTDB): domain Bacteria; phylum Bacteroidota; class Bacteroidia; order Cytophagales; family Hymenobacteraceae; genus Hymenobacter. The sequence goes on along the minus strand of NZ_DASTEP010000142.1, from coordinate 644 downwards.
CGCCCAGCACGGCCACGAAAAGGAACATCCAGCGCAGGCTAAAATAGTAGCCCACCGCGCCCAGCGCCAGCGCCGCAAACATGTTGCCGCCCGCGTTGAACGCTTGGTTGGTGCCCTGCACCTGGTCGAACTGCTGGCGGCGCACCAGCCCCAGCGCGATAGCCGCCAGGCAGGGCGGAAAAATAGCCCCCGCGATGCCTACCAGCGCCTGCCCGCCCATCACTACCGGCCACACCGTGAAGAAGGCGGTGCCCAACATCCCGGTCATTATCAGGGCAATGCCTACGATGAGCAGCGCCCGCTTCTGGCGCAGGTTGTCGATGAGCGCGCCGGCGGGCGTTTGGGCCAGCACCTGGGCAATGTTGCCCGCCGCCAGGGCCGAGCCTATCTGGGCCGGGCCCCAGCCCGCGCTGCTTTGCAGAAACAGGGCCATGTAGGGGCCCATGCCATTCTGCACGTCGGCGATGAAGAAATTGACCGCCTTGAGCGCCCGCAGGCTGCCTTTTTTGGCGTCGGGCGCGGTGGCGGGCGCGGGGTTGGGCGAGGTATTCATAGCCAGGAAATAAGCAGCAGGGTAGCGGTACGCGAACGGGTAGCAGCGGTTGAGCTTTCGCGAGAAAATAGTTGCGCGGACTTTGTAGTCC
>NZ_DASTEP010000141.1:0-2616 GCF_035709525.1 Hymenobacter sp. | reverse complement strand
TGGCGCAGTAACCAATACGAAAGGGATTACTGCGCCACGCGAGAGGCTTCGCTGCGCTTTGCATGACTAATGCTGTCTAGGTATTATTAAAGGCCTCCCAAGAATTTCACAATATTTTCTTGAAACCAGGGAACATTTTTGACGATGCCTGCGAGTTCGCCGGTACCTCCCTTCTTTCTGCCCGTGTCCGCGCCTCCTGCCTCCCCCGAAGTGCTTCAGGCGTTGCTTGCCGGCTGCCGGCGGGGCGACCGTGCCATGCAGCAGCGGCTGTATGGGCTCTACTACAGCTACGCGCTGGGCATTTGCCTGCGCTATACCCGCCAGCGCAATGAGGCGGAGGAAGTGGTGAATGACGGATTCTTGAAGACCTTCCGCGACCTCGGCCGCTTCGACGCCGAGCGCTACGAGCTCAGTAGCTCGTTTCGGGGCTGGCTCAGGAAAATCATGATTCGCACGGCCATCGATTACTTCCGCGCCCACGAAAAGCACCACCGGCAAGACGACCTCGCCGACCTGCTGCACGAGCCTACCGATGCGGGATGGCACACGCGCGAAGAAATAGCGCAGCACCTGGGCATCACCGCCGACACTTCCAAATCTAACCTGTCGAAAGCACGGGCTCACCTCCGGCTTCATCTAAAAAAAACTAATCCCCATGCCTACGCCGTTTACGCCGGATGAGGAATTCGGCGCCCTGTTTCGCCGGGGCCTCGCGCACCACCCCGAGCAGCCGGAAAACCCGGCCGCGTGGCACCGCATGGACCTGCTGCTCGATGCCGACCTGCGCTAGCAGGCCCTGCACCGCCAGGTGCTGCGGCTGCTCGGGGCCGATACGCCAGAAGTCGCCTCGCCCACCCGGCTGGCACCTACTACCCGGCGGCCGCACAGCCCGCCGGCGAATTTGGCGCGCAGCCAGCCACGCCCGCTAAAACGCTGCCTGCCAACGCTGTCGCAAGCCGATATTCCGAATCGACTACCCAACTACCAGCCGCCAACACTGCCAAGCATCACCGGCGCCCCGGCCGTTTCAGGCCCGCGAAAGTCGCGGCATTTTCTTCGGCTACCAGCCCACTTGCCAAACGCAAAAACCACCAAGAAACCAACGACGCCCTGGTAGCTACAGCTGCCGCAACGCGGCGCGGCCGTGCCTCGGCACCCGCTGCGCCACGCTGCCCGGCTAAGCGGCTGGCGCTATCGCTCCGGCAAAACCAGAAAAACCCGCCGGTGACAGCGGTTACTCTTGCGGCGGCAGGCGCAGCTGCCGAGGCGGGCCAGCGCCCAATTTCCACCATTGGCGCGCGCGCCAATGGCCCGCCACGCAAAGCCCTGGCAGCTTGGCGGCCATTGCGCCCCGCGCGGAGCGCCAGATTGGCGCAGCCGATGCTGTCGGTGCAGCTGATGCCCACGCTGGTGCATCGCAACTACGTGGCGCCCCCCGCCGAGCAAAACGACGTGTACGCGCTGGGCGGCGCGCTGCGCCAGAAACTTACCAAGCGCACGGCCCTCACCGCCGATTACTACTACCTGTTTCCGGGCAACACGGCCGCCAACTTCCGCAACGCGCTGGGGCTGGGCGTGGACATCGAGACGGGCGGGCACGTGTTTCAGCTGCACGTGACGAACTCGCTGGGCATGACGGAGAAGTTTTTCGTGCCCGAAACCACGGGCCGGTTTTTTGCCGGCGACCTGTATTTCGGCTTCGCGGTGGCCCGGAATTTTACGGTGGGCGGCGGGCGCTAGGCAGCAGCCGGCACTGGGTCAGGAAATTATTGCATTTATTTCAGCCAAGCGGGCAACCGTTTGGGGTAAGTGGCCGAGTAGCAGCCCGAAGGCGCCTCGTAACCATTCATCTAGTTGCATTTCTTTCACCCCCAACTCACTGTTCTGCCATGAAGGCAACGCTACTCTTTTTATTGGCCCTGCTGCTGGGCTTTTCGGCCTCGGCCGCCAATATCACCATTATGGTGGGCGATAACTACTACCCGCCCCAGACCGTGACCATCCGGCCCGGTGATGCGGTAACCTGGCAGTACCAAAGCGGCAGTGGCGGCACGCACCCCACGGCCTCCGACAACGGAGCCTGGTCGCTGTTCGTCATCAGCCCGGGCAGCACCAGCAAGTCGCTTACCTTTTCGACGGTGGGCACCTATCCCTACCACTGCACCGCCCACGGGGCGGCGGGCGCGGGCATGTACGGCGTGATTACGGCGGCAGCCCTGCCCACCACGGCCCCGCAAGAAACCGCCGCCTTCCAGGCCTACCCCAACCCCGCCACCGCAACCGTGACGCTGAAGCTCGACCGCACCCTGGTGCGCGAGGCGGCTACGGTGCAGCTCCTCAACCCGCTGGGCAGTGTGGCCCGCACCCTGGCCGTGAGCCCGGCCAGCGGCCCCTAGCTGCTGGTGAGCGTGGCCGACCTGCCGGCCGGCCTCTACGTGTATCGCCTGCTGGCCAACGGCGCGGTGGTAGCCACCCGCCGCCTGACGGTGCAGCACTAGGCACCTGACCTATAGCCACTGACCAGCCCACGCTGCCGAGCAGCCGCGAAGCGGCGGCATGTTGGTAGGAACAGTTATTTAGTAGCTTGACAGAGCCGCAAAGCGGCGGCACCTCTTA
>NZ_DASTEP010000140.1:0-4883 GCF_035709525.1 Hymenobacter sp. | reverse complement strand
CAGCTTGGCGAGCGAGCGTAGCGAGCAGCCACGCCAGCCAATGCCCAGCAACGTTTGCCCGCGCCGCAGCTCGCTGCGCTCGCTCGCCAAGCTGGAGCTTGGCGTTACAAAAACTCCACGCCCTGCGGCGGCCACAGCCGGCGCGTCAGGTTCTCCAGCCGCGACTGCGTGTTGCGCACCCGCTGCTTGATGGGTAGCGCCTGAAAATCAAAGCTATCGAGCGCCTCCAAATCCTGCGCCAGCGTGCGGTTTTGCAGGTGCGAGGTCAGCAAAAAGCGGCTGATGGGCTCGTTCCACAGCTCCTTGGTGCTCCAGTAATGGCCGATGTAAGGCTTGGCCGAGTGCAGCCCCTGCACCTCGGCCAGCGCCACCGCCAGCGCAAACTGCTCGATGAGCCGGGGCGTAACCTGCCGCCGGCATAGGTCGTCGCAGATGCGCAAAGCCAGCGCAATGGCCTCGTGGTTGCGCTGCGCGGGCACGCCCACCGCGCCCGCGTTCCACATCACGTGCTGCGGCGTAATGGCCACGCTGCCAAACGTCTGGCCCTGCACCTGCTGCCACATGCGGCGCTCGGTTTTGCTGGGCAGGGCCGAGAGCCGGCCCTCGGGCTCGTGCATGAGGGCGTGGCCGGCGGCCAGCTCCTGCCGCAGCGCGGGCAAGGAGCCGTAGAGCAGCGTGTCCGAATCGAGGTAGAGTAGCGGTAGCTCGGGCGCTTGCCGGGCCGCTAGCTCTAGCGCCTTGATTTTGACGCGCCAGAAAAACTTGAACTCGCCTTCCCACTCGCGCAGCGTGTCCTTGTCAATCACCTGCACCGCCACGGCCGCCCCCAGGTGCCGGTAAAACTCCGGTGCATCGGTCATTACCGTGATTTTCAGCTCGCCTAGCCCCTGCCGCAGGAAAGTGAGTATCGAGAAATGCGCCTGAAAGTGGTTCTGGATGTTGGTGCCGAACACCAGATAAAGCAATTGCATGAGGGCCGGGCGGGGGAGGAGGAAGGGCGAAATTACGGCGGGCCGTAGCGCGGACTCCGCGAGTTTGTTGATGCTTAAGCGTTGGCCCTACCGATGGTTATCACATTTTCCACCAGCAGCCGCACCCTGATGGGAATGCCCTCAAAGCGGTTGTTGAAGGCGGCGCTCAACGCCAGAAAATCCGCCCCCGGGTACGGCCGCTGCGAGGTACGCCCCACGCAGGCATACGCTAGCACCAGCGCCCCGGCCGGAATGATGGCGCGGCTCACAAAGTCTTTGATAGTTAGCTCTAGTTGCTCTACGCAGTCGGCGGCGCGGGCGTAGCGCAGGTGGCCGCTGCTTGTCACGTCGCTGTCGGCGGCCTTGAACTCGACGAAGTAGGCTTGCTCGGTGGTGAGCAGCGCGCAGTCGCAGCGCCGCCCCTCGGCCACGGTGTACAGGCAGCGGTCAATCTGGATGAGGTGTACCAGCCGGCCCGAGGCGTTGAGCACCTGCAAGTCGAAGCGGTTGCGCGCCGGGGGCAGATAGTGAAAACACGGCGCGGTGCTGGGCGGCGGCGGGTCTTGCACAAAAAACTCAACCGCCGTAATGGCTTCCTGGCACGCATTGCCGCGCATCTGGTCGCGGAACGATTCGCGGAGCGGATTCAGCATGTTCTAAAAGCCGCGGTTGATGTCCAGCAGTTGGTCGAACTCGTCGGCCTGAATGCCCGAAACGGCGTCTAGCTCGTTTTGCGAGATAAGCTTGGTTTCGGGGTCCAGCAGCGACCGGACGCCGCCCGCGCCCTCGGGGCCGTTCACGTAGTAAGCCGCAAACTCGTCGGGGTTCACCCAATACTTCTCGGGGATGATGGCGGCTACCTTCCGGCGCTTTTCCTCGTCTTTGTTGCCCACGTGGTGCGCGTAGAGCAATAGGTTGAGGTGCGACAGAATGTAGGGGCTGTGCGTGGTGATAGTCAGGTCGTTTTCGCCTTGCGTGCATTTCTCTACCAGCCAGTTCAATAGCCCTTGCTGGGCGGTGGGGTAGAGGTTTAGTTCGGGCTCTTCGATGATGAAGCTTTGCGCCTGCTCGGTATTACGGCTCAGGTGCTCTAGCAGCACCAGCAGCGGGGTTACGGATTGGATACCGCTAGCTGTTTCGTAGAGGCGGAAGAGAGTTTCGCTTTCGGGTATTTTTATAAAGTCCTGACCATTTCTGTGTATGTATTTAATGTTTAGGAAAGGAATATATAATTCAGAGATATTTCTGCGAGAAAGGGAGAATTCATTTGCGAATTCTAAAATGTCTTTCGGAAGACCTATATCATCTCGTAGTAAACCTGCCCAAGAATACTCTATTGATGGAATGAAACTTCTTTCCGAAGTGACATAAGTGGCTATGCTGCTAATAAAGTGATGTATATGATTGTTGGTTAATAACTCCCTAGCTTCTGTAATCGCTTTCAGTATGCTGTCTCTATTGCTATCTAATATCTCTTCAATATTATCGGGTAGATTAGTGGTATTGTAAGTAGGTAGGTTCTCTACCGTTTCCATAAGTTTTTCGCTAATCAATTTTAAGTCACGGCGTGCTGCGGCGTCATCAGATGCACTCATCTTTGCCCCTTCTTTCTTTGTGAAGCTTAGGTTAAGGTCTTTGTCAATAGTCGATGTGTAAGAATTAGCAGCGAACCACAGAGAAGACTCTGTTTGCCAATATTTTTCCAAAGAATACCGAGATAATAGCTCTGGAAATTCACCTCCGAAATAAACCTTTTTATTACGCCAAATCGCCGCCAGCTTCGCCAGCGTACTCTTTCCCCCGCCCGTCGGGCCGATAAAAACCGTGACGCGCTTAAAGTCCACCGTGGCGTCTTTAATCGGGCCGAAATTCTTGACAATCAGTTGCTCATTCATGGGGCGGGGCGGCTAGGGGTGGGCCAAAACTACGACGCGGCGACCCCGTTGCCGGAGCCGCCGCGGGTAGGGGCTGGGTAACAGCTACTTGAGGGTGGCGCGCACGGCTTTTACCTCGGCCACTTGCACGGCGCTGGCTTTGTTGCCGAAGCTGTTGCGCACGTAGGTGAGCACGTCGGCAATTTGCTGGTCGGTGAGGTGGGCCTGGGCGGGCATGGGCTGCTTGTACTCCTCGCCGTCGATTTCGATGCGCTCAGCCAGGCCGGCCAGCACGATGTGCGACAGGCGCGACTTGTCGCCGAGCACGTACTGGGTTTTGATGAGTGGCGGGTTGATGGGCGGCAGGCCGCCGCCATCGGCCTGGTGGCAGGCAATGCACACGTTCTTATACACCGCCGCGCCGCGCGTCAGTGACGCTTTCAGGGCCGGGTCGGCGGCGGTGGCTTTGGCCGGTGCTTTGGCTTTCGCGGCGGGGCGGTGCTGGGCTTGCAACGACAGCCCACCGCCGGCCAATAGTGTAAGCGCCAGAATTAAGTGCTTGTGGTTCATGACTTCTTGCCGGTGTACAGGATGCGGTAGATGGTGCCTTTCGAGTCGTCGCTGACGTAGAGCGAGCCGTCGGGGCCCTGGGCGAGGCCGCAGGGGCGATGGTCGGCGCGGCCGCTGGCCGTTTTGGCCGCCGAGCCCGAGAAATTATCGGCGAAAACCTCCCACTGGCCGCTGGGCTTGCCATCCTTAAAGGGTTGAAAAACTACGTAGTAGCCGGCCTGCGGCTCGGGCGCGCGGTTCCAGGAGCCGTGGAAGGCGATGAAAGCGCCGTTGCGGTACTTGGCCGGGAACATGGTGCCGGTGTAGAAGAGCAGGCCGTTGGGGGCCATATGGCCGGGGTAGGCGGCGGCGGGGTCGAGGTAGTTGCCGGTGGCTTCTTTTTTGCCATCGCCGCCGTACTCGGGGCCCTGGATTTTCTTGTGCTGCTGCTGGTCGTAGTAGAGGTAGGGCCAGCCGGCGTTGTCGCCTTTTTTGAGGGCGTACATGCACTCGGCGGGCAGGGTGGCCGACTGCGCCTCGGTGTAGAGCGCGGGCCAGTTATCGTGCAGCTGGTCGCGGCCGTGCTGCATCACAAAGAGTTGATTATCTTGCTGGTTCCAGTCGAGGCCCACTACGTTGCGCAGGCCGCTGGCGTAGCGCGTGCCATCGGGATAGCGCTGGTTGAGCTTGTTGGCCTTAAACTGCCAGATGCCGCCCGCCGAGTCCAGAATCGGGCAGTTGGGGATGCCCTTCGAGCCGCGCGTGCGGTCCTGCTCCTGGCAGGCGTTGGCGTAGGCCCCGATGTTCACGTAGAGGTTGTCCTCATTGTCGAGCACGATGGATTTTGACTCGTGCTGGCTACCTACTTTGAGGCCACGCACCAGTAGCTCGGGGGCGTTGGGAGTGGCTACTTCGCCGTTGGCGTTCAGCTTATAGCGGTACACCGCGTGGTCGGAGGAGGCGTAGAGGTAGCCGTTTTTGACGTAGGCCCCGGTACCGCCGTAGTTGCCAAAGCTGCTGGCCACCGTGGCGCGGCCGTCGGCCTTGGGCCGCAGCATCAGGATGCCCGCGCCGTCTTTGGGCCGGTTGAGCTTCACGTAGATAAGACCTTGCGGCGTGACGGCGAGGTGGCGGGCTTTGCCGCCGGTTTCGGCCACCTTCAGCGCGCCGAAGCCAGCGGGCAGCTTCAGGCCCGCATTGTCGGGGTCGGGCGCGAGGTGAACGTTGGTTTGGCTGGACAGCAGCAGGGCGCTGCCCGCGAGGGCAGCCGTAGCTAGCGCAAGAGAGGAAAGGGAACGCATGTGGAAATAAGAGGGTAGGAGGGGGGCGAATAACTCAGAGTGGTAGAGCAAAGTTGCGGGCTCGTCGCTCGTGCACCTCACCCCCTAGCCCCCGAAAAATGCTTTTGACGCATTTCCAAAAAAGAGGGGGGACTAGTTTTTATTCTTAGCCTCAAATCTAGAACTAGAAAGCTAGCGCTAGTCCCCCC
>NZ_DASTEP010000139.1:0-48624 GCF_035709525.1 Hymenobacter sp. | reverse complement strand
CTCGCTCGCCAAGCTGGAGCTTGGCGTTACTGCCGAATAAGCTCGGCGTAACATAGCAGGCGCGGTGGGGGTAAGCCTTGGCAGTACTCTTATCTGCTGCTATGCCTGATTTTCGTTTCCCCACTGCCGATTCCCGCCGCGATTTTCTGCGCACGCTTTCGCTGGGCGTAGGCGCTACCTTGCTCGCGCCCAGTGCCTTTGCGCTGCCGCCCGAGCGCAGGCTGGGCGTGGCGCTGGTGGGCCTGGGCAAGTACAGCACCGGGCAGCTGGCGCCGGCCTTGCAGCAAACCAAGCTGTGTCGGCTGGTGGGCATCGCCACGGGCTCGCCCGCCAAGGCGGCCAAGTGGAAAGAGCAGTACCAGCTAGCCGACAAGAACATCTACAACTATAAGAACTTTGACCGCATCATCGATAACCCCGATATCGACGTGGTATACGTGGTGACGCCCAACGCGCTGCACGCCGAGTTTGCGGTGCGGGCGGCGCAGGCGGGCAAGCACGTCATGTGCGAGAAGCCGATGGCGACCACCGTGGCCGACGCCCGCCACATGATTGCGGCCAGCAAAAAAGCCGGCAAGCAGCTCAGCATCGGCTACCGGCTGCACTTCGAGCCGCACCACCAAGAGTTGATGCGCCTGGGCCAGACGCAGGCTTACGGCAAAATCAATAAGCTACTGTCCGACAACGGCTTCAAGTTCAACAACGACACGCCGTGGCGGGTGAGCAAGTCGCTGGCCGGCGGCGGGCCACTCATGGACATGGGCATCTACTGCCTGCAAGGCTGCCTCTACACCAAGGGCCAGGTGCCGCTTTCCGTCACGGCCAAGTTTGACCAGAAGCCGGATAATCCGCTGTTTCGGGAAGTGGAATCGGGCATGAGCTGGCAGTTGAATTTTGCCGATGGCAGCACCGCCGACTGCCGCACCAGCTACGCCGAAAACCTGAGCGGCCGCCTGCGGGCCGAAGCCGCCAACGGCTGGCTGGAGCTTCAGCCCGCCTTTGCCTACGGCGGCCTGGCGGGCCAAACCAGCAAAACGCCCAACCCGCTCGCCCTACCCAACATCAACCAGCAAGCCGCCCAGATGGACGATTTCGCCGCTTGCATCCTGCACAACAAGCCCACGCGCGTGCCCGGCGAAATGGGTTTGCGCGACGTGCAGCTGCTACTGGCCATCTACCGCGCCGCCGAAACCGGGCAAAAAATACCGACCAACGAGGTGCAGCAGCTCATCGACCGCACCCAGGCGAAATAAGTTGCGCGAACTTTGTAGTCCGCGTGCGCTAGCAGCCAGCCAGACGCACACGGACTACAAAGTCCGCGCAACTACCTCTACTTTGGCTGCACCGGAAACTGCTCAAACACTACTTCTACCGCCTTGAAAATCTGCTTAGTGGCTTTGGTTCGTACCCTGGGCAGCACGCTGGTGGTAGTGCCCTGCCACACCAGTTCCTTGCGCTGGGCATCGACCAACTCGATGGTGGCGGTGCCCTCCTGGTACTGGCCCACGGGCACGTCGCGGGCGTCCCAGTGGTAGTTGCGCTGGCCGATGTAGCGCGGCAGCGCATCGGTGCGGAAGTCGCCGGGCCGGGTCTGGGTGCGCTCTTCGGTCACCATGCCAATGTTGACCCACAAATCGGGCTGGGCGGCTTTGCGGTAGCCGCGGCGCTCCATCTCCTGCGTCACGGCGTATTTCAGGTCGAAGATGCCGGTACTCGAACGCTGAAACGCCGAGTCGTTGCGGGCCACCTCGTCCATGAAATTATAGGTCTTATAATTGGTGAAGTTGATGCCGGTTTTCTGGTCTACCTGCGTCAGCCGCTCGTTGGTAGAGCAGGCGGCGAAGCCGAGGGCCAGCGCGACAAGGGACGCTTTCAGGAGGCGAAGGGGCGCATTCATAATTAGTTGATTTTGCGAATGAACTAGCGTTAAGCTGTTTGCACTACACGTATACGGCTGTCATGCTCATCTGGCGTACGCGCAGCGAAGCATCTCTACCGCACCGTTGAACGATAATGGAGGAAGCGGCAGAGATGCTTCGCTGCGGTCAGCATGACAAGCGTATTTATCAGCAGTTTACTGGTCTACGAAAAGCCCAGCACCGGGTGCGGCTGGTACGGCTCCTCCAGTCGCTTTACTTCGTCGGCGCTCAGCTGCACGCCCACCGCCGCCACGGCATCTTCGAGGTGGCCCGGCTTGCTGGCCCCCACGATGGGCGCCGTAATCACGGGCTTCGAGAGCAGCCAGGCCAGCGCGATTTGGGCGTTGGGCAGGCCCCGCTCCTGCGCGATTTCGCTCACGCGGTCGGCCACCGCAAAGTCATCGTCGCGGCCGTAGAGGCTTTTACCAAACGCATCGGTTTTGGCGCGCTCGGTTTCGTTGCGCGCCTTCGAGCGGCCACCCGTGAGCAGCCCCCGCGCCAGCGGCGACCACGGAATAACGCCGATTTTCTGGTCCTGGCACAGCGGTAGCATCTCGCGCTCCTCCTCGCGGTACACGAGGTTGTAGTGCGGCTGCATGCTCACGAAGCGCGTCCAGTTGTGCTTGTCGGCCAGGTACAGGGCCTGGGCAAATTGCCAGGCAAACATCGACGACGCACCGATGTAGCGCGCCTTGCCGGCCTTCACCACGTCGTGCAGCGCCTCCAGCGTTTCCTCGATGGGCGTGTCGTAGTCCCAGCGGTGAATCTGGTAGAGGTCGACGTAGTCGGTGCCCAGGCGCGTGAGGCTGGCGTCGATGGCGCTCATAATGTGCTTGCGCGACAGTCCTTTATCGTTCGGCCCCGGCCCCATCGGGTTGAATACCTTAGTAGCCAGCACTACCTCGTCGCGCCGGGCAAAGTCGCGCAGGGCGCGGCCCACCACCTCTTCGCTCGCGCCGTTGGAGTACACGTCGGCGGTATCGAAGAAATTAATTCCCAATTCAAGGGCTTTCTGAATGAAGGGTCGGCTTTCCTCCTCCTTCAAGGCCCAGGGCCAGCGGTCGGTGGGCGTGCCGTAGGTCATGGTGCCCAGGCAGATTTTAGAAACGTGGAGGCCGGTGGCCCCAAGGCGGGTAAATTCCATAGCGTAGTGCGGGCGGCTGGGCGGCCGGCGGTAAGTGAACCTGGTTATACGGCCTGGGCCTGGTCGCTGGCTCACTTTTTAGCTGGGAACCAGCACGCTAGTATTACATATGTCACTCAGTTATTTGTTAATAAAAAAGCCCCGCAGCATCAGCTGCGAGGCTTCTTCTGATTCCGCATTTATGGCCTGCGCGGGGTAGAGATGCATACTTGCGTCTCGTCGTTGTTAAGGCTCGCCGAACGAGAGACGCAAGGATGCGTCTCTACACCCGCCGCTAGCCCAGCAGCCGCTCGCGCTCGGCCTCGGCCACCTTAGCGCTCATTTCGCGCACTGCCTTGGCGATGCCTTCGGCATCGAAGCCGCATTCTTTATAAAGCTGGTCCTGGGTGCCGTGCTCCACCACGCGGTCGGGGATGCCGAGGCGCTTGACGGGCACGCTCACGCCCTGCTCGCTGAGAAACTCCAGCACGGCCGAGCCGAAGCCACCTTGCAGGCAGCCGTCTTCCACGGTCACGATGGCGCGGTAGCGGCGGGCTACGGCCAGCAGCATTTCCTCGTCGAGCGGCTTGCAGAAGCGCATATCGTAGTGGCCGGCGTCGAGGCCTTCGGCGGCGAGCGCCGCCGTGGCCTTCGTGGCGTAGTTGCCAATGTGGCCGATGCTGAGGATGGCCACGCCGCCCGCCTCGCCCTCGCGCACCACGCGGCCCGTGCCGATGGCCACGCGCTGCAAGGGCGTGCGCCACTCGGGCATCACGCCCTCGCCGCGCGGGTAGCGAATGCTGAACGGCCCCGCGTTTTCGGGCAGTTGGGCGGTGTACATGAGGTTGCGCAGCTCCTGCTCGTTCATCGGGGCGCTCACTACGATGTTGGGGATGCAGCGCATGAAAGCCAGGTCGTAGCAGCCGTGGTGGGTCGGCCCGTCGGCCCCGGCGAAGCCGGCGCGGTCGAGGCAGAACACCACGTGCAGGTTTTGCAAAGCCACGTCGTGGACCACCTGGTCGTAGCCGCGCTGCATGAAAGACGAGTACACGTTGCAAAACGGCACCAGCCCCTGCGTGGCCAGCCCGGCCGAAAACGTAACGGCGTGCTGCTCGGCAATGCCCACGTCGAAGGCCCGCTCGGGCATGGCGGCCATCATAATATTCATCGACGAGCCGCTGGGCATGGCGGGCGTCACGCCCATGATTTTGTCGTTGGCCTCGGCCAGCTCCAGCAGCGTGTGGCCGAAGACGTCCTGGTACTTGGGCGGCTGCGGGCGGTCGGGGACTTTGGTAAAAATCTCGCCCGTGATTTTGTCGAACAAACCCGGCGCGTGCCACAGCGTCTGGTCTTTTTCGGCCAGCGCGTAGCCCTTGCCCTTCACCGTGACGCAGTGCAGCAGCTTGGGGCCAGGAATGGCTTTCAGGTCGTTCAAAACGGCTACCAGGTGCTGCACGTCGTGCCCATCAACGGGGCCGAAGTAGCGGAAATTCAGCGCCTCAAACAGGTTGCTTTGCTTTAGCAAAGTAGCCTTCATGGCAGCTTCTACCTTGCGGGCAATCTGCTGGGGGTTAGGGCCAAACTTGGAGAGCTTGCCCAGCACGTTCCACAGCTCGTCGCGCACTTTGTTGTAGGTGCGCGAGGTGGTGATGTCGGTGAGGTATTCCTTGAGCGCGCCCACGTTGGGGTCGATGCTCATGCAGTTGTCGTTGAGCACGACAATCATGTTGTTGCGCAGTGAGCCGGCCTGGTTGAGCGCTTCGAAGCTCATGCCGGCCGTCATCGAGCCATCACCGATAACGGCAATGTGTTGGCGGTCAAACTCTTTCTTATAATCAGAAGCCACCGACATGCCCAGCGCCGCGCCGATGCTGGTGCTGCTGTGGCCCACGCCGAAGGCGTCGTAGGGGCTTTCCGACATCTTGGGGAAGCCCGACATGCCGCCGTAGCGGCGGTTGGTGGGGAAGCGGTCGCGGCGGCCGGTCAGGATTTTGTGGCCGTAGGCCTGGTGGCCCACATCCCACACCAGCTGGTCGTAGGGCGTGTTGAAAACGTAGTGCAGCGCCACCGTGAGCTCGACCACGCCAAGCGAAGCCCCGAAGTGCCCGCCGTAGATGCTCACCGTGTCGATGATGAACTCGCGCAGCTCGGTGCTCACTTGCACCAACTGCTCGGGGCTGAGCTTTTTAAGGTCGTCGGGCGAGGAAATCGCCGCCAGCAGCGGACCGGGTTCAATTGTCATCAGGCGGAGGTGGGCGTGGTGAGGCAGCGGGTAAACTGCGGGGCCAACTAATTAGTTGGCCGGTTGCTTCAAAGGTACGACAAGCCGGGGCGGGCGGTTCTCACTTTGAAACGCAAAGTTAATGCGCGGGCGCGACTGCCGCGCAGTAGCGCGGACTTTTAGTCCGCGAGCGACCGGGTTTACTTGCGGGCTGAAAGTTCGCGCTACGCGCGCCCGTTTGCCCGGCTTGGTCGGGGAAATCCGCTTTCCGACCGAACCTAGCCAAAAACAATGGCCCCGCCGTGCAACTATTGCACCCTGGCTGCGCACTTTGGTCGATAGCCATTTTTTATGAACAAGCATTCTTTACTTCCTGCCCTGCTCGCTGCCACGTTTAGCGCGCCGCTGCTGGCGCAGGGCCAGGGCGCGCCGGGCGGCGCGCGCCCCGCCACGGCCGCGGCGGCCGTGCCGCGCCCGGCGGGCGGCCGCATCACGGGCACCGTGACGGAGGCCGCCACGGGTAAGCCCGTGTCCTACGCCACGGTGTCGGTGCTCGACGCCTCGGGCAAGTCGGTGAACGGCGGCGTGGCCGGCGACGACGGCCGCTTTGTGCTGCCGGGCATTCCGGCCGGCACCTACACGGTGCAGGTCACGTTTTTGGGCTTTAAGGAAGAGTCGCGGCCGGGCGTGGTAGTGGAGCCGGGCGGCACGGTGGCGCTGGGCAGCATCACGCTGGGCGCCTCGGCGCAGGCCTTGAAAGAAGTAGTAGTAACGGGCCGCAAGCAGCTCATTGAGGAGCGCGTGGACCGCACCATCTACAACGCCGACGTAGACAAAACCACGGCTGGCGGCGACGCTACCGACGTGCTCAAGCGCGTGCCGCTGCTGAGCGTGGATTTGGACGGCAACGTGAGCTTGCGCGGGAGCAGCAACATCCGGGTGCTGATTAATAACAAGCCCTCGACCATCGCGGCCAGCAGCATTGCCGACGCGCTGAAGCAGATTCCGGCCGACCAGATTCAGACCGTGGAAGTCATTACCTCGCCCTCGGCGAAGTACGACGCGGAGGGCTCGGGCGGCATCATCAACATCGTGCTCAAGAAAGATGGCAACCTGCGCGGCGGCTCGCTGGGCGCCGATGTGGGCGCGGGCCTGCGGGCTACCAACCTGGGCCTCAACGGCAGCTACCGCACTGGCAAGATGGGCTTTTCGCTGGGCGGCTTCGGGCGGGCCAGCTACAACCAGCCGGGCAGCTTCGCCAACGACCAAACGGCGTATAAGACGGACGGCACGCCGCCGTCGACCAACCGCCAGACGGCCGACACACGCCGCAACGACATATTTGGGCGCTACACGCTGGGCTGGGACTGGGACATTGACAAGCACAACTCGCTGAGCGCCTCGGTGGCCTACGGCCTGCGCAACAGCTACAACTACCAGGACCGCCTGACCCGCGTTTCGTCGAATGCCGCGCTCAACGACGTGCGCAACGTGAAAACCACCGACGAGTCGGCCACCGTGGATGCCAGCCTCAACTACACCCACACCTACGAAACGCCGCAGCGCGAATTCAGCATCCTGACGCTGTACAGCCGCAACAACCGCACGAACAACTTCCTCAACGACATCCTGGGCGGCAGCGACTACGCCACTACCAGCCGCCGCCGCAACGACAACGATAGCTACAACCAGGAGATGACGGCGCAGTTTGACTACCAGACGCCGACCCTCAAAAACCAGCTGCTGGAGCTGGGCGTGAAGGATATCTACCGCCGCGTAAACAGCGAGTACGCCTACTTTCTGACCACGGGCAACAACGATAACTTCGTGCTTGACCCCACGCAGGAAGCCAACAATTTCAACTACCGCCAGAACGTGGCCTCAGGCTACGTAACCTACACCGTGGGGCTGCCCAAAGGCTTTACCCTGAAGCCGGGCGTGCGCTACGAGTACACGACGATTAACGCCGAATTTTCGCAGGGAGCCAATAAAAACCCCGACATTCCGAACTACGGCGTGCTGGTGCCGAGCGTGAACCTCTCGCGCCGCTTCGACAATGGCAACGTGCTGAAGCTGGCCTACAACCGCCGCATCCAGCGCCCCTCGCTGCAATTTCTAAACCCCAACCGCCTGGCTCCTAACCCACTCCAAGCCACGATAGGCAACCCGGAGCTGCAACCCGAATACACCAATAACTACGAGCTGGGCTACAGCACGGTAGTGAAGCAAAAGGTCAACCTGAACATGTCGGCCTTTATGCGCAACACGCGGGGCTCGATTCAGGGCGTGCGCCGCACCAGCGCCAACGGCGATACCATCATCACCAACTACTTCAACGCGGGCAAGGAAGACGCCTACGGCGCGAGCCTTTTCGCCAGCGTGAACGCGGGCAAGCTGACTTTGAACGGCGGCGTGGACTCGTACTACGCCGTGCTCGACAATCAGAACTCCGACCGGCTTTATGCGGCCCGCAACACGGGCTTCGTGGTGAGCGGCCGCGCCCAGGTTTCCTACGCGCTCAGCAAGCAGTGGGCCATCCAGGGCTTTGGCTTCTACCGCGGGCAGCAGGTGCAGCTGCAAGGCTACCAGAGCGGCTTCGGCATCTACAGCCTCAACATCCGCCGCAACTTCGCCGACGGGCGCGGCGGCATCGGCTTCGGGGCCGAAAACTTTTTCACGGGTAAGATTACCATTCGCAACGAGGTGAACACGCCCCTGCTGGCCCAAACCAGCAGCAACGTTATTCACAACCTCAACTTCAAAGTCAACCTCAGCTACCGCATCGGCAAGCTGACCGTAGACCAGCGCCGCAGCCGCAAAGGTGTAAGCAACGACGACCTGAAAGACGGCGGCGGGGGCGGCGACTTCAGCGGCGGCGACACGGGCGGCCAAGGCGGTGGTGGTGGCCGCTCGGGCGGCGGCCAGGGTGGCGGCCAGCGCCCCACCGGTGCCCCGGCTGGTGCCGGCCAACGCCCCGGCGCGGCCGGCCAGCGCCCCGGCGCACCCACCGACAGCACCCGCACCACGGCCCCGGCCGACACCACGGGCGGCCGCCCGGCCACCGCGCCCGCCAATGGCACGGTGCCGGCCCCAACCCAGCCCGCCGATAGCACTGCCACACCTGCTACCCAGCCGGCCGTGAAGCCCCAAAACACGACCGCGCCGGTAGGCCAGCCCTCGCCGGGCACTACCTCGCCGGGCGGCATCACACCGGCAGGCAGTCCCGGTGGGCGGCCGTAGTCGCTTCGCAATTGGTAACAAAAAAGGGCTCTCCTACGGTAGGAGAGCCCTTTTTTGTTGTCGGTTGCTTTGCAGCGCCGCGTAGCGTTGCCCGGTTTGCAGGTGACTCAAGCGGAGTAGCCGCAACGCGGCGGCATGTTGGTAGCTAACGGGGTTGACAAACGCAATGAGCCGCAAAGCGGCGGCACCATGCGGATAAATGTGCCGCCGCTTTGCGGCTCATTTTCTCTTTACAATCATGTTACTACCAACATGCCGCCGCTTTGCGGCTTGCGGTCACTACTCCTTCTTCAACACCACGCACGCGCCGCCGCCGGGGGCCAGCTTTACCCGAATGACGTCGGTGGCGCGCACCTGCTGCGTGCTCGTCTCGCAGCTTTCGTGCTGGGTGCGGAAGTCGGCCTGCGGGCCGTCTTGCATGACGGTGGCGGTGTAGCGCCCGCCGCCCAGGAAGGCGAGCGGGATAGTGAGCTCGCGGGGTTTTTCGTCGGTGGCGGCCCCGAGCAGCCAGGTGCCGTCCTGGGCCTGGCGGGCCATCACGATGTACTCGCCTATCGCGCCCTGCACGGTCTGGCTTTCGCGCCAGGGCATTTTTTGGGCCGAGATGAAGCGCAGTAGCTCGGGATGCTTCTGGTAGTTTTCGGGAATGTCGGGGATGATGGTAGCACCCGAAAACACGATGAGCGTGCGCGCCGCCTCGCCTACCAGCGTGGAGGGCACCGGCGACGAGTTATCGACGCGGCCAGCCTGCGAGAGGCTGGCAAAGCCGTTGCCCATGTCGAGCGGCCCGGCCACCATGTTCACAAATACCGACGAGGCGAAGGTGCCGGGCTGCATCTGCTGGTGGCCGTCGAGCTGGGCCTTGCAGTACTCGCGCGTCAGGGCGTTGGGGTAGGTGCGCAGCTGGCCGTAGGGGTGCGTAGGGCCGTCGTGGAAGTCGCACAGCAGCTGGTTTTGGGCGCACAGCTCGGTGATGAGGCGCGTGCGGGTGTTTTTCTCGGCCGGGCTGCCCGACATAAAGCCGTACTTGATGCCCGCCGCGCCCCAGTCGTGGTAGCGCTTCAGGGTTTGGTCGAGGGCGAAATTGCGGCCGCCCACGTCGTTGAGGTACAGCCAGATGCCCACGCCCTTTTCCTTGCCGTAGCGGATAATCTCGTGGACCTGTGCCACCTTGCCGCCCTTCACGGGGTCAGAGTCTTTGCCAAACTCGGGGCCGTACCAGTCGGCATCGAGCACGAGGTAGGGCAGGCCCTGGGCGGCGGCAAAATCCACCATGCGCTTCCACGAGGGCAGCGACATATCGTAGGCAAAACCAGGGACGCGCGCCCCGTTGATGCGCCAGTCCCAGAGCGCCACGCCGGGCTTCACCCACCCGAAGTCGCGGCCCGGCGCGGGCGCAGGGTTCAGCAGCTCCAGCAGGTGCGAGTCGACGAGCGCGCCCGGCGTGCGGCCGTACATAATTACTTTCCAGGCCGTGGTGGGTTTCGAGGCCAGAGTGAAACGCATAGTGCCCTTTTTAGCTTGCAGCAGCAGCGGCTCGCCGCTGGCCAGGTCGGCTTCGTGCACGGCCAGATAGGTCGTGCTGTCGACTTTCATCGTCATCACGGGCTGGCGGGTGGCGTCGCAGTCGGCCAGCTTTTCGGGGCCGAGGTTGGGGTTTTCGCCGTTGTAGTACCACGCCGTGTAGTTGCCGGCAAAGGCAAACGCCGTCAGCTCGGTGCCCGCGCTTTCGGCCGGAAATTCGTAGCGAAAGGCCACGCCGTTGTCGTAGGCACGGGCTATTACTTTATACGTTTTCAGGCTCAGCGTAAGCTCGTTGTAGTGCTCCGGCACCACCGCCCGCTTGCCCCACACCGGCTTCCAAACGGTATTGACCGCCCGGCGCGCTACCGTGCCCACGGCCGCCTTCTCCGCCTGGCGGAAGCCAATTGTCGATTCTTTGAGCAAGGTTTTACCGCTCGCGCTGAAGGTATACGTCAACGCGCCCGCCTGGTCGTAGCCGAATTGCAGGCGCAGCTTTTTATCGGGCGATAAAAGGGTGGGCAGGCCGTTGGCCTGCGCGATGACGGTAGCCGGCGCGGCTTGGCTGGCGGGAGCTTGCAGCAACGGAAGGGCCAGTAGGAGCAGAAAGGAAAAGTTAATTTTTAGAAGCATCGCTGTATAAGCCAAAAACAACCCGGACCAAGCCGGGCCGGGCAGCTGGTGAAGGTAGCAGCTTTGGCCGTAAGCTGTTGCCCGGTCCGCCCGCCCGGCACGCCCCTACCTTTGCCATATGCCTCAAGCCCAGCCCGCCCCCGCGCCCCCCACCGACCAGGATGCCAAGCTGCTGCAACAGCTGCGGCCCGCGCGCCTGGTGTGGCCGGTGCTCATCGGGCTGGGGGTGGTAGGCTTCCTATTCTGGCGTAGCTACAAGCCCGGCGACCTCGCCCCGCTGGCCGACGCCAAGTGGCCCTGGCTGCTGGCCACGCTGCTGGTGCTGTGGGCGCGCGACGCAGGCTACATCTACCGCATCCGCTACATCACCCAAAAGCAGCTGAGCTGGCGGCAGGCGTTCGACGTGATTGTGATTTGGGAATTTGCCTCGTGCGTGCTGCCCTCGGCGGCGGGCGGCACGGCGGCGGCCCCGGTTATTCTCACCAAAGAGGGCATTCCGCTGGGCAAGTCGCTGGCTTACACCATTGTCACAGCTTTTCTCGACAACCTCTACTACGTGCTGATGGTGCCGCTGGTGGTGTGGCTGGCGGGCGCGGCCCTGTACCCGCGCGACCTGCAATCGACGTTTGTCGAAACCCTGCGGGTGCTGTTTGTGGTGAGCTACGTGGCCGTGTCGGCCTACGCGGGGCTGCTGCTATACGCGCTGTTCGTGAACCCCTTTGCGGTGCGGCGGCTACTGGTGCGGCTCACGTCGCTGCGGTTTTTGCGGCGGTTTCGGCGGCTGGCCTACCGGCAGGGGCAGGAGATGGTGAACGCCTCGGCGCAGCTGCGCGGCGCGGGCTGGCGCTACTGGTGGCGGGCCAGCCTGAGCACCTTCTTTGTGTGGACAGCCCGCTACGCGGTAATCGGCTGCCTCATCGGGGCCTTCGCGCCCATGGATACGGGCACGTTTCTGTTCATCTTCGCCCGCAACATCACTTACAAGGTAGTGCTGCTACTGGCCATCACGCCGGGCGGCTCGGGCATTGCGGAGGGCGCGTTTCCGACGTTTTTTCAGAGCTTTATCGGCACCGCGACCATGACCAGCTTTATGGTTTTGTTGTATCGCATCGTCACGTATTATTTCTACTTACTACTGGGCACGCTGTTTTTGCCGCGCTGGGCGGCGCGGGTGTTTGGCGGGCAGCGGTAGCGCAGGTACAGGCACAAGCCGCCTTGCAGGCACTTATTCATATACTGCTACTACAAACCGTGGTGGGCCAACCAGGCGCGGGCCGCGCCTGAAAGCGCTGGTGGCGAACCGGCTACTGCGGGCTGCCTGCCTGGCTCTCGGCTACAGTCGGGCTTATCTCGCCGCTCTACCCAAATAAAACACCGGATTTTCACTTGGTTACAAGTACCTTAGTGGGGCTACTATCTTTCCGCTCCCCTTTCTCCTACCCAATGGTTACACCCCTACTTACCCGCCTGGGCGCGCTGCCGGGGCTTTGCCTTTTGTGGCTGCTGCTGGCGCTGGCCCCGGCGGCCCACGCCACGCACCTGCTGGGCGGCGAAATGACCTACCGCTACCTCGACGCCAACGGCCCCACCGCCGCGCCCCTGCGCTACGAGATAACCGTGGTAGTATACAATAACTGCAACGCCGGCGCGGCCATGCCCGCTGCCAGCGCTATTATCGGCATTTACCAAACCAGCGGGGCGCAGCTTTCGCTCACGGCCACCAACTACGTGGGCCTGCTCAACGGGGGGCGCATGGTGGTGCAAAACCCCGTGACCTCGCCCTGCACCACGGTGCCCGTGCCGCCGGGCTGCACCAACTCGGGCGCGGCGCAGCAGCCTTTCGTGCTGCAAAAATTTACCGCTACCGTCAACCTGCCGCGCTCCGCCACGGGCTACAACGCCTACTGGACGTCGTCGGCCCGCAATGGCTCCATCAACAACCTGGCTAACCCCGGCGGCACGGCCCTGACGCTGTACACCACTCTGGCCCCGGAAGTGTACGCCAACCGCTCGCCGGTATTTGCCAGCGAGGCCGTGGCTGTGCTGTGCGCCAACGACACTACTACCCTGCTCAACAACGCCGTGGACCCCGACGGCGACCGGCTGGTGTACTCCTTCGGCCAGCCCTACGGCCAGGGCGGCTACCCCACTTCGTTTGTGCCGACGCCGCTGTTTGCCGCTTACCCCAACGGCTCGTTTTCGGCCACTACGCCGCTGGGCGCGGCCCCCAACTCGGCCAAGCTGAACGCCGGCACGGGCATCGCCAAGTTTTACGGCACCATCATCGGCAACCAGTACGTGGTGGCCGTTGACGTAAAGGAGTACCGCACCATCAACGGCGTGGATGTGCTCATCGGCACCACCCGGCGCGACTTGCAGCTGGTGGTGGGGCAGTGCCCGCCCACCACGCCGCCGGTGCTGCCTACGGCGGCGGGCTCCTCGACGGCTATTCCGCGCAACTATACCGTGGAAGCGGGCAGCTCGCTCAGCATTCCCATCACCACTACCCAGGCCGATGGCCACCCGCTGGAAATGACGGCCACCAGCGTGCTGCTCGATGGCACGGGCGGCTACAACGCCACCTTTGCCGGCAACGCGGGCAGCCCTACCTACACGGGCAGCCCGCTGGGGTCGGCCACGGCCTCGGGCGCCAGCGGCTCGGTGTCGGGCACGTTTGTGTACAGCCCCGGCTGCGCCGACGCCCGCGCCACGCCCTACGACATCACCCTGACCATCGTGGACAAGGGCTGCGCGGGCAAGACTACGGCCGACGTGCTGCACATCACCGTGACCAAGCCCAGCGGGCCGACGGCCATCGCGGGCGACGGGGCTATTTGCGGGCTGGGCAGCACCCGCAGCTACACGGCCAGCGGCGGCACGGCCCCCGGCGTGAGCTGGCGCCTGTCGGGCGGCGGTGCCATCGTGGGCAGCCGCACGGCCAACCCGGTGACGGTGAACTGGACCACGGCCGGCACCTACACGCTCACCGCGCGGGGTTTGTCGCAGTACGGCTGCCTCACCGACTCGGTGACGAAAACCGTGGTAGTGGCCCCGGCCGCCGTGCTCACGGTAACGGGCAACCAGAGCATCTGCCAGGGCGGCAGCACCAGCATCAGCGTGGCAGGGGCCGCGCCCTACACCGTCAGCGACGGCACTACTACCGTGAGCGGGGCGGGGCCGTTTACGCTCGCCCCCGGCCAGACGACCACTTACACCATCACGGGCACGGCCACGGGCACGGGCTGCACGCCCACCGCGCAATTCACCATAACCGTGAACCCGCAGCCGGTGGCCACTACCGGCCCGGCCGTCAGCACCTGCTCGGGCGTGCCGGTGGCGCTGGGCACGGCCCCGGTGGCCGGCTTCACCTATAGCTGGAGCCCGGCCACCGGCCTCAGCAATGCCGCCATTGCCAACCCTACCGCCACGCTCACCAACACCAGCGGCGCGGCCACTACCCAGACCTACACGCTGCGCGTGACCGGGGCGGGCGGCTGCACGGCCACCAGCACGGTAGCCGTAACGGTGAGCCCGGCCCCCACCATCACGCCGGGCGCGGCGGTGGCCTTTTGCGCGGGCGGCACGGGGCAGCTGGGCGCGGCCCCGCTGGCGGGCTACACCTACAGCTGGAGCCCCACTACCGGCCTCAGCAGCAGCACCGTGGCCAACCCCACCGTGACGCTGCCCAACGCCACCAGCGCCCCCATCACCCAGACCTACACGCTGGCCGTAACCGGCCCCGGCGGCTGCCCGGCCACGGCTACCGTCGACGTTACTGTGAACCCTATGCCCACGGCCGTGCCGGGCGCGGCGCTGGCGCTGTGCTCGGGCACGGCGGGGCAGCTCGGGGCCGCACCCGTGGCGGGCCATACCTACCGCTGGAGCCCCAGCACCGGCCTTAGCAGTGCTACGGATGCTAATCCCACCATCACGCTCACCAACACCACGGGCGCGCCCATCACCCAGACCTACACCCTGACCGTGACCAACGCCACCGGCTGCGTGAGCACCGGCACGGTCGCCGTGACCGTGAACCCGCTGCCCACGGCCGTGCCGGGTGCGGCCGTGGCGTTTTGCTCGGGCAACACCAGCCAGCTGGGCAGCGCGTCGGTGGCGGGGCTGACTTATAGCTGGAGCCCCAGCACCGGCCTCAGCAGCGCCACCAGTGCCAACCCCAGCATTACGCTGACCAACACCACGGGCGCGCCGATTACCCAGACTTACACCCTGACTACTACCAACGCCGGCACGGGCTGCGCTACCACCGGCACGGTGCTCGTCACGGTAAATCCGGCGGCGGTGGCCGGGGCCGGGGCCAACGTTAGTTTTTGCGCGGGCGGCAGCGGGCAGCTGGGCGCGGCGGCCGTGAGCGGCTACACCTACAGCTGGAGCCCGGCCACGGGCCTTAGCAACGCTACCAGCGCCAACCCCACCGTGACGCTGGCTAATACCACGGGCGCGCCCCTCACCCAAACCTACACCCTGACCGCGACCAACGCCACGGGCTGCGTAAACACGGCCACCGTGGACGTTACCGTGAACCCGATTCCGGTGGCGGTGGCGGGCGCGGCCGTGACGCTGTGCTCGGGCAGCGCGGCTACCCTGGGCGCGGCCCCGGCGGCGGGCCTCACCTACAGCTGGAGCCCCGCTACCGGCCTCAGCAGCAGCACCGTGGCCAACCCTACCGTGACGCCCATCAACACGACCACGGCCACTACTACGCAGGTGTACACCCTGACCGTGACCGGCGCGGGCAATTGCCGCAGCACGGCCACCGTGGCCGTAACCGTAGTGCCGCTGCCGGTGGCCAATGCCGGGGCGGCCGTGACCATCTGCTCGGGCAGTACCGCGCAGATGGGTAGTGCGCCGGCTTCGGGCCTCACCTACAGCTGGGCGCCCGCTACCGGCCTCAGCAATGCCGCCAGCGCTAACCCGACCGTGACGCTGACCAACGTGAATGCGGCCGGCACGGCCATCGCGCCGACCTACACGCTCACCGTGACGAACCCCGCCACGGGCTGCATGAGCACGAGCACGGTAGTAGTAACGGTGAATGCCGAGATTGTGCCCGGCACCATCGGGCCCAACCAGACGGTGTGCGCCAGCTCGACGCCGGTGCCGCTCACCAGCACGCCCGGCCCCAGCGGCGGCTACGGCACCTACACCTACCAGTGGGAATCGTCGGCCGACAACCTGACCTGGACTACGGTACCCGGTGCTACCAGCGCTACCTACGCCCCCGGCCCGCTGGCCGCCACCAGCTACTACCGCCGCCGCGTGAGCTCGGGCTCGTGCGCCGAGCAGGTGTCGAACTCGGTGAAGCTGGAATTGCAGCCGCAGCTGATAACGGGCGTGACGCTGGCCACCCCAGCCACGCAGTGCGCTGGCACTTCGCTCACCTTCACGCCCGTGCCCACGAATGCCGGCTCCGCGCCGACCTTCCGCTGGTACGTCAACAACGCGCTCGTGGCCAGCAGCCCCACCTACACCAGCTCAACGCTGAACAGCGGCGACGTGGTGCGCGTGGAGGTAGTGCCCACCGCCGGCTTCTGCGCCACCAGCCTGGCCGTGGCTTCGGTCACGATTGACCTCACGCCCGTGACGCTGCCCACGGTCCGCATCAAGTCGCAAACCACGCTGCCGGCCTGCTCGAGCACGCCGGTGGTGCTGGCCGCCGACAGCATCGGCAGCCCCGGCGCGGGCATGGCCTACCAGTGGCAGGTCGATGGCGTGAGCGTGAGCGGGGCCACCAGCCCCACCTTCAGCCCCAGCACCCTGCGCGATGGCCAGGTGGTGACGCTGGTCGTGACGACACCCTCGGCCTGCGGCCCGCTCACGTCTACCTCCAACCCGCTGGCCGTTAGCATTATTCAAAACGTGGAACTGAGCGCCGGCCCCGACAAAACCATCATGGAAGGCGACATTATCGAGCTGGAGGGAACCGCCAATGGCAACTACCCCGTGCTGTGGTCGCCGCTGCCGACGCTGACGTTCCCGGCCAAAGACCCGCTGCACCCGATGGCCGCGCCCACCGTCACTACGACCTACACGCTCTCGGGCAAGGCGGGCTACTGCACGGGCGAAAGCCAGGTCACGATTACCGTGACGCCGCGCGTGCGCATCCCCAACGCCTTTTCGCCCAACGGCGACGGCCTGGATGATGCCTGGGAAATCGACCGCATCGCGGAGTATCCCGGCTCGCGCGTCATCGTGTTCAACCGCTGGGGCATGAAGCTTTTTGAAACTACCGGCTACAACCGCAGCAACCAGTGGAACGGCACCGTCAACGGCCAGCCCGCCCCCATTGGCACCTACTACTACCTCATCACGCTGGGCAATGGCAAGTCGTACACCGGGCCGCTCACTATCGTGTATTAGCCTGTCGATTAGCCGCGAAGCGGGGGCACCTCTGGCGAAGGTGCCCCCGCTTAAATCATCCTGCTCATGTGCCTCTACGAAATGCTCCGCGCCGCCTTTAGCCGCTCGGAGAAAGCCCCGCCCGCGCCTGCCTACGACCCGGAAAGCGACAGCGGACGGCTGGCTTATATCGCCAACCATTTAGCTGAAATAGAACAAGCGGGGGCGCTGTTCACCAAGCGATACGGCACTGACTTCAACGACTTTCTGTACCGGTCAGGGTTAGCTACCTTTATTCGCCACGAAGTAGTGTCCTTTCGATACCCCGACCCCGACGGACGCTTCCAGAATTTTCTGGATACCAGCCACTGGCCCGAAATCAATTACCTGAACTTTCCCGGCCCCTTCTACACTGGCAATTCGGATACGTGCGGCACTGGCGAGCGTGAGGCTCCGGACAATGTGCTGCTTACTGACCACGCAGAGGAATACATTTTTCGGCAGCCGCAAAATTTCACGGAGTTTCTCTGCGTGCTGAGTGCTGCCGCAGTTGAGGTGCTCGGCAGCTACTCGTGTGATGGCAATGACCGTTGGACGTACCAGCTTTGCCGGGCATGGTGGCAAGGCAAAGCCGCCCTAATTCACCGCCTGAGCACGCCTACTTTTCGCAAGCACAACGGCAGCCGCGTCCGGCTTTATCTCGACTACCTCAACGGCCCGGCCGAAACCGACCTCCGTAAATACTGCTACTTTCTGGAAAACAGCCGCTACCCTACTGCCGCCGACCCTTTACCACCGCTATAGCCCGTAGCGCAGGCTAAAAGCCCACGCTACGGCCGGGCCAGCGCCCCGCCCGGCCGCTGGTAGTTATCCCAAAACTCGGGGCGGTAGGGTACCTCGGGCGCGACCGGGCGCGGGCCTTTGGCGGGCGGCGCGGGTGGCGGGCCGGGCGCGGGCAGCGGCGTAAAATAGCTTTCGGTAAACGACTGGGTATAAAACGGCTGCTTGCCTAGCTCGCGGCCCGCGCTGGCCGACTGCCCCACGCTGCGGCGCACGTAGTAGCGGCCGTTGGCGGCCTTGGCGTAGTCCACGATGTGGGTCGTGCGGTCGGCCGTGAACACGTTGGCGTAGAGCCGCGCGATGGGCGACGGGCGGCCGTAATACTTGCGGGCGGTGGCGTTGATTTGGGTTGTATCGTCTATCCACAGCGCCTCGTAGCGCAGCACGGCGTAGTCGCGGCGGCGCACCAGCAGCCGCCCCTGGTACACGCCCGTGAGGTAGGTACCCGAGCTGCGGAGGTTGGCTTTATTGGCCGCGAAGCTCAGCACGTACAGCGTATCGGCGCCCTGAAAGCGCTGGCTGTCCAGCTTAAGCAGGAATTTCTTGGCCCCGCCCGACTTGAACAGCGGGGCGGTGCGAATCGGGTCGGCGGCGGCCAGCAGGTAGCCCTGCGGGTTGCCGTACTTGTCGGCTTCCATCACGGTATTGATGGGCTTACCCTGTTGCGCCACCACGCGGCGCTGCTCCACTTGGTTGTAGATATCGTCTTCGTGCTGCAAAAAGCCCCGCGTGAAGTGCCGAAACCCGGCCGGCACCCGCAGCCGGCTCACCGCTTCCACCTCCAGCCGCAGCGTGTCGAAGTTGCTGAGGCGGCGGTGCGTATACACCTGGGCGGCATAGTCCTGCTGCTCGTAGTTGGCTGGTATTCTTTTCACTACGTTTTTCAAAATAGCCTCGGGCGGAGGCGGCGCGCTGCCCAGCACGCGCACGGCTTCGAGGGCGTAGGCGGCGGGCGCGAGCAACACGGTCAGCTCCTCATTGCCCACCGGCGACTGTGCCGTGGCCGCGTCGTAGCCCAGGCTGCTTATTTGCAACCGCGTCGGCCCTGGCAAAGCCAGGGCAAAGCGGCCGTTGGCATCGGCCACGGTGCCCCTGCCCTGCCCCGGCAGCACCACCGCCGCGTAGGGCACCGGCTGGCGGCTACGCCGGTCGAGGACCACGCCGCGCACCGTGCGCAGGCCCGACACGTCGGCCACCTGCACTACCCGGCGCATCGTGGTGCCCGCCCGGCCCGGCGCGGGGTTCAGCGAGCCGGGCGGCGTACTACGGGCCGCCACGGCAGCGGCCGAGGTATCGGCCGCCGCAGCGCTATCGGCCGCCAGCCAATGCGGAGGCTCCACGCTGCGCAAAAACAAAAAGCCATCGACGACCTCGCTCCAGGGGCCAGCCAGCGGCTGGTAGTCAAAGGCATACGTCGTGAGCTGCTGCCCCGCCGCCTGGTGCTTGAGGCTGACGAAGGCCGCCGGCGCATTCAATTCTAGTAAGCTGGCTTCCAGCGTGCCGGGCGCGGGCGGCGGCACGGGCACGCCCGCCGTACCCGGCAGGCCGTGGGTGCCGCCCCCGGCCAGCGTACCCAGGATGTATACCTGGTCGGCGCCCAGGGCGGCTTTCACGGCGCGGCCCATGGGCTGGTAGGCGCGCAGCTCGTCGCTGCCCAGGACTTCTACGCGATTGGCGAAGTGCGGCAGCGCGCCCCAGCAAATGACTTTTTCGGCGGGGTGCTGGCGCAAGTACCACAGCAGGTTGTCAGCCATTTGGGCGTCGCGGGGGTTGCTGTCGGCGGCGGTCCAGTCGGCCTCGGCTTTGGTGCCGGGGTCGTGGGTGGCGTAGTCGCGGGCCAGCGCGCCGAGGCTGCGCAGGCACTGCTGCCAGAACACGGCCTCGGCCCGGCGCGTGGCCGAGGGCGCGGTGGCCGCCCGGCGCAGCAGCGGCGCGGCCTTGTTTAGCTCGGCCTCGAACGCCGCCAGCTGCCGGGCGGGCGGAAACGTGAAGTGCGCGCCCATAAACTCGACGGCCTCGCTCAGCAGGTCGTAGTCGATGGCCGCGCTGGCTTTTTCATCATCCAGAAAATCCTGTAAGTCATCCACCAGGTCGGCGCTGTACTCGCCGCTCAGCTGCGGGTCGAAGCCCATCACGCGCAGGCCATCGGGCCCCACCAGCGGCACCACGGGCTGAAACTCCTGGGTGTTCATCCAGATGGGGAATACGCTGCTTTGCAGGTTTTTGACTACCGACTTGCCGGCCGCGATGCTGCGCTGCGCCTTGTGCAAGTCAAAAAAACCGCTTTCCAGCGCCAGCGTGGTGAAGCCCATGCGCTGCTGCAAAAACGCCACCAGCCGGACCTTGGCCGCCAGCACGTTGCCCTCGCCGTGCGTGGGCTCGCCCAGGAAAACCACCCGCGCCCCGCCGATTTCCGAGCGCAAAAACTCCAGCTCGTCCAGCGTGGTATCGGCCGGGCTGAGGGCCGCCAGCGGCCGGGCCGGCACCAGCGGCGTGGCCTGCGCCCAGCCTGTCATTGGCAAAAAAAACCCTACTACCCACAGCAGCAACCAACTAACCCTACGCATCTGGTAAATCTCAAAAAACAACTAGCAATAGTACCGCCGTCAACGGCCAAAGAGGCGATTTTAGCCCCGGCGCTGCACCGGGCCGGCCACAAAAAAGCCCCGCACCAAACTGGCACGAGGCTTCTTGTAACTGTGAAAAGGCCGAAAAATTACTCAGCTTCCAGCATCAGCTTGGCGCCGCTGTTGCCCACGAGCGTCAGTTTCTTGTCGGTCAGGGTTTCCACGGTAAAGGTGTTGGAGGTAGTGCCGCCGTCGGGGGTCAGGGTAAGCGTCTTGGCCGTCTGGTCGAAGGCAAACTTGCCCTGCGTGGCCCCGGCCGCGCCGGTCATGGTGTAGGTATTGTTCGAAAATACGTGCAGCGATTCTTCCTGCTGCGCGTCGGTTTGCTTCACTTTGTCGCCGGCGGCGTCGGTTTCTTTGGCGGTTTTCCACACTTTGCCGGAGGTGCCGTACAGCATATTTACACCTTCTACTTTGCCTTTGTCGTTGCCGCACGAGGCAGCCACAAACAGCAGCATAAAGGCGCACAGCAACGAGGCGAGATACGGCCGCAGGGCCAGGGGAGAGCGGGTCATGGACGTGAAAAAATAAGGTAGTGAAAGAGCTTTAGGCGCTGGTGGCCAGCGTTGGCCCTGCTTACGCATAGCAGTTTTTTTAGTTGTACTATAACCTTTACCAAGCCCCCTCGTACAAATGGGCCGCAAGCCAGCTGGCCAGCTTACTCGGATAGCCGCGCTGGCATTGTCTTTTCTTTCACGTTACTACCTTACAGCCATGGGCTTATTGGATTTTCTAACGAACGAGGGCGATAAAAAGCCGGTAGAAGCCGCCAAGCCTGCGGCCAGCGGCGCTACCACCGATTTTTTCGGCAACGGCACCGACGCCAAAACCACGGCCGGCGAGCAGTACACCGTTGTAAGCGGCGACTCGCTCTCTAAAATTGCTAAAAACCACTACGGCGACGCCGCCAAGTGGCACCAGATATACGAGGCCAACAAGGCCACCATCGGCAGTAACCCCGACAAGATTGAAATCGGTCAGGTGTTAACCCTACCTAGTCTCTAGGTACTTTTTGCAGAAAAAAGGTGAGAAAAGCCGCTCCAGTTTTGGGGCGGCCTTTTTGTTTTATAACGGGCTGTAAGCAGCTGTTTTATAAACGCCTGCTCTTGCTTGGCTGCGCTAGCAGGGACAGCCGTGCCCGGCGAAAAGCCGGCAGCCCGCCCCACCATGCGCCCCGCGTTTGTAATTCCAACCCGCTGCCTATATTTGCCAGCACCAAACCATAGGTACTCCCCGCAGTCGGCGGGGCGGTTTTTACCTTTTATACAGAAGCGGCGAGAGATTAGGCTCCGCGACCCGCTGGCAACCATCCTTCCCGGAAAGGTGCCAACTCCTACCCTGCCGCCCGCCGGCACGGGAGCTATAAACTGCGTGTCATGTACCACTCCCCTTTGACTAACTGCTTGCCCAGCCCGCCCACCGCTCTGCGGCGGGCGGTAGCACTAGCACCCATTTTTGCCGCGGCATTGCCGCTGGCCGGGGCCATTGTGCCCACTAGCCGCCTGCCAATGCGCGGCTGTTGTTGCCCGGCGTAAGCGGCGGGCCAATTCTCTTTCATTTCGTGGGTACTACCGGGCTGGCGCGTAGTCAGCTCGCGCAACTAGTGGCTTGCTGGCTTTCGCGCTAGCTGTTGATAGCCTGCGCTTTGCTTGAAGCTCAATTTTAAAAGCACTTTTTTCCCTTCTTCTTTTTTCAATTTTATGGCCACCCAAAACCTGCATTTCGAAACCCTGCAACTGCACGCCGGGCAGCAGCCCGACCCCACCACCGGCTCGCGCGCGGTGCCGATTTACCAGACTACCAGCTACGTGTTCAAGAATGCTGAGCACGGCGCTAATCTGTTTGCGCTGAAGGAGTTTGGCAACATCTACACCCGCCTGATGAACCCGACCACCGACGTATTTGAGCAGCGCATCGCGGCGCTCGAAGGCGGCGTGGCGGCCGTGGCCGTGGGCTCGGGGCAGGCGGCGCAGTTCATCGCCCTCAACAACATCTTGCAGCCCGGCGACAACCTGGTTTCCAGCTCTTACCTCTACGGCGGCACCTACAACCAGTTTAAGGTGGCCTTCAAGCGCTTGGGCATAGAGGCGCGCTTTGCCCAGGGCGACGATGCCGACAGCATAGCGGCGCTGATTGACGATAAAACCCGCGCCATCTACCTCGAAACCATTGGCAACCCGAGCTTTAGCGTGCCTGACTTCGAGCGCGTGGCGGCGGTGGCTAAAAAGCACGACTTGCCGCTGGTGGTCGATAATACCTTCGGCGCGGGCGGCTACCTGTTTCAGCCGCTCAAGCACGGGGCTAACATCGTGGTGGAGTCGGCCACCAAATGGATAGGCGGCCACGGCACCAGCGTGGGCGGAGTAATCGTGGACGGTGGCACCTACGACTTCGGCAACGGCAAATACCCGCAGTTCACCGAGCCCAGCGAGGGCTACCACGGCCTGATTTTCAACGATGTATTCGGCAAAAACGGGCCGTTCGGCAACATCGCTTTCGCCATTCGGGCCCGCGTGGAGGGTTTGCGCGACTTCGGCCCGGCTATCAGCCCATTCAACTCTTTTCTGCTGCTGCAAGGCCTCGAAACCCTGAGCCTCCGCGTGGAGCGCACCGTCGAAAACACCCTGAAAGTGGCGCAGTGGCTGGAGCAGCGCCCCGAGGTGGCCAGCGTCAACTACCCCGGCCTGCCCAGCAGTCCGCACCACGCTACGGCGGCCAAGTACCTCACCCGTGGCTTCGGCGGCGTGCTGTCCTTCACGCTGCACGGCAGCAAGGACACGGCCACGGCCGTAATCGACAATCTCAAGCTAATCAGCCACCTGGCCAACGTGGGCGACGCCAAAACGCTCATCATTCAGCCCTCGGCTACTACCCACCAGCAACTCAGCGAAGCCGAGCAAACGGCCTCGGGCGTGACGCCCACCCTACTGCGTTTGTCGGTCGGCATCGAGCACATCGACGACATCTTGGCCGACCTGGGCCAAGCGCTGGCCGCCGCCAGCACCGCCGCGCCCAAGGGTGAGGCTGATGCCAGCATTCCGGAGTCCCAGCCCGAGCACGCGCAGCCGCTGGAAGTGTAGGCGTTGGTTTTTAAGCTGTCATTGCGAGCGAAGCGAAGCAATCGCATCAGGACGAGCCGTTCGGGTTCCGTGCTGGTGCGATTGCTTCGCTTTGCTCGCAATGATAGTTAGTAAGTAATTGATGTTATGAAAGAATATACCTTCCATCTCCCCAACTCTTTCCCGCTGGAAAGCGGCGAAACGCTGGCCGGCGCCCGCGTGGCCTACCGCACCTGGGGCTGCCTCAACGCCGCCCAGGACAACGTGGTGTGGGTGTGCCACGCCCTCACGGCCAATGCCGACGTGCTCGACTGGTGGCCGGGGCTATTCGGGGCGGGCTGCTTCTACGACCCGGCCGACTGGTTTATCGTGTGCGCCAACATTCTGGGCTCGTGCTACGGCAGCACCTGCCCGCTCGACGCTGACCCGGCCACCGGCGCGGGGCGCTTCCAAAGCTTCCCGCTACTCACCATCCGCGACCTGGTGGCCGCGCACGAGGCGCTGCGGCAGGAGCTGGGTCTGACGCATATTCACACGCTCATCGGCGGCTCGCTGGGCGGGCAGCAGGCGCTGGAGTGGGCCGTGCGCCAGCCCGAAGTATTTAGCCACCTGGTGGTTATTGCCACCAGCGCCCGGCATTCGGCCTGGGGCATCGCCTTCAACGAGGCCCAGCGCCTGGCCATCGAGGCCGATGCCACTTACCACGAAAACCGCCCGGGCGGCGGCGATGCCGGCCTGGCCGCCGCCCGCGCCGTGGCCCTGCTCAGCTACCGGGGCCACGACGCCTACGGCCACACCCAAACCGACCCCGACGACAGCCGCCTGCGCGACTTCCGGGCCAGCAGCTACCAGCGCTACCAGGGTCACAAGCTCGTGGCCCGCTTCGACGCCTACAGCTACGTGGCCCTCACGCGGGCTATGGATTCGCACAACCTGGGGCGCGGCCGGGGCGGCGTAGCCGCCGCGCTGGCTTCCATCCGGGCGCGCACGCTGGTGCTGGGCATTACCTCCGACGTGCTGTTTCCGCTAGTCGAGCAGCGCGAAATCGCGGCGGGCATTGCCGGCGCGGTGTATGGCGAGCTGGATTCAAGCTTCGGGCACGACGGCTTTTTGCTGGAAACGGGGCAGATAACGGCGGCGCTGGCAGGGTTTTACGCGGGGGTAGCGGCGGGTGCGCCGCAACGAGCCTTTTGACTTTAAAAAGGATAGGACTTTTCTTGATTTCCACGAAGGAAATTCGCCCGTAGCAAGTCGTTTTCCTTTGCCTGTACAATTAACTTTCCCTCGCTAGTTGCGTGCAATCTGTTACTATTGCGTTTAACTGTCGCTACCTACCTTCATCAGCCAAGAATATGGGACGTCTCTTCCGCCACCTGACTCAGTTTTTGCTAGCCTTGGCAAGAGGAATTTCCTGTATTATGGGTGTCTATCCCTAGAGTCGCAGTAGGGTTCCCCGTTCACGAGGCAGTGCAGCCGCAGATAGGGCTCTTGTTGCAGAATTACTGACAATTAATCCGGTATTTGCCCAGCGTATAAATCCGCTCTGCCATAAGCGTACCCTTCCCGTGAAGGGTGGCTGTCACGTTTTCTAAACAACTGCTTGATAAGCGTTATAAATCTGCCTGCGAAGGAAACCGCAGGCCCCTACCCTCACTCAAATACTACGCGCACCGGCACTTGCCCCGCAAAGCGCACCGCATAAATCCCGGCTGGCAGCGCGCCGCGCACCAGCGGCGTAGTCTGCGCCTGCGGGCGGAAGAGGCGCACCACGCGGCCGGCCACGTCGAGCAGCTCGGCCTCGCCGAGCTGCGCCCAGTCGGCGGGCAGGGCCAGTTGCACGGCTTCCTGGGCGGGGTTGGGGTAGGCTTGCACGGCGCTGGCGCGGGTGCCGGTGCGGGCGGCCAGGGCCACGCCGGCGCGGCGCAGCAGCGGGCGCAGAAAGTCGCGGATAGTCCAGAAGGTAGTGTCGGCGTAGGCGCCGTTGGTTTCGAAAGGCACGTGGCCGGCCTTGCTGAAGCGGCGCAGCACGTTGGTGATACCCAGCGCGGTAGCGCGGGGGTTGAGGCGGCCGCTGCCGTACACGTATTTGGGTGGCAGGCCCACGCCGATTTTGCCTTGCAGGTAGGGCACGGTGGCGTCGGCGGTGCCGTGGGCGCTGCACAGGGGCGCATTGCCGGCTTCTATTACGGAAGGGTTTTCGGTGGCCCCGCTCAGGTTGAGCACGGCCATCACGGCGCTGCTGTAGCCGGGGGTGCCGCTATTGCCTTCGATGCCACCGAGCGAAGCGAGGTTCACGTAGGCGGGCACCTCGCTGGCTTTGTCGAGGTAGCCCACTTCGAGGGCCGCGAAGGCCCCGGCCGATGAGCCCGCCGCAATCACGTAGTTGGGGTGCACGCGGTAGGTTTTACTGGTGGCGGCATTCTGGCGGAAAAAGCGGATGGCCGCTTTCATGTCGTGCCCGCCCCGAATGGCGGCCTGCGCGATGCCCGCCGTATCGGTGAGCGCCACCGGAAAACCCGTGAGCGGAAAGCCCAGGCGATACTCGATGCTGGCCACCACGTAGCCCAGCCGCGCCAGCCGCGTACAAAACGCCACCGGATATGCATCGGTCTTCATACCAAAAAGAAAACCGCCGCCGTGGGCAAACACAATGAGCGGCCGGCGGCTCACGGTGTCGCCGGTGGGCTGGTACACGTCCATGAGCAGCGCTTGGGTGGTGCCAGTGTAGGTGACGGCCGAGCCGTAGGTGACGTTGCTCGTGACCGTGACATTGGTAAAAACCGGCTGGTAGTAGCGCCCCCGCGCCGTGTCGATGGGCGCAAGCTGGGCCACGGCGCGGCCGGCGCTGGCGAGTAGCAGCAGGAATGTTGCGAAGCGAAGAAGTGAGCTCATAGTGAAGCTATTGATATAACAAGAAGGCATTAACTCAGGCAACCAAGGCCACTCGGCGTAGAGGCAGTAGCGCGAACTTTGTAGTTCGCGCTACTGCCTCTACGCCTGCCAACGTAGCCCCGGCGGCCGGGGTTGAGCGGGCGCGGCCGTTTCTTTGCGGCCACGGGCCGGCGCTAGTGCCGGCCGCCTGCTTATGCCCGCCATCGCCCCCCCTTTTCTCCAGCCCGGCCAGCGCGTGGCCATCGTGGCCACGGCCCGCAAAGTCAGCCCCGCCGAGGTTGAGGCCGCTACTCACATCCTCGCCGCCTGGGGCCTGGAAGTGGTGCTGGGCGAAAGCATCGGGGCCGCCGCCCACCAGTTTGCCGGCGACGATGAGCTGCGCCGCCGCGACTTGCAGCGCCAGCTCGACGACCCGGCCATCCGGGCCATCTTCTGCGCGCGCGGCGGCTACGGCACCGCCCGCCTGCTTGATGAGCTGGATTTCAGCGGCTTTGCCCGCGCGCCTAAGTGGGTGGCCGGCTTCTCCGACATCACGGTGCTCAACGGGCACCTGCTGCAACTCGGCTACCAGAGCATCCACGGCGTGATGCCTTTCGCCTTCGGGCAGGCCGGCGGCGAGCTGGCACTGAGCAGCTTGCGGAGTGTATTATTCGGAGAGTCAATTTCCTACGAAGCACCTGCGCACCCGCTCAATCGCCCCGGCACCGCCACCGGCGAGCTGGTGGGCGGCAATCTGAGCCTGCTGCAAACCAGCACCGGTACCCGCTCGCAAGCCAGCTTCGCGGGCCGCATTTTATTTCTCGAAGACCTGGATGAATACCTCTACCACGTCGACCGCATGCTGCTGCACCTGCACCGCAGCGGGCAGCTGGCAGGCCTGGCCGGGCTGGTAGTGGGCCACTTCTCACAGATGCGCGACAACGCCATCCCTTTCGGCCAGGAGGCCTACGAGATTATCGACCACTATGCCCGGCGCTACAGTTTTCCGGTAGGCTACAACTTTCCGGTGGGCCACGAGGCCGACAACCGGGCGCTGGTAGTGGGCCGGCCGGCCACGCTAATCGTCGGAACCGAAGGCAATAGCCTCAGCCAGTAGGTGTTGGGTGTTGGGTGTTGGGTGTTGGGTGTTGGGTGTTGGGTGTTTAGAAAAGGTATTCGGAAACTACTCAACACCTAATACCCAACACTCAATACATAATACCCAACACCCAACACCTCTTCAACGCAGCGCCTTGGCCACCGCGCCGGCCACCAGCCCGCCAATGGTGTACCAGGCCACCGTCATGGCCTGCGTTTGGGGCGTACGGTTGCTGGGGGCGGTGCCCAGGCCCAGCGGGCCGGGTAGCAGCACGCCGCCCACCCCGGCCGCCACGCCCAAGGCCAAGCCCCGGCGCGGGCTGCGCTTGTCATTACCCACAAAGCTGTAGTACAAGCTGTTGCTGAGCACGTCGCCGGCCAGCGTGAGCAGGTAAGCCTGCTGGTCGTTGGGCTGCGGGGCATCGGCTTTGGCTAGTAGCTGGCGCAGGCCGCGCTCGCCGAGCAGGTCCATGCGCGGGGCATCTTGCGGGCGCAGGCGGCGCACGGTTTCGTGCAGCGCATTGAGGGCGATGGCGCCGGCGAAGCCGGCGGCGAGGGAGCGTAACAGGGACATGGCAGGGCGGCGCGGCCAAGTAGCCGCAGGCTTAGTCAGACGGGCGGGGCGCGGGGAAGTTGCGTAAAATTTGCCGGGCTATTGCATGGCTTCAGCGCGGCGTGTTATCTTTGCAGCCCCACCGGCACCAGGCGGTGGCTGAGAATGCCGATTTAGCTCAGCTGGTAGAGCAGCTCATTCGTAATGAGCAGGTCGTTGGTTCGAGTCCAATAATCGGCTCCATAGCAGAAAACCCCAAAAAACCATCTTAATTGATGGTTTTTTGGGGTTTTCTGCTATGGAGCCGATTGC
The DNA here is from genome assembly GCF_035709525.1 of Hymenobacter sp. Lineage (GTDB taxonomy): Bacteria > Bacteroidota > Bacteroidia > Cytophagales > Hymenobacteraceae > Hymenobacter. The sequence goes on along the minus strand of NZ_DASTEP010000139.1, from coordinate 20,250 downwards.
TTTTTTAGCAAATAGTTGATGGGAATTTTTCAGTAATGGCACTGATTTGCGGAAAAGAAAATATTCAGTGATTTGTACTGGATTTTTTTTCTTATCAACTAATCTACCCACCAGCATGAGCGCTGCAACAACCAAAACATGCCTTCTGATTTTATTATTAGCTAGCATAGCTTGCTTAAAAGGACTATGCCAAGCAACTAGTTCTCTGCCTCTAACTTATCAACTCAAAGCATATACTATTTTACAAGAATGCGATAGCAAGGGCAACGAGCTTGCTGGCAGAGCCCCTGTTTCCTTACCGGTGGGTGCTAGGTTTACTATTACAAGGCCTATTAAAGACTCAAAAAGCAACTATATAATTCAGTTTTGGGACTGGAGTATTCCTGAAATAAAAGTCCCTGATAATTTGCGCTCAAAAAACGGCAAGCTTTACTTAGCCGATAATACAACAGAGTTTTTAATTAACGAAAAGCCACTCCCTTCAACTACCTTAGATTCCATTCTAGATAGCAATTACTACTCATATAATTACGACCCAACCACAGGAATTGAGCGTTATTTTCTCATCTCGTCTGATATACTCGCCATAAGTGCTACTCCTCTCGTAGCACTAGTCAGCCCGGTCGCCGGTGCAGTTGTTATGCCTTTTAAATTCAGGCCTACAACAGGAGATTTCACGAAAGATATTACTTTTAGTGGAATGGGCGGAATCGCCTTTAACCTAGCTCACGAACAAAAGCATACAGCTTCTTTCTTATTAGGACTTGGTATTACTTCGGTAGCACTAACTCCTAAGAATAGCACAGCAACCGAAACCGTCGACAGAGCAGCTATCACGCTTTCGTTTGCATCCCTCTATCAATGGAATAGATTGCAAATAGGGTTACTTATAGGTGCTGATTTTTTAGGGGAAGGTAGTGATTCCTGGAAGTATAATAGGAAAGCTTGGCTAGCCGCAGGTGTTGGATTTAATGTTTTCAAGCCAGAATCTACGGATGCAAAAAATACTTCTAGTCAATAAAATTATCACAGCCCCTGCTCGTGCGCGAAGCGCACGAGCCCAGCCACGCCATGCACCCCCAGCTTGTGCATGATGTTGCGGCGGTGCGTGCCCACGGTGAGCTCGGCTAGCGAGAGGCGGGCCGCGATTTCGCGCGTGGAGAGCCCTTCGCGCACGAGGCCCACGATTTCGCGCTCGCGGGCCGAGAGTTGGTGCAGCCGCAATAGCGCCTCGGCGGCCTCGGTGCCGGGCGCGGGCGGGGCAGCGGCCTCGGCGGGCGGCACGCGCCGCCGGGCCGGAAACACCAACTGCCCGGCATACACCGCCCGAATGGCAGCCAGCAGCTCGTCGGCTTCGGCCAACTTCTCCACGAAGCCGTGGGCCCCGGCCTGCGCCACCTGCTCGACCAGTGGGGGCGAGGCGGCGCTGCTGAACACCAGTACCCGCAGGGCGGGCCACCGCCGCCGCAGGTGCGGCAGCAGGCGCAGGCCATCGTGCGGGGGCGGCAGGTGCAGGTCGAGCAGCAGCACGTCGGCCGGGGGCTCGGGGGTAGCGTCCAGCAAGTGCCGCAGCTCGTTGCCGCTGGCGAATAGCCCCACCACCGCCAGGTCGGGCTCCTGAGCGAGCAGGGCGGCCAGCCCGCGCATCAGGGCCGGGTGGTCATCAACGAGGAGCAGACGGCAAACGGGCATTGTAGCAGACAGGTGTAGTGAGAAAGAAGGTGGCAGCCAGTGGGCTAGCCATGCAAAAACTATTACGTAGCGTATTTCACAGCCAGCATTTTACAGCGGCAGCTCGACCTCGACGCGGGTGCCCTGGCCGGGCTGGCTCACTACCTGCACCTGGCCGCGCAGGTAGCCGGCACGGGCGCGCACGCCGCGCAAGCCCAGGCCGCCGCTGCGCGGCGGCGGGCCGTGCGGGTCGAAGCCCCGGCCATCGTCGGCCACCAGCAGGTAGAGGGCGGTGGGCATACGGTGCACCTCCACGCGCACCCGCTGGGCCTGGGCGTGGCGCAAGGCATTGTGCAGCAGTTCGGCCACGATGCGGTAGGCCGCCTGCTGGGTGGCCAGCGGCACCCCGGCGGCGGCGGCTTCGCACTGGCACTCGATGCACGGGCCCTCGCCGGCCAGGCTCAGGGTTTCGGTGAGCAAGGCCAGGGCTTCGGGCAGGGGCGGCGGCTCGCCGCTGGCGTGGGGCAGCAGCACCTGGCTGAAGGCGCGCACCTCGTGGCGCAGTTGGCGCAGCAGGGCTTCGGTTTGGGCGTGGGTGTCGGCCAGCAGCGGCGGAGCCAGGGCCAGCGCCTGGCGCACCAGCCGGCCCTGCCAGGCCAGGTGCAGGGCCGTGAGGCCGGGGGCCAGGACATCGTGCAGCTCGCGGGCCAGGGCCTCACGCTCCTCGTCCTGGGCCGCGATGAGGCGGCGGCTGGTAGCCTCGTGCTCGCGCAGGCGGCGCAGGCGCTGCTCGGCGGCCTGGCGCAGGGCCCGCCGAAAGCGCTCGGTGAGTAGGGCACTCAGCAGTATCAGCTCGGCTACCAGGCACCAGGCCAGCGAGTTGGGCTTGATGAAATCGATATACACCAGGCCCGAGTAGTTGAGCATCAGTTCGACCGCGCCCCACCCAAACAGCAGGTAGGTGCCCGCGTACAGCGCCGCCAGCTGGCGCTGGGCCGGGCGGCCCCGCCCCACCACGGCCGCCAGCGTGCCGGCCCCCGCCAGCAGCAGCCCCCACAGCAGCACCGCGCGGCCGGCCATCAGCCCGGCCAGCGCCGCCGGCCCGGCCCAGCGCGCTACTACAAAATACAACCCCGCGTAGGCAATGGCCCCGTTGCTAAGCCATTGGCTGAGGCGGTGCAGCCGGGGCCAGCCCTGCCGCAGCCGCACAAACAAGGCCAGGATGCGCAGCCCGCAGCCCTGCGCCAGCAGCAGCAGCCCAAACTGCCCTAGCTGCCAGCCCGCCGCATACGCGGCCTGCGGCAACAGCACGGCATCGAGGTTTTCTTCCATCAGCAGCACCCAAGTAATGCTCACCACGTAGGCCCCGTACCAAAGCAGAATGCGGTCGCGCAGAAAGAGATAGAGCACGCCGTTGACCAGGGCGCTGCCCAGGTACAGCCCCAGTAGCCAGTTCCAATACGTAAAGCCCAGGTAGTCTTGCTCGTAGCGCAGAAAGCCCTCGGTGGTGGTGATGTCGGTAAACAGCAGCCAGTTGGCGCAGCGGTTTTCGACGCGCAGGTAGTACACGGCCCGCTCGCCGCCCCCCAGCCAGAACGGCAAACACAGCACCCGCGCCGGAAACGGCCGCTGCGTGGCTACCGCCCAGCTGCTGGCCGCGCCTACCCACCGGAGCGGCCCGCGCCCACCGGGCTGCACATACAGCGTGGCGCTATCCACGAAGGAGTAGACATTCCACAGAAAATGCGTGCGTTGCGGCAGCGTATTCACCGCCGCCACGCGCAGCCACAGCCGGCCGGGCTGGTAGCCGGCTTGCAGCAGGTCTTGCCGGGGCAGGGGCCGGAAGCGTCCCGCCGCCCACAGGCTCGCCGCCCGGCCGGCCGTGGCGGGCGGGCGGCTTTCATCAAAGCAGTAGCTGAAAAACCGGGCCGCCGGGTCGTACTCGGCGTAGCTCAGGCGCAGGGTATCGAGCCGGGGCGGGGCGGCCTGCGCTACGGCCCAGCTTCCGCCGAGCAGTAGCCAGCTTAAGAGCAGCAGGTAGCGCATGGCACGGGTTCTAAATCACAAAATCCTCATGCAAAGTAGTTGCTAATAATGTGCAATCAGGTATTGCCGGATTTATATTTCGCCTGGTCTGGCCTAACCCCGGCGGGCCGGCGCCGTACACGCGGGCTTAGCATGTCAGCATCCTCCTCTTCCAAGCTCTCGCTCTACGGCGGCATCGCGGCCAACGTGGCCATCGCCGTTTCCAAATTTGTGGCCGCCTACATCACTGGCTCGTCGGCCATGCTCTCCGAGGGCATCCACTCGCTGGTCGATACCGGCAACGGCGGCCTGCTGCTCTACGGCATGAGCCGCAGCCAGCGCCCAGCCGACGCCAAGCACCCATTCGGCCACGGCAAGGAGCTGTACTTCTGGGCCTTGATAGTGGCCGTGCTCATCTTCGCCATTGGCGGCGGCATGTCATTTTACGAAGGCATCAAGCACCTGGAGCACCCCGAGCCGCTCACCGATGCCAAGTGGAACTACATCGTGCTGGGCTTGTCGATACTGTTTGAAGGCGCCGCGCTATTTCTTGCGCTGCGCGCGCTGCTCGAAAAGCAAGCGCCCGGTGTGAGCTTCTGGCGCACGCTACGCACCAGCCGCGACCCGGCCGTGTTTGCCTCGGTGCTCGAGAATGCGGCCGCCGTGGCGGGCCTGCTCATCGCGCTGCTGGGCGTTTATTTTGGCCACGCGCTCAACAATCCGTTTTTCGACGGCGGGGCGTCCATCATCATCGGCCTGCTGCTAATGGGCGTGGCCGTGCTACTTGTATCGCGCACCAAAGACCTGCTGACGGGCGAAGGCGTGAGCGACGCCACCGCCCAGCAGGTGCAGGAGCTGGCCCGCCGCACGCCCGGCGTGACGCGGGTGCGCCCGCCGCTCACTATGTACCTTGCCCCCGACGACGTGATGCTGGCCCTCGATGTGGACTTCGACGACCACCTCACGGCCACGCAGGTTGAGAACGCCATTGAGGCCGTGCAGGACGCCATTCGGGCCGAGCACCCCGAGTTTCGGCGCATTTTTATCGAAGCCAAATCGCTGACTGGCCGGGAGTAATCCCTTCCGTCATGCTGAGCGCAGCGCAGTCGAAGCATCTCTTTCGCATAGTAACTTCTGGCGCTAACAACGGTGCAACAGAGATGCTTCGACTCCGCTGCGCTGCGCTCAGCATGACAATAGAAAACACCTAACAACCAGACTACTCCCCCATGACCGCACACCTGAACACTACGCCTTTTAAATCATTTTGGTGGGGCGGCTACGAATGCACCGACCAGCTCAACTGCTTCGGCAACCGGGTCGATTTTTTGCCGCTCACCGGCCATTTGCAGCTGCTGGATGAGGACTACACCGACCTCCATCAGTTTGGGGTGAAAACCGTGCGCGAGGGCATTCGGTGGGCGCACATCGAAAAAACGCCCTACCACTACGACTGGAGCACCGTGAAAACGATGCTCGACGCCGGCCAGCGCCACGGCATTCAGCAGGTGTGGGACATGTGCCACTTCGGCTTCCCCGACGACCTTACGCCCCTGCACCCCATGTTTGCGCGGCGCTTTGCAGCGCTGTGCCGGGCCTTCGTGAACTTCTACCGCTCCGAGCGGCCCGAGGGCGTGCTCGTGGTTACGCCCATCAATGAGGTAAGCTTTTTGAGCTGGGCCGGCGGCGAGGTGCGCGCTACCTCGCCCTACGGCGTGCGCCTGGGCTGGGAAGTGAAATACGCCCTCATGCGCGCCTACATCGAGGGCGTGGTGGCGCTGCGCGAGGCCGACCCCGGCATCCGCATCCTCACCACCGAGCCGCTCGTGAACATCGTGCCCCCGCATAATGCCACGCCCCAGCAGCGGCGCGATGCCAAGCAGCACCACGAGTGGCAGTACCAGGCCACCGACATCCTGGCCGGGCGCGTGAGCCCCGAGCTGGGCGGCCGTCCCGAGTTTCTGGACATCATGGGCTTTAATTACTACTATGACAACCAGTGGGATGTAACCACCGGCCAGCGCCTGGGCTGGAACGACCCGCACCCCGACCCGCGCCTGCGCCCGCTGCGCGACTTGTTCAAAGAAGCCCACCGCCGCTACAATCGCCCCATCGCCCTCACCGAAACCAGCCACCCCGGCATCGACCGGCCGCTGTGGCTGCGCATGATAGGCCGCGAGTGCGCGGCGGCCCTGCAGCAGGGCATTCCGCTGCTGGGCGTGTGCCTCTACCCTATCATCGACCGCCCCGACTGGGACTTCCTTGACAACTGGCACCACTCGGGCCTCTGGGATGCGGCCCTGCACCCCGACGGCCCGCCCCAGCGCATCTTGCACGAGCCCAGCGCCGAAGGCCTGCGCGCTGCCCAGGCTACCGTGGCCCAGGTGCTCGACCGCAAGCCCGCCCTGGCGATTGGGTAAGTGGGGTTTTGGATGCGTGGATGCGTGGATGCGTGGATGCGTGGATGAGTGGATGCGTGGATGAGTGGATGGTACTGTCATGCTGAGCGCTGCGCAGTCGAAGCATCTCTATCGCTTCGTTGTCGGCATTAGGAGTTACTATTGAAGTAGAGATGCTTCGACTGCGCTGCGCTCCGCTCAGCATGACGGGCTCATTCACTCATTCGCTCACCCGAAAACCCACCAATGGACGCCCTGGCCTACCTCTACTCGCCGCTCGGCATGCTGGCGCTCAGCGGCTCCGATGCCGGCTTGCACGCGGTGCGTTTTCTCGACCACGAAGACGTGGCTCCCACGGCCCCGGCCGACGTGGCGTCGTGCCTGCAAGAGCCAATGCGCCAGCTACAAGCCTACTTTAGTGGCGAGCTGCGCGAGTTCAGCCTGGCGTGTGCGCCGCTCGTCGGCACCGGGTTTCAGCGGCAGGTGTGGGCGGCGCTGGCCGGCATCGCGCACGGGCGCACGGCGTCGTACCTCGACATTGCCCGGCTGCTGAACAACCCCAAATCGGTGCGCGCCGTGGGCGCGGCCAATGGGCAGAATCCGCTGGCCATCGTGTGGCCCTGCCACCGGGTGGTAGGTGCCGATGGCTCGCTCACCGGCTACGCGGGCGGGCTGATGCGCAAAAAGTGGCTGCTCGACTTTGAGCGGCCCGCCCGGCAGGGCAGCCTGTTTTAGCGAGAGGATAGTTTTATTTTGTAGCGCCTGTTGTTCTGTGCGCTACGACTATCTATGGAAAAGCACTTGCTCCTAGTCTCAACTTTGTTTTTCGCTAGCAGCTATGCCAATGGACAGCTTATGCCTGCCTCAGCGCCAATAGCTTATCCCCAAGCCCGGAAGGTAGATACCGTAACCACCTATTTCGGAACCAAGGTAGCCGACCCGTATCGCTGGCTCGAAGACGACCAGGCAGCCGATACCAAGCGGTGGGTGCAGGCCGAGAACCAGGCAACTCAGCAGTACCTGGCTGCTATTCCGTGCCGGGCAGCTATTCACGACCGCCTCACCAAGCTCTGGGATTATGAGCGCTACTCGGCCCCTACCAAGCACGGTGAGTATACCTACTTCTATAAGAATACTGGCCTGCAAAGCCAGGGCGTGCTATACCGGCAGTTGGGAGACGCCGCGCCGGAGGTTTTTTTAGACCCCGGCACGTTCTCAAAGGATGGCACTACTTCGCTCGCGGGCATCAGTTTTACGCACGACGGGAGCCTGGCGGCCTACCAGCTTGCGGAAAGTGGCTCTGACTGGCACAAAGCCCTGGTGGTGCGCACCGCCGACAAGACCGTGGTGGGCGATACGCTTCAGCACGTCAAGTTTTCGACGCTGGCCTGGCAAGGCACCGCAGGCTTTTACTACAGCAGCTACGACCGGCCCACGACTGGCTACCGGCTAACCGACAAAACCCAGTTTCACAAGCTTTACTACCACCAGCTAGGCACGGCCCAAAGCAGCGACAAACTCGTCTTTGGCGGCGAGCAAAACCCGCACCGCTACATCGGGGCGCATCTCACCGACGACGAGCGCTTCCTGGTAATAACGGCATCCAACACGACTACCGGTAACAAGCTCTACGTGCAAGACTTAACCAAGCCTGGCAGCAGCATCCTGAACGTAGTAGCCACTGAGAGCAGCACCCATCGCATCATAGGGAATGTTGGCAAGCTGCTGTACATAGTGACCAATCTTGGCGTAGCGCCCAAGTTTCAGGTCGTGGTCACGACTAGCAATAACCCTGGGCCAGACCACTGGAATGTGCTGATTGCGAGCAATCAGAACGTTGGTGACGTGAGAATGGCCGGCGGAAAATTATTCGCTATTCACTCGGCTGGGGCTACTTCCAAGGTAGAGCAGTACTCCTTGGAGGGATATCTTGAGCGCACTATTTCCCTGCCGCAAATAGGTGCGGTTAGTGGCTTTAGCGGCAAACCCAGCCAAAAGGAAATCTACTACACCTTCACCTCCTACACGCTGCCACCCACCATCTTCAAATACAGTATTTCAGCCGGCGAATCGGTGCTGTATAAAATTCCGCCTATCCGCTTCAACCCAAGCAAGTACGAGTCAAAGCTCATCTTCTATCGCTCGAAGGATGGCACGCGTATCCCGATGGTACTCACTTACAAAAAGGGGCTGGTTCTGAACGGTAAAAACCCTACGTTGCTGCACGCCTACGGGGGTTTCGGGGTGAATGTCACGCCGCAATTCAGCACCTCGAATATTATTTTGCTGGAAAACGGCGGCATTTACGCCGTGCCCAGCTTGCGCGGCGGCGGCGAGTACGGCGAAAACTGGCACTTGGCCGGCACCAAGCTCAAAAAGCAGACGGTGTTCAACGACTACATCGCGGCGGCTGAATGGCTTATCCAGAACCGCTACACTTCTGCCGACTACCTTGCCGGCTCAGGCGCCTCGAACGGCGGCTTGCTCGTGGGCGCTACGCTTAGCCAGCGGCCCGACCTGTTCAAGGTTGCCTTTCCGGCCGTGGGCGTGCTGGATATGCTACGCTACCAGCAGTTTACGAGCGGAGCGGGCTGGACCAGCGAATACGGCACCGCCCAAGACTCGCCCGAGATGTTCCGCTACCTCTACCAGTATTCGCCCTACCACGCCCTCAAGCCCGCCAGCTATCCGGCTACGCTCATCACAACCGCCGACCACGACGACCGGGTGGTACCAGCACACTCCTTCAAGTTTGCCGCGCGCTTGCAAGAAACCCAGCTCGGGGCGGCTCCGGTGCTCCTGCGCGTCGAGCCCAACGCCGGCCACGGCTCAGGGCGCTCTACGGCCCAAGTCATCAGCGAGCAGGCTGACAAATGGGCGTTTCTGTTTCAGAATATGGGCGTGAAGTATCCAGGCGGGCAGTAGAAGGCATCGTCTTGAGCAAAGGCATGATAGGCCGGCTCGCAACTCAATGGGCAGCTTATTTTTGAGCATGAAATACAACTACATAGTAAGCGGCCTGCTGTGCCTGGGTTTTGGCTTGAGCGAAGCAGCCGCCCAGCAAACCGTGCCACCCCTGAAAAAAGAGTTTCTGGATTCGACCTTCGCGGTGCTGCCCTCGGCCACCGGGGCCATGTACCGGCGCGAAACCCAGTGGCGCGATAGCACGGCCGGCGAGGTGCGCGACTACTACCTCAGCAACGGCCAGCTGCAAAGCCGCGAAGAACTGGCGCACGTAGCCAAGCAGCTACCCAACGGCATAACCGAAACCTTCACCAAAAGCGGCCAGCTTACCACGCACGCCGAGTTCACCAACGGCCGCCGCACCGGCGAGCTGCGCACCTACTACCCCAGCGGGCAGCTCAAGCGCCGCGAGCAGTTTGCGGCCACGGGCCTCAGCAGCGGCGGCGAGTGCTTTGCAGCCGATGGCAAGCCAGTGCCGTTTTTTGCCTACGAAGTAATGCCCCGCTACCCGGAAGGCGATGGCGGCCCGCAGGCCATCATCCGGGCAATGATGCGCAATTTTAAGTATCCGAAAGATGCCCTGAAGGCCAAGGTAGAGGGCCGGGTGCTGGTGGCCTTCAGCGTGACGGAGCAGGGCACCGTGACCGATGTGCACATGATACAATCGCTGTTTCCCTCGGTCGACGCCAACGCCATGCAAGCCGTTTACCAGCTCAAGCGCTTTACACCGGGCCAGCAAGATGGCCGGCCCGTTAAGGTGAGCTTTACGATGCCCATTTCCCTGCGCATTCAGTAGCCTGCGCTGCTCACTGCGCCAGCCGATGCAACTCTTTATATAATTGGTTATCAGCCCAAAAAAGCTGCGTCACCATGCCCACGTGCTTCTTGCCGGGCAGCACCGTGTAGCGGGGCGCCGGCCCCAGTTGCGCCAGCCGCTGCCGAAACCGCGCGCTGCTTTCCTTGATGCTCGGGTAGGTGTCGCCGCCGATGTAAACACTGTAGGGCGGCGCGCCGGCCCGCAGGTGGTAGAGCGCCGAGGCCTGCCGCCACACGGCCGGGCTTTTGGTGAAGGGAATTAAATACTGCGCGTCGCCTTCGTACTGCATTTTGGTGAGGTAGTCGAGCATGTCGAGGCCAGCGGGGTCGTCGAGCAGCACGCCGTGGGCGGCCGTGCGAGGCAAGCCGTGGCGGGCGAGTAGCGTGTCGGAGCCGGTAGCGAGCAGCGCGGCCAGCCCGCCGCCCGCCGAGTGGCCCATGAGCACGATGCGCGCCGGGTCGCCGCCGTATTCTTTTATGTGATTCACCGCCCAGGCCAGGGCGCGGGCGCAGTCGTCGGCCTGCTGCGGCACGCGCACCTGCGGGCTCAGCCGGTAGCTGATGACCACGCCCACAAAGCCGTTTTTGGCCAATCGGCGGCCGATAGCTTTGTACATAAAGTCGTCTTTGCTGCCGCTGTTCCAGCTGCCGCCGTGGATGAACAGCACCACCGGGCGCGGCGCAGCCGCGCGGGCAGTGGGCTCATACACGTCGAGCCGATGGCGCTGGGCGTCAAAATCGGGAGCCGAGGCGGGCACGTAGGCCACATCGGCCACGCGGCGGCTGGCGCGGGCCACGGCCCACTCAGTGGCCAGCAGCACTACGGCGGCGGCCAAAAGCAGCCCCAGCGGCGGCAGCGCCAGCAGGCGGAAATAGCGCATACTTATTGTCGAAGCCACCTGTTTAGCTTGGCGGCGGCGGCTTCACCTACGCCGGCCGGCAGCTAGCGGTTTGGCTAAGTAGCAGCGCGGGCAAAGCCGGCAAAACGTTATTTTTGCTGACTGCCCGCCTGTAGCAGTTTTAGCGGCTCTTATTTACTTTCTTCCCCGTGGCTTTTTCGATGGTTTCTGCGCGCCCCCTGCTGGGCGCGGCTTTTATCGCCCTGCTCACTTTTGCCAACAGCCGGCCCGCCCAGGCCCAGCGCAAGAAAAAAGACGCCGCGCCCGTCGAGCTCACCAGCGCCTCGCGCCTGCTGCCGCTGTATGGCGGGGCCAGTCCGGCGCAGGCGCAGCAGTTTGTGGGCCCGGCCGTGCTGGCCGACATCGACCGCAGCTTTGCGTCGCGGGCCGAGGCCAGCAAGTTTTTCAGCACCAAGGGGTTTGAGTATCTGATTGAACACCAGCCCGACACGGCGGCCGTGCGCTTCAACCTGGCCTGGGTGCTCGACCCCCAGAATGCCGACGCCTACCGCGGCCTGGCCGTGCTGCTGAGCCAGCGCAAAGCCCCCGCCACCGAGGTGCAAACCCTGCTGCTGCAAGGCCTGGCCGTGGCCCCCACCAACGCCTACCTGCTCACCGACGCCGCCACCACGGCCGCCGACCGCTACGCCCTCACCAAGAAAAAGAAAGACCTGACCGAGGCCGCCGGCTACGTGCAGCGCGCCCTACTGGCCGACCCTAACAACGCCGACGCCTGGCAAACCCAGGCCCGCATCCGCTACGAGCAGGAAGACTACGCCGGCGCCTGGGAAGCCGTGCACAAAGGCCAGGCCCTCAACATGAGTAGCCTGGATTTCAACCTGATAGGCGACCTCAAAGAGAAAATGCCCGACCCGCAGGGGAAGTTTCGGTAGCAAGAGTACTGGTTGACGCCCGTCATACTGGGCGGAGCGCAGCGGAGTCGAAGCATCTCTATCGCTACATTGCTAGCGTCAGGAATTACTTTGCTAAAGAGATGCTTCGACTCCGCTGCGCTTCGCTCAGCATGACGGGCGTGGCCAGCAGCCTCCAAGCCTAAAACAAGCTGCCCTGCACCACCTGCGGGATGGGCCGGGGCGGCTGAATGGGAAAGCCCGTGAGCGCGTGCACGCGGCCCAGAAAGTGCTGCGCCCAGATGGGCGCGTGGCGCACATCTTTCTGGTGAATAAACACATACGCGGCGTGCAAACCCTGCGCGTACCAGTCGGCCAGGCGGGCAGCCCACTCGTCGGCGCGCTGAAAGTCGCTGGCTACCAGGCCGTGGCCGTTGAAGCGCAGGAACGCCACGGGCGTGGTGAGGCGCTGGGGCAGCACGTCGCGCCGGCCGGCTACGTCGGTGATGACCAGCGTTTTATTGAGGGCCTCGAGAGTGGCGAAGACGCTGTCGGCCAGCACGCGGTCGGCAAACCAGCGCGGGTGGCGCAGCTCCACGGCCAGCGGGATGTCGGCGGGCCAGTCGAGCAGGAAGCGCTCGAGGCGCGGCAGGCTTTCGGGGCCGAAGTGCGGCGGCAGTTGCAAAAAGCACGGCCCCAGGCGGTCGTCCAGCTCCGCGATGGCGCGGGTGAAGGTGAGCGCCAGCGAATCAACATTATACAGCTCGCGCTCGTGGCTGATGCTGCGCGGCAGCTTGGGGCAAAACCGGAAGCCCGGCCCCACGGCCGCGCGCCAGCGCCGCACGGTGGGCGCGTCGGGGATGCGGTAGTGGGTAGTGTTCAGCTCCAGGCTATTGAATTGCTGCGCGTAATAGTGCAGGTAGTCGGGCTCTTTCGCGCCCAGCGGGAAGTACGAGCCCAGCCACTCCTTATTGGTCCAGATGGGGCAGCCCACGTAGAGGCCCGGCGCGGCCGGGGCCGTGGGTTGGGCGCGGGTTAGCACGCGGGCCGTGTCGGGGTGGTCGGGAGGTAGCCGAAAATCAACGTAGCGCAGGTCGGGCAGGCGGCCAAAATCCATGGCGCGAAGGTACGCCCGCCCGCCGAAAACCGGCCCGGCATATACGACACAAATAGCACTTACGCAACCCGGCTCTGAACACGACTTTTGATTAAATGCCAAAATTTTGCACCCGCCGCAAAATCTAATTATGACTGACCTAGCGGAATAATACAATAATAGGGCTAAAACTGCCTTTAACAAACACAATCGGCTATTCAACAAGCTTGATTACCCAGTCTTCACTCACCTTAAATGCAAGTTTTATATAAAAAATACAATTTTAATAAATTGACAACAAGGTTAGCAGCGCGCAATAGCAGCTTTTCGGGAGGGGGGTATTACATTCGGTTAGTTACCATCCCAAAAAGCGCATGACGCTCAAGCGAACTACATTTCTGCCTTCTGCCCTTCTTTTTATAGGTGTTTATTTGTTGCTAATCTGCGGGTTAACGATGCCCGCTGCGGCGCGCGCCCAGCGCACGCACAAGGCTACTTCCACCGTTACGGCTACCTCGTACAGCGTCGTGCTGCGGGGCCGCGCCTCGTGGTACGGCCGCGAGCACCAAGGTATGCGGACCAGCAACGGCGAGCGGTTCAACCGCTTTAAGTTTACCTGCGCCCACAAGACGCTGCCCTTCGGCACCCGCCTGCGCGTGACCAACGCTAAAACCGGCAAAACGGTGGTGGTGCGCGTGTCCGACCGCGGCCCGTTTCGCCACCAGCGCATCATTGACCTGGCCGAAGTGGCCGCCCGCCCGCTGGGCATTATCTCGCAGGGTGCCGCCGATGTAGTGGCCCAGATAGTGCCCGCCACCACGCCGCTCGGCCCCACGGCCACGCCCGCCAACCTGCTCGCCATTCAGGCCGCCGACCCTACCCCGGCCGCCGCCTTCACTACCTACGAGCTGCCCAGCGCCGCCGATAGCCTCGCGGCCGCCACGCTGGCGGCCGGCCCCGCCGCCCTGCCAGCCGCCCCCAGTGCCCGCGCTACCCCCGACACCCTGCCCGGCAGCCCGCTGCTGGTGGCGCGGCCCGCCGCCCGCTTTCTGGTGCAGGCCGGCGCTTTTGCCGACGCGCAAAGCGCCCAGGCCCTGCGCGAGCGCCTGCTGGCCCTCGACCCCACCCTGCCCGTAGAGCTGCGCGAAGAAGTAGTGGAAGGCCAGGCGCTTACCCGGGTCCTCATCGGGCAGCTCGATAGCTGGCTGGCCGCCGAAACCGTGCGCCGCCGCCTCCAGGCTAAGAGTATCGCCAGCCTGGTGCGCCAGCTGCCGGCCCAGCCGGTAGTGGCGGCGGCCGTGGCAGGCCCGCCAGTTGCTCCTTAGCTGCTTACCTGTCATTGCGAGCGTAGCGCGAAGCAATCGCACCTGTTCAGCCGCGCTGTTCGGGTTCCGTTCGGGTGCGGCTGCTTCGCTGCGCTCGCGATGACAAGCCCATAAAAAAGGCTCCTCATTCCGTTAGAATGAGGAGCCTTTTTTATGGGCCGAAAAACGCGGCTTATGCCTCGTCGTCAGCTACTTTCTTTACTACTACTATCGACACCACGGCCAGGGCGGCCACGGCCAGGATGAGCTGGGTCGAGCTGAAATTCTTGGATACCTTGCGCAGCAGGGTGCCGCCGTTTTTGAGCAGGTCGTCCATGTGCTCGGTTTTGCCTTGAAACACATTTACGGCCGCTTCGAAGGTGCGGGCGATATCTTCGGGCAGTACTTTTTCGATTTGTTGCAGTTGGTCGGCCATCGGAGGAAAGAATGAAAAGGTGAGGTTGGGGCGGCAGCTACTAGCGGCTCCCGCCGGCCGATTGTACGGGAACGGGCGGGCCATGTTCCCGCTCAGCTAACTATTTAGCCCGCTGGCTGCCCATTGCCCCTCCTCTACCACCACCAGCGGCGAGCGGCGGCAGCGGCCCTCGCGCACGGTGCAGTGGCAGGCCCCAGGCACCAGCCCGCGCAGGCCGAGCGGCACCTGCTGCGAGCCCGCGCCCAGGGTGCGGCCGGCCACCGGGCGGGAGAGTGGCGGCGCGGGCGTAGCCGGGGCCCTGAGGTTGAAGGAGAAAGCGGTTTGAATTTCGCCCCGCGTGGGGCCAAGCAAACAGCGCCGCAGCAGGTGCGCCGCCTGGTCGCAGCCCCAGAGGTAGTGCGGCCACCAACGGCGGGCAGCCTTTTAGTAGCGTAGCGGCTGGTTTTTTGGGGCGGGAGGCACCGGGGCGGCCACCGCCCACCCGGGCGCCGTCAGCACCGCTGTATTGCGCTGAGAGGAAAGCTCTGCGTTTCGTAGGCAGCAGGGCGGCATCAAGGGCCTAAGATTAGCCTATAAATCAAATATTAATGACTGATTATCAAATTTTTATCTTAAGTTTATCAACTCATATCTAAAGAGCTTCTTGCCTTGGCCCGAAGGGTAGCCCAACCACAAAAAAGCCCCGCCGGTTAGCGGGGCTTTTCACTACATTTTGCAGAAGGCAGGTTGATAATTCTTACTCGTAGACCTTTACCACGAACACAAAGTCTTGCAGGCGCTTGAGCTGCTGCGGGCGGGCCGTGCCGGCTAGCTGGTTGGTGCGGGGCAGGTGGTAGGCCTGCACGGGCTGCTTGTTTTTAAGCGAGTCGACGAGCCGCACCAGGTAGGAGGACTTAGTGGCGAAGGCCGCGCCCAGCACGTCGTCCTGCCGGCTGCTCACTACCCCAATCAGGTTGCCCTGCCCATCGAGTAGCGGGCCACCCGAGTTGCCGGGGTTCAGCGGAATGCTGACCTGGTAGAAGGCTGTGTCGCCGTCGTAGCCCGAGCGGGCACTCAGCGCGCCTTCGCCATACACCACGTCTTCGCGGGGGTAGCCCAGCGTGTACACGCGCTCGCCAAGGTCGGCCTGCCCCGATTTAAACGTGTAGGGCAACTTATTAAAAGGCCTGAAATTGCGGTCTTTAATCCGCAGAATAGCTAAGTCGTGCTTGCGGTCGGCGTACACCGTTTCGGCGTGGTAGCGCTGGTGGTCGCGGCTTTCTACCAGCAGCGAGTCGGCACCTTTGATAACGTGCGCGCTGGTTACCAGGTAGCCATCGGCCGTGAGCGCGAAGCCGGTGCCGCTATATTTATTCACGCGCACTGGCGCTACGGACTCGGTTGTACCAGCCACATTATTCACCTTCCGGGTCAGCGCATCCGTGCGGCGTGTAATGCGAGCCACCTCACCTCGCAACTCCCGCAGGCTACTGGCCGGCGCGGCAGTATTAGCACGCCACAAATCGAGCCCCAATAGTGTACTAAATACCGCCATCACAGCCACCGAGGCAGCCACGCCCATCGTGGCGCGGTGCCCGTGCCAGAACTCGCGCAGCCGGCGCTCGGTGCGCGAGATGCTCAGGCGCGGGTTTACTGAAACCGACAGGCCACCGACCTGCTTTTCCGCCGCGGCCGGGGCCTCTTCGGCGGCCAGCATGGCCGTGTGCAGGCCGCCCAGCAGCTGGCGGGTGCGGCGGCGCTCGGCGTAGGCGCGCAGCGTGCCGGTGAGCTCCTCAAACTCGGCGTAGCGCTGGCTCAGGCGCGGGTCGGCGCTGAGGCGCGCCTCCAGGTCGGCGCGCGCGCCGGCGGCCAGCTCACCGCGCTGGTAAGCCTCAAAGAGCGCGTAGTAGTCGGCTTCGGTTTGCATCTTGATTAGTGCTTGGCTGCTAGTGCTTAGTGCTTAGTGCTTGATTGATAGCGGTGAAGACTAACAACTAAGCACTAATAACTAGGCACTAAGCACCAAACTAAGCTTCTTTATAACTGGCAAAAAACAACTTCTTCAAGCGCGTGAGGCACTTGTACTTCTGGGTTTTGGCGGTGTCGGCGTTGGTGTAGCCGTGCTCCGCCGTGAGGTCCTGCATCGACTTATCGAGCAGGTAAAAGCCCTCCAGCAGCGAGCGGCAGGGCTCGCCCAGGTGGGTAAGCGCCTCGCTCATGGTCGCGAAGCGCCGGTCGCGCTCCTCGGCCTCGTGGAGGTCGTCTTCGGCCCCCGTGTTGAGGTAGGGGCCGTAGTCATCGTCGTCGAGCAGGCGCACGCCGTGCAGCCGGCTCTTGGTGGTGAGGCGCTTGAGCCACAGGCGGCGGCACACGGCGTAGAGGTAGGTTTTAATCTGGCAGCTGAGCTCTAGCGAGCCTTCGCGCACCTTCTCATAAAATACCATGACGCCTTCCTGGTACACGTCGCGGGCATCGTCCTCGGTACCACTGTTTTGCAGCACAAAGTGCGATACCATGGGCCAGTGCAGGCGGTAGAGCTGGCTCAGGGCCCGCTCGTCGCCACCTTGGATGGCTCGGATAAGGTGGGCATCGGCCGCCAGCGCCGTGGTGCTATCCATGTTCATTCGCTTCGGGGCTTAATGCTAACTAACAGGCATTAGTAACCCAGGAAAAAAATTAAAAAATATTTTTGCCAGAGCTGGGTTACCTGGCGGCCGCTCCGGCATTAAGGGCAGATTTTCGATTAATCACCTCCCCAAATTTACCTCAAGATGACTAACCTGTTGAAAGTATCGGCTGCTGCTCTGTTCCTCGCTGTTGGCCTGACCTCGTGCGAGTCGAAGCCCGCTACCACCGAGACCACCACGACCGAAACCACTACCCCCGCTACTGAGTCGACCACCTCGACCATGAGCACCGACACCGCTGCTGCTGGCACCGCTGCTCCTGCCGAAGGCGCAATGGCTACCGACACCACCAAAGCTAAAATGTAATTACGCCCGGGCCTGGCCCGGTTGTTTTTATAACGAAAAGGCCTGCGCAGCACTGCGCGGGCCTTTTTTAGTGGCCAAAGCCTACCGCACCAGCGCCAGCAAATCGGCCGCGATGCCGGGCCAGGGCTGGTGCAAGTCGAGCGTGACGATACGCACCGGGTGGCCGCCCAGCGTGTAGCGCACATCCACGGCCGCCGTAGCGGCGGGGTAGAGTAAGATGCCTTCGAGCTGCTGGCCGGCAGCGGGTTGTACGTTTTGAAGGTAGGCGTAGAGCTGGTAGAGGTGCGGCGCGATAAGCCGCTGCTGGTCGTAGCGCGGGCGCAGGGCGGCGGCGTAGTACTTGGTATCAAGAATGATTTTGCGGGCCGAGCTTTCCAGGGTGGTATCGGTGAGCATGGTGGGCAGCAGGGCCATATCCTCCGCTTTTGGGGCATTGGCCTGCCAGGCTATGGTTTCGGCAAACACGCGGTACTGGCGCTGCTCGCGGCGGTAAAAGTTGCGCACCGCCTGCTCGAATATTCGGGCCATCAGGCGCTCGTCGCGCCGAAAATCGACGAAGCGGCGCGGGCTGTTTTCGGCCGGCGCGGGCAGGGCCGTTTCATAAATCAGCTCGCACAAATGCAGCAAAAAGGCATCCTCGCCGCCCGGCCGCTGCCGGCGCAGCGCCGGAAACACGGCCGCCGTGGGCACCAGCGCCGCCACCCCGGCCGGGAAGCGGCGGCGCAGTTGGCTGAGCTCGCGGCGCAACGCTACGGGCACGGCGCGGTGCGTGGCCAGGGCAGCCACGGTGCCCAGCAACAGCTGGTGCAGGGGGGTGTTGGCGCTCAGCTCGTCGTAGGTGCACACGGCGCGGCCCTGCGGTAGTAGCCCCTGGCTTAGGCTGGGGGCCAGCTCGATGCGGCCCCGCAGCGCGCGCAACTCGGCCTCTTGCGTTTGGAAGGTGAGCGGCAGGCCGGCGCGCAGCCGCTCGCGGGTGGCGTGCAGCAGCATCTGGGTCAGCAGCTCGAGCGGCCGGTGAAAGGGCGTGGCCTCGGTGGCGCGCAGCACGGCGGGCGCGGGCAGGCGCTGCCAGGCATAGCACAGCAGGTAGTAAAGCGTGGCTATCGGGACCGCAGATTCCAACGGATTTTCAGGATTTAACGGATACGCCCGGCTGCGCCGGGCTGGCTTTTTCAGGAGCGGGTGGTAGGCTATGCCGCTAGCCGCTGGCCGCAGTTTAGCGCAACGAAGTGGAGCGTAACTGCTGGCCGACAGACGGGGGCAGTCTCCAGACTGCCGGATTGCTTACTTACCGGGCCGCATTTCTCCGGCAGCCTGGAGACTGCCCCCATTCGTCGGCCGGCAGTCGCGCCGCTGCGCGGCTAAGACTACGGCCAGCTTTTTTCACAGCCCTTGCAACAGCCGACGCAGGTGGGCGGCGGCCGTGGCAGGCTGCTCGCGCCAGTAGTCAGCCAGCAGCGGACCAATTTCCTGCTCGAAAATCAGGCGCAGCCATTCGGCGGCTTCTTTCGGATTAGTGGGCGGGGCGCAGAAGTAGCTGTGGCCGATTTCAAAATCGGGGCCCAGTTCGGGGTCGTCGGCGATGGCTTGGTTGAGCTCGGCCATGCGCTCGGTGAGGTGGGCGGCGAGCTTGCCGGGCACCTGGGCCTCGTGCAGCAGCAGCTGCAAGGTGCCGCCGAACTGCGGGCGCATGGTCACGAAGGCAAAGCGGCGGCGCAGGGCGTAGTCGAGCGGGGCCAGCGAGCGGTCGGCCAGGTTGAGCGTGCCGATGACGTAGAGGTTTTCGGGCACGAAAAACAGCGGCGCGTCGGGCGGGGCGTAGGGCAGGCGCAGGGCGTGGGCGGGGCCACGCTGGGCGGGCTCCAGCAGCACCAGCAGCTCGCCGAAAATGCGGGCCACGTTGCCCCGGTTCAGCTCATCAATCAGCAGAAAATACGGCCGCTCGGGGTCAATGGCCGCGCGCTGGCACAGCAGCGGCAGCACGCCCTCGACCAAGCCAAACTGCCCGCCCGCCCCCGGCCGGAAGCCCAGCACGAAGTCTTCGTAGCCGTAGCTGGGGTGAAACTGCACCAGCTCGATGCGCTGCTCGTCTTGCGCGCCGAGCAGCAGCCAGGCCAGGCGGCGGGCCAGAAAGGTTTTGCCGGTGCCGGGCGGGCCTTGCAGTAGCAGGGCGCGGCGGCGGCGCAGGCCCGCCAGCGCGGCATCTAGCTCCGCTTTTGAGATAAACAGCTCGGCCAGAGCGTCTTTTTCGGTATAAGGCGCGGGCGGCGGGGTGGTATAGGCAGCTGTGGGCTCGGCCACGGCATCCGGCTCCGTGTCAGTCGCTTGCTCGGGGGTAGGCGGGCCGGTGTAGAGGTTTTCGGCCTGCTGCTCGGCGGCCTGGCTTTGGTCTTGCACCGAGCCGGCGGCCAGCACCGGGCGCTTGGCCACGATGGTGAAGTCGAGGGCTTCGAGGGCGGCGTTGGTGGGCTGCCCGGCGGCGTGGGGCCAGCGGATTTTAGGGTCGGCCTGGGCGAGGCGGTAGGCCAGCTCGGCTACGGCGCGCGGCGGGTAGCGCCGGCCTCGGTACAGCAGCTCATACACGGTGCTGGGCGGCAGCTGGCGGCCTTCGCGCTCTACGAGGCGCAGGGCGCGCAGCACCTGCTCGCGGGTGAGCAGCGGGGGCGCAGAAGTCGGGGCGGGGGCGTCGGTCACAATACAAATAACACGTACTGGCGGGCTAGCGTGCGGGTTGCCGGGTTTTCCTTTGCTTAATTAAGTGTAGAGACGCAATAGTTGGAGTCTTAGCGTTGCTGGGCGGCGTTGCTCAGCAACGCT
>NZ_DASTEP010000138.1:0-11659 GCF_035709525.1 Hymenobacter sp. | reverse complement strand
GATGCCCTGGGCATTGGAGGCCCGGAAAAACGTCTGGCGTACCTGGGCCAGCTCATCCGGCGCAATGCCGATGCCTTGGTCGGTGATGCTGATAACGGCCTGCTGGTCAGTGCAATCGAGCGTGCAGGTGACGGGCGCGGTCGAGAACTTGCAGGCGTTGCCAATCAGGTTGCCGAGGGCCAGCCGGAACAGGTGGCGGTCGCCGGGCACGTCGAGCTGCTCGGCATCGGCGGGCAGCCGGCGCAGCAGCACCTGGATGCGGCTAGGGTCGTAGTGCGCGGCTACTTCTTCGCACGTCTCATAGAGCACCTCGTCGAGGCGCATGGTGCTGCCGGGTTGCAGGCCCGCCTCGTGCGAGTCGAGCTGCGCGAGTTGCAGCAGTCGGTTGATGATTTCCTTCAGGCGGTGGGCGTCTTGCAGCGTAGAGTGCAGCGTTTCGACGTAGGCCTCGGGCGAGCGCGGGCGGGTGAGCGCCACTTCCAGCGTAGCCATGATGCTGGTGAGGGGCGTGCGCAGTTCGTGCGAGGCGTTGCTGACAAAGCTCTTCTGCCGCTCAAACGACTCCTTAAGCCGCTGAAGCATCAAATTCAGCGTAGCCGAAAGCTCGCCTACTTCGTCGTTGGGCTCGCCGGCGGGCAGGGGCAGGCGCAAGTCGGCGGCACTCACGCGTTGCGCTTGGTGTACCAGCTGACTAATGGGCGCCAGCGCATTGCGCGCAAACCAGCGGCCCAGCACGAAGCTCACCACCACGCTCGCCAGCAGCACGCCCGCCGACACAAGGCGCAGATAAGCTAGCCGCGCCTGCCCGCCGTAGTCTTCGGCCGCCACTAAAATGCAGAAATCGCCCTGATTATCCTGGTAATAGATACCGACCACTTGCCGGGCACCGCGCCGCAGCTGCACCGCGCCCTCACGGCGCACGCGGGCCAGCAGCGCCGGGGTAAAGGCGCTGTCGGCCTGCGTATTGAAGCGCAGGCGACCGGCCGCGTCGAAGATGCCGATTACCTCGCCGTGCAGGGTGCGCAGGAAGCGCTGCCGGGTGCGGTTGGTCGAGGCAGGGCTTTGCTCGTCGGCTTCCAAAAAGAGCGCAGCGGCCGTGTGGGCGCGCTCGCGCAGGCGCTGCTCGTACTGCTGCCGCGTGTTGTACCACGACAGGTAGTAGACCGTGCCTAGGCCCGCGGTCAGCAGCAGCCCCATTAGCAGCGTAAACTGCCACGCCAGGCGCGTGCGGATGGTCATAGCGCCGTGGGCTCGTCGCGCAGCACGTAGCCCATGCCCACCACCGTCTGGATAAGGCGGCGGCCGAAGGGCTTTTCTATTTTATTGCGCAAGTAGTTGATATACACATCCACCACGTTGGTGCCGGTATCGAAGTTCAGGGTCCATACTTTCTCAATCAGGTCGGCGCGCGACAATACTTTGTTTTTGTGGCGCAGCAGCACTTCGAGCAGCGCAAACTCGCGGGCGGTGAGCGTCACGAGCTGGCCGCCGCAGGTTACTTGCTTGGTGGTGGGATTCAGCTCCAAGTCGGCGGCTTGCAGCACCACCGGGCCAAAATCGGGCTGGGCGCGGCGCGTGAGGGCGCGCACGCGGGCCAGCAGCTCCCGAAATTCGAAGGGCTTTACCACGTAGTCGTCGGCCCCCAGCGTCAGGGCCTCCACCTTGTTATCAGTAGTACCTAGGGCCGTGAGCATCAGGATGGGCACCTGCGCATCGCGCCGCCGGATGAGCGTGCACAGCTCGTAGCCATTGAGGTGCGGCAGGCCAATGTCGAGCAGAATAATATCGTACTGGTTGCCTAGGGCCATGAGGTGGCCGGTTTTGCCATCGAAGGCCACATCCACCAAAAAGCCTTCCTCCTCAAAGCCCTGCTTGAGAACGGCAATTACCTTCAACTCGTCCTCTACCAGCAGAACTCTCATAAGCGTATCATATTAGTAGAAGGGCCCCAGCCGGGAGGTTAGGCTGTATCCCTGCTACACAAAGGCGGTCGCAATTTCCCCTGCCTCAGCGCAGGATAAGGCTAGCGAAAAGCCTGATAGAAAACCAGCAACCGCTGGCTTTTTTAGCTACGGCAAAGGTACGATTAGTAGTAAAAGGCTACATTAGAAGCCGATTAGACTTGTCTAGTCGGTGGTAAAAAAGCTGCCGGGCTATTTGCCGGCTCGCCAGCCAGCAGCGGGTAGCAGCGGCTTGAGAATAAGCTGGCCGAGTGCAAGTTGCGATTTTGCTTACGCAGCACCACGCCCGAGCGCCAGCCGCCCAACTGGCAGCTGCGCAAAACCCTACCCCTGCTTCGCCACCCGCGCCAGTAGTTCGGCTACTTGCTGCTCCAAGGTAGCCACGCGCTCGTCGAGTAGGGCAGGCGTGTGCAGGTGCGTGGTGAAGACCCCCTGCACTTCCCATATCTCCAGGGCTTGGGTTAGCTCCAGCTCCTGGGGGCTGTAGTCGGCGTTGTCGGCGCGAAGCTGAAGGCGCTGGCCGTCGTTGAGTAGGCCGGCCACGCGGCGCACCAAGATTTTGCCGGGCGTGACGAACACGTAGATGCGGCCTACCTGCACGCTGGGCTGGGTAGGGGCCACGCGGCTGCACAGCACGGTGTCTTTGTGGCGCAGGCCCTGGCGCTTGGGCAGCTGCATTTCGGCCCCGCGTATCTCGAAGGCCCGGGTGGGACCGCTGAGCTGGTGCGGCAGCTTGAGCCAGGGTAGGGTAGTGAGGTAGGCCGGGTCGTGGTGCCGCACAATGTACTCGGGGGCGCGGCTGCCTAGTACGAGGGGCGTTACATCGGCCGGTAGGCTGGCCACTGCAACTGGGCTCGGCGCTGCTATTGGTGCGCCATTTTCCTTGAAAATGTCGAAGTGATACAGCTCATTTACCGTCAGTTCTTTCGTAAGTAGCAAGTCTACGGATAAGCCAAAATGCTGAGCAATTTGAATGAGCGTCTCCATTTTGGGCTCCGAGCGGCCTTCCTCATAAGCGCCTACGCTGGGCCGCGCCAAACCGAATAATTCAGCAAAAGCAGCCTGACTCAGCTTTTTAACGGTGCGCAGCTTGCGGATGTTCTTGCCAACGTGGGACATGTTAGGAAAATATTTTGTGCTCAAAGAACGAGCATCTGAAAAACCTTGCGTAAGATTGTAGCGTAAATTTACCACCAGCGCCAGAACGTGGGGCGCAGAGCGGCTATTTTTTTGAGCGGGGGCACATGAGGCGGTGCTGCAGCCTTCTCCTACATTTACCACCGAGCCTATGAATCAATCCTACTTTCCTAAAATCAAAGCTTATCTGCTGGAGCTGGGCTTCGACATTTGCCACGCCGACGAGCCGGAAAACCTGCTAGTAGTCGATAAGCCCGAATTGGGCATTCGTAACCTCGTTATCGGCTGCGGCGACCCGCTCCTGATACTGGAGCAGTACCTGCTGGAGCTGCCCGCACCTTCGCTTGACATCTACCGGCAGCTGCTGCAAAAGAACCGCGACATCATCCACGGGGCCTTTGCTCTGGATGACACCGGCCGCCGCCTCATCTTCCGCGATACGCTCCAAATCGATACCCTCGACCTGCCCGAGCTTGAAGCCTGCGTAAACTCCCTAGGGCTGCTGCTCAGCGAGTTTGCCGACGAGTTGATACAGTTTTCTAAACCTTCACCTCCAGCCCCTTCCGCGTCATGAACCTACTGAATCGTCTTTTCAAAATCGGGCAGTCAGAAGCCCACGCCGCTGTCAACCAGCTCGAAGACCCCATCAAGCTTACCGAACAAGGCCTGCGCGACCTGCGCCAGGACCTCGACAAAGCCCTGCATGGCCTGGCCGAAGTGAAGGCCATGGCCATCCGCGCCCGCAACGAAGCTGAAGGCTTCCGCACCAAGGCTGCCGACTACGAAGCCAAGGCTGTGCTCTTGCTCCAGCGCGCCCACAAAGGCGACCTAGACGCCACTGAAGCCGACCGCCTCGCTACCGAGGCCCTGCTCAAAAAAGCCGAAAACGAAGCGCACGCCACCCGCACAGCCCAAGAGCAGGCCAAGTTTGAACAATCGGCCGCCCAAATGGACCAGAGCGTGCAAACGCTGAAAAGCACCATCAGCCAGTGGGAAAACGAGCTGAAAACCCTGAAAGCCCGCGTAACAGTGAGCACCGCCACTGCCACCATCAACAAGCAGTTGGCGCAACTCGACTCGTCGGGCACGGTAGCGTTGCTGGAGCGTATGAAGGAAAAGGTAGCCGCGCAAGAAGCCCTAGGGGAAGCCTACGGCGAAATAGCGCAGGAAAGTAAAAGCATTGACGCCGAGATTGACAAAGCCATCGGCCGAGCGGGGGTAGGGAAAGCAGGGGAGGAACTAGCGGCGCTGAAGGCGCGGCTGGGGCTGGCGGAATGACATGAAACCCCACCCCCCGGCCCCCTCCCCTCCGGGAGGGGGGGAGCCATTCGTTGAGTTCTAAGTTTTGAGTTGCTCAACTCTTAACTCAAAACTTAGAACTCAAAACTCGTCAGGCTCCCCTCTCCTGGAGGGGAGGGGCCGGGGGTGGGGTAACACGAACCACTTGTAATGCCTAATCACTTCCCCCGATAAACCCCCACATATGACCGACCTGCTTCGCGCCGCCGTGCTTCCGCCCAACCTGCCCGCGACCGGGCTGCTGGTGTTCGTGCTGCTGTACTGGCTCACGGTTATTGTGGGGCTGCTTGATTTTAAGACCGTTGACCTGCACGTAGATGCCCACGACGGCCCGCACCTGCACAGCCCCGATTCAGAGTGGCTCAACGGCGCGCTGGCTTTTTTCAACCTGGGGCGCATCCCGGTAATGGTGTTTCTCAGCTTTGTGGCGCTGCCGCTGTGGGTGGGCAGCATTCTAGCCAACTACTACACCGGCAATACCGCGCTGCTGCTGGGGCTGCTGTACCTGTTGCCGCTGTTTGTCGGCAGCATCTTTCTGGCGAAGTTTCTCACCCTGCCCTTCGTGAAGCTGTTCACCGCCCTCGAAAAAGACCACGACGGTGGGGCCGTGGCCCTAGGTAAGGTGTGCACCGTGCTGCTACCGACCACTACCGAGCACCTAGGGCAAGCCGCGGTGCGCATCGATGGGGCGCCACTCATGCTAAACGTGCGCGCCCTGAACGGCTCTATCGGCAAGGGCGAAACGGCCTTGGTAATTGATTACGATGCCCGGCGCCGTTGCTACCTCATCGAAGCCTACGCCGCGTCGTAGCTTTACCGTTCAGTAAAACATAATCCTATTCGTCATTTTTACATTCTTAGTATGCTTGCGCAACTCTCCTGGGCCGTTTTAGTCGTGCTCGGCTTCTTACTTATTGGGTTTATCGCCATCGTGGCGCGCATGTACCAGAAGGCGGTACAGGGCGAGGCGCTGGTGCGTACCGGCCTGGGCGATACCAAGGTGTCGTTTTCCGGCATCCTCATCGTGCCGGTGCTGCACAAGCTGGAAGTGATGGATATTAAGTTGAAAACCATCATTATTGCCCGCTCGGGTGCGGAAGGCTTGGTATGCAAAGACAACCTGCGGGCCGACGTGAAAGTGAATTTCTTCGTGCGCGTCAACAAAACGCACGACGACGTGGTGAACGTGGCGCAGAGCATCGGTGCGCACCGCGCCTCTGACCCGGCCGCCTTGGAAGCGCTGTTCGATGCTAAGTTTTCGGAAGCGCTGAAAACCGTGGGAAAGCACTTTGATTTCATTGAATTATACAACTCGCGCGAACAGTTCAAGCAGGAGATTCTGCGCATCATCGGCACCGACCTCAACGGCTACGTGCTCGACGACTGTGCCATCGACTACCTAGAGCAAACGCCGCTGGCGGCGCTTAACCAGGATAATATTCTGGACGCGGAAGGGATTAAGAAAATCATTTCGCTGACCTCGCAGCAGAAGATTCAGGCCAACCAGATTCAGCGCGACCAGCAAAAGACTATTAAAAAGCAGGACGTGGAGGCGCAGGAAACCATCTTGCAGCTCGAAAAGCAACTGGCGGAAAACCAGGAAAAGCAGAACCGCGAAATCGCCAGCATCCGCGCCCGCGAGGCGGCCGAAACCGAGAAGGTGCGCCAGGAGGAAAAACTAAAAAGCGAGCGCGCCCGCATCGTGACGGAAGAGGAAGTGAAAATCGCGGAGCAAAACCGCGACCGGCAAATCTTGGTGGCCG
The DNA here is from genome assembly GCF_035709525.1 of Hymenobacter sp. GTDB lineage: Bacteria > Bacteroidota > Bacteroidia > Cytophagales > Hymenobacteraceae > Hymenobacter. Next base: position 5,499 of record NZ_DASTEP010000138.1, on the reverse strand, counting down.
AGCGCAACAAGCAGCGCACCGACGCCATTGAAACCGAGCGCGTGGCCCAGGCCCAAGCCCTTGAGGCCAATGAGCGCGAGCGCATCGTAGCCCTGGCCCAGATTGAGAAGGAAAAGGCGCTGGAAGAAGAGCGCAAGAATATTCAGGTTATTATCCGCGAGCGCATTACGGTAGAAAAAGCTACCGTGCAGGAAGAGGAGCGCATAAAGGACACCCGCGCCCAGGCGCAGGCCGACCGCGAAAAGCTGGTTGCCCTCACCGCCGCCCAGCAGAAAAACGAGGCCGCGACCATCGCCCTCGTTGGCACTGCCGACATGGAGCGCCAGGCCGCCGAATTCCGCGCCAGGCAGGTGCTCATCGATGCGGAGGGCGAACGCGCTGCCGCCGACCACCGAGCCCAGGCCATGCGCATCCTGGCTGAAGCTGAAGCCAGCAAAGCAGCCGCCGTGGGCCTCGCCGAGGCCCAGGTGATGCAGGCCAAAGCCACCGCCCGCCAGAAAGAAGGCGAAACCCAGGCCAACGTGCTGCAACTCACCGCCACCGCCGAGGCCCAGGCCATTCAGGCCAAAGCCACCGCCCAGGCCGAAGCCGACGAGAAAATCGGCATTGTGGCCGCCAAAGTCAACCGCGAAAAGGGCCTCGCCGAAGCTGGCGTAGTAGAAGCCCGCGCCGCCGCCGACCAGAAGCGCGGCTTGGCCGAAGCCGCCGTGAACGAACAGAAATTCGCGGTCGAAGCCAAGGGCATCGAAGCCAAAGCCGACGCCATGAAAAAGCTCGACGGGGTAGGGAAGGACCACGAAGAATTCAAGTTGCGCTTGGACAAAGAGAAGTCGGTGGAACTGGCCCAAATCAGCATCCAGAAAGACATCGCCGCCTCGCAGGCTGACGTTATCGGCTCGGCCTTAAAAGCGGCCAAAATCGACATCGTGGGCGGCGAGACGATGTTCTTCGACCAGATTATTGGCTCCATCACCAAGGGCAAGGCCCTCGACCGCACGGTGCATAACAGCGAGGTATTGAGCACGGTAAAAGACACCTTCTTCGGCCACGACGGGGGCGGCGATTTCAAAGCCAACCTGCGGAAATTCGTCAATCAGTTTGGCATTAGTAGCGAGGAAATGCGCAACCTAAGCGTGTCGGCGTTGCTGCTGCAACTGATGAACAAGGCCGGCGATGAGAAGACGCGGAGCACGATTTCGCAGTTGAGCAGCACGGCGGCGGCACTGGGGATAGGGGATAAGCTGGTGAAGACGATTGATTTGAAGTAACTCGACCGTGTTACCCCACCCCCCGGCCCCCTCCCCTCCGGGAGAGGGGGAGCCTGAGGACTGCTGACGTTAGCTTGATTTCCAGTGTTAAAATCTGTTTTGGTGAATACCGAGAAGAAAGAGGGCGAACCAGCAAAAGAAAGTAGTCAGGCTCCCCCTCTCCCGGAGGGGAGGGGGCCGGGGGGTGGGGTGAACGGCTACGGCATGTACACCACCGACGCCAAACGCTGGAAGAAATCCCTCAAAGAATACGCCCGCGCCAATCGCAAGGAGCCCACGCCCGCTGAAAATCACCTCTGGCAAGAACTGCGCGGTATCAAGCTGGGCGCATCCTTCCGCCGTCAATACGCCATCACGCAGTTCATTGTTGATTTTGTGTGCCTAGCGGCTTGGCTCATTATCGAAGTAGATGGCGACGTACACGCCGACCCCAGCGAGGTTGAATACGACGGTGGCCGCACCCACGAACTCCAAGAGTGCGGCTTTCTGGTGCTGCGCTTCACCAATTACCAAGTGCTAAACCAGACTGATAAAGTGCTCGAAAGCATCACAAAGCACCTGGCCCTGCTCCACCCCAACTACCCCAAGCACTAACCCCCAACCTCACCAACGTCAGGCTCCCCCTCTCCCGGAGGATTCTCCGCATCAAGGAGAGAGGGGCCGGGGGGTGGGGTCACCACGCATGGAACCAACCCCCCAACTCGAAGGCGGCACCTACGAAATCCTGCGCGCCCGCCTGCAAGCCAGCGCCACCAACCTTCAGCAGCGCCTCGCCACGCTGAATACCGAGCGCAAAGCCGTGTTCGGGGCCATCGACACGCACCTGCTGGGCACCAGCCGCATCACGACCACCAACAACTGCGTGCCGTGGGATATGGTGGCGGTGGGCCGCCGGTTCATCTTCGGCTTCAACGTTGTGATTGGGCTGAAAACCGAGACCGAACTGGCCGACGTGTTTGGGGTGTACCAGTACGAAAACCGCGAGTTTCAGCCCCTGGGGCTGGAAATGCTTCAGCACCCGCAGTTTCTGGAGGAGTTTCGCAACCTGTACCGCTACTACAAGAGCACGCAGTTTGTGAAGTTTGCGGTGCGCGGGCCGCACTTGTTCATGGTGTTTCGGGTGGGCAAAAGTGCGACCGACATCAAAACTTTCAAGTGGCTGCTGGACGAGGAAAACAACGCGCTCAGCTACCTCGACAACCGCAGCGACCACGAGTACACCTACCCGCCGCAGCAGGAATTTGCTTGGAAGCGCGCCACCCGCGACATGCAGGTGCCCGGTAAGCACCCGCACATCAGCATCGAGGATAAGGTGTTTGTCGAAACCATCGGCGGCGACCTCACCATCAAGGTTGAGAACAATACCGAAACCGGCCGCGGCATCCTGGCCGAGCCGGTGGCCGACAAAGACCAGTCGCTCGACGACTCGGAAATCCACTACGCGGTGCTGGATAACCTGATACTGCTGAAAATCAAGCCCTACCAGGAGTCGGCCTACCGCTATTTTCTCTTCAATGCCAAGCTGCGCACCGCCCAGCGCCTCGACGCCCTCGCCGAAGCCTGCGTGCTGCTGCCCGATGGCCAGGGCCTGATATTTCCGCACGGCTTCTACCTCCAAACCGGGGCCAGCAAGCTCTTCGACAATGGCCTGCACAACATGCAGTTTGAGAAGCGCCTGGCTTCGCCTAACGGCGAGGATTTTCTGTACGTCTTCTACAACCGCGAAGACGGTACCTACCTGCTGCTCTCGTACAACCTCATTGCCCAGCGCGTCGATAACCCCATCGTCTGCCACGGCTACGCGCTGTTTGAGGACGGGGAATTGTGCTATTTCCGGGCCGATGAGGAGCCTAAGAAGCACCACGCCGTGCAAATCTGGCAGACGCCCTACGTAGCCCCCGATTTTGAGCTGCCCCAGACTCAGGATTCGGTGCTCTACCAGCTTGGCAACAAGGAGATAGTGCGGGCGATGGCCGAGGTGCAGGAAGTGCTGACGCTGGCCGGCAAGGAAGACAGCTACGCCGGCCTCTACCTCGACCTCATCAAGCGCACGACCACCCTGGCCGATACCTACCACTGGCTGCGCGACCCCGCCACCCAGGCCCTGGCCGAGCCGCTGAGTGAGATTCAGCAAACGGCCACGGCGGCCGTGGAAGAGTTTGATAAAGTGCGCGCTATCCGCAAAAGCACGGCTGAAGCCGTGCAGCGTGGGCTAAGCCAGGCCGATGAGCTGCGCGCCCGCATCGCCCGCATGGCCGACGTGACGGAGGTAAACGAATACGTGGGGCTACTAGCCGCGCTGCGCGCCACGCGGGGCGAGGTGATTTCGCTGAAAGAGCTGCGCTACGTGGACCTGCCCGCCGTAGAAAAAGCGGCCGAAGAACTGACCGAAACCAGCAAGCAGGTAGCCGGCCAAACCGTCGAGTTTCTACTGCGGCCCGATGCCCTGAAACCCTACGCCACCCGCGTGCAAGCCATTGCGGAGGGCGTAGAAAAAGTGCAAAAAACGACCGAAGCCAACGAGCGCGAAAAAGAAGCCAACGCCGTATCGAGCGAGCTGGAGCTACTGATTGAAGTGGTGGGCAATTTGCCGATGGACGACCCCACGCAAACCACGCGCATCATCGACAGCATTTCCACGATTTACGCGGGCTTCAACCAGATACGGGCGGCCCTGAAGCGGCGGCGGCAGGCGCTGGCCGGCACCGAGGCGCAGGCCGAATTCACGGCCCAGCTCAAGCTGCTGGAGCAGGCGCTCGTCAACTACCTCGACCTGAGCGACACGCCCGCCAAGTGCGACGAGTACAGCACCAAGCTGCTCGTGCAGCTAGAAGAGCTGGAAGGCAAATTCCCCGATTTTGACCAGTTTCTGACCCAGCTCGCCGAGCGCCGCGAAACGGTGTCCGAGGCGTTTGAGTCGCGCAAGGTGAGCCTGGTAGCGGCCCGCAATCAGCGCGCCTCGGCCCTGGCGCAGTCGGCCGAGCGCATCATCAAGGCGGTGCAAAATCGCCTGGGTCGGCTCGAAACGCTGGCCGACATCAACGGCTACTTCGCGGCCGATATGCTGGTGGAAAAGGTGCGCCAAACCGTGCAGGAGCTGCTTGACCTAGGCGATACCGTGAAGGCCGACGAGCTGCAAAGCCGCCTCAAAACGGTGAAGGAGGACGCCGTGCGCCAGCTCAAGGACCGCGCCGAGCTATTCACCGACGGCGGGCAGGCGCTGAAATTCGGCTCCTACGCCTTCACCGTCAACACCCAGCCGCTCGACCTCACCATCGTGCTACGCGAGGGCGAGCTGCACTACCACCTCACGGGCACCAATTTTTTCCAGAAAATAACCGACCCCGCAGTGCTCAGCGCCCGCCCGGTGTGGGACCAAACCCTGGCCTCCGAAAACGCCGACGTGTACCGCGCCGAGTACCTGGCCTGGCTGGTGCTGCAAGCCGCCGAGCACCCCAGGCCCGCCCGGGCCGACGCGCCCGCCGTGCTCGGCATCGAGGAGCTGGCCAAGCTAACGCCCGCTGAGCTAACCACCTACGTGCAGCACTTCATGGCTCCGCGCTTCGCCGAGGGCTACCTCAAAGGCGTGCACGACGCCGACGCGGCCCTGCTGCTCGGGGCGCTGGTGCGCCTCACCCGCACCGCCGATTTGCTGCGCTACCCCGCCCCCGTGCGGGTGGCCGCCGCGCTCTACTGGCAGCGCTTCGCGCCCGAAGCCCAGCGGGCGAGCTGGCAGCGCCAGCTGCACGGCATCGGGGTGCTGCTCCAGGTGTTTCCCGATGCCCGCGAGTTTCGGGGCCTCATGCACGAGCTGCAAGAGGCGGTAGACGAGTTTGCGGCCCGCACCGGCCTGTTCGCACCCGAAGAGGTAGCCGAGGCCGGCGAGTACCTCTTCTACGAGCTGACGCGGGGCGAAACCTTCGTGGCCTCGGCCGAGGCCGCCGCGCTGGTCGAGCAGTTTCAGCAGTCGCTGAAGGCGCGCCAGGCCACCGCGCCATACGAGGCGTCGGTGGCCGCGCTGGCCGAGCAGCCGGCGGCGCAGTTTCAGCTGGTGCGGCAGTGGGTGGGGGCGTTCGTGCGGGCGAACCCTGACGCCGTTTACCCCACCCCCGACCCCTCCCCTCCGGGAGAGGGGAGCCTGACGACTGGTGGCGTAAGCTCAAATAAGATAAGTAGTAATAACGACGCAAGAAGTCGTCAGGCTCCCCCTCTCCCGGAGGGGAGGGGGCCG
>NZ_DASTEP010000137.1:0-17564 GCF_035709525.1 Hymenobacter sp. | reverse complement strand
CCCTCTCCCGGAGGGGAGGGGCCGGGGGTGGGGTTACCCACAATAGCTTATGCACAAGTTCATCCACGGCATCCTAGGCTTTTCGCTCCGGAACCGGTCCTTTATTTTCTTTTGCACGGCGCTGGTGGTGGCCGCGGGGCTCTACAGCTACCGCCGCACGGCCATCGACGCGTTTCCGGACGTGACTAATACCCAGGTCACCATCATCACGCAGTGGCCGGGGCGCTCGGCCGAGGAGATTGAGAAATTCATCACCTTGCCCATCGAGGTGGCGCTGAACCCGGCGCAGAAAAAAACCAACATCCGCTCGACCACGCTCTTCGGGCTGTCGGTGGTGAAGGTGGTGTTTGACGACGACGTGGACGACGCCTTTGCCCGCGTGCAAGTTAATAATTTGCTACCCTCGGCGGCGCTGCCCGACGGCATCGAGCCCGAAGTGGAGCCGCCCTACGGCCCCACGGGTGAGATATTTCGCTACACCCTGGCGAGCGATACCTACGACGTGCGCGAGCTCAAAACCATTCAGGACTGGGTGATTGAGCGGCGCATTAAGTCGGTCGCGGGCGTGGCCGACGTCAACAGCTTTGGTGGCGAGGTCAAGAGCTACGAAATCAGCATCAACCCGCGCCGGCTGGCCGAGTACGACATCACGCCGCTCGATGTGTACGAATCGGTGGCGCGCTCCAACATCAATGTGGGCGGCGACATTATCGAGAAAAATGACGAAGCCTACGTGGTGCGCGGCATCGGCCTGCTGGGCACGCCGGAAGACATTCGCACCATAATTATTAAGAACGTAAACGGTACGCCCATCTTGGTGCGCAACGTGGCTGAGGTGCGCGAGTCGGCTCTGCCTCGCCTAGGGCAGGTGGGCCTCGATGGCAAGCCTGACGTGGTGGAGGGCATCGTGGTGATGCGCAAGGGCGAAAACCCCTCCGAAGTCATCACGCGCCTCAACGCCAAGGTGGCTGAGCTGAACGAGAAAATCCTGCCCGCGGGCGTCAAAATCAAGACCTTTTACAACCGTGAAACCCTCATCGGCTTCGCCGTGGGCACAGTGCAGCACAACCTGGTAGAAGGCATTGTGCTGGTGACGCTGGTGGTGCTACTCTTTATGGCCGACTGGCGCACCACAGTCGTGGTATCGGTCGTGATTCCGCTGGCGCTACTCTTTGCCTTTATCTGCCTGCGGCTGCGGGGCATGAGCGCCAACCTGCTGAGTATGGGTGCCATCGACTTCGGCATCATCGTGGATGGCGCGGTGGTGATGGTCGAGGGCATCTTCGTGGCCCTCGACCACCTGGCGCACCGGGTGGGCATGGCGAAGTTTAATAAGCTGGCCAAGCTGCGCCTCATCCGCAAGACGGGGGCCGAGATGGGCAAAACCATCTTCACGGCCAAGCTCATCATTATCACGGCCTTGCTGCCCATTTTCTCCTTCGAGAAGGTGGAGGGCAAAATGTTCAGCCCGCTGGCCTGGACGCTGGGCTTTGCCCTGCTGGGGGCGCTCATTACCACGCTCACGCTGGTGCCGGTGCTGGCTAGCCTGCTGCTGCGCCAGAATGTGCGGGAGAAAAACAACCCGTTTATCAACTTCGTGACGCGCGGCAGTCTGGCAGTTTTTCGGCGCGTGTACGCCCACAAAGCCGTGAGTTTGAGCTTCGCGGCGGTGTGGCTGGTGGTGGGTATCGGGGCGTTTCGGCTGCTAGGTACCGAGTTTTTGCCCCAGCTCGACGAAGGTTCGCTCTACGTGCGCGCCTCGCTACCGATGAGCATTTCGCTCACCAAATCGACGGAGCTGACCCAGCAGATGCGCGCCACCCTAGGCTCCTTTACGCAGGTGCAGCAGGTGCTGAGCCAGACCGGCCGCCCCAACGACGGCACCGACCCCACGGGCTTCTACAACGTGGAGTTTCACGTCGATACCAAGCACATTCCGGAGCTCAAAAGCCCGGCCTACCGCGAGGCCCTCATCGACAGCATGCAGCACAAGCTGCACGCGCTGCTGCCCACGGTGGTCTTTAACTTTTCGCAGCCCATCCAGGACAACGTGGAGGAAGCCGTGTCGGGTGTGAAGGGCTCCATCGCCGTGAAAATCTACGGCGACGACCTCACCTTCATCGACCAGAAAGCCGACAGCGTATACGCCATCCTGAGCCGCATCAAGGGCATCGAGGACCTGGGCGTGGTGCGCAACCTGGGCCAGCCCGAGCTGCACGTAGAGTTGGATGAGCAGCGCATGGCCCGCTACAACGTGAGCAAGGCCGACGCCAACGCGGTGGTCGAGCTGGCCATCGGCGGCAAGGAAGCCTCGCAACTCTACGAGGGCGAGCGGCGCTTCGGCATCCGCATCCGCTACCAGGAAGAATTTCGCAAAACGGAGGAGGAAATCGGCCGTCTGCTGGTGCCCACCCTCAGCGGCACCCAGATTCCGCTGCGCGAAATCGCCAAAATCAACCTGCTCACCGGCCCCTCCCTCATCTTCCGCGACGATACGCAGCGCTTCATCGCCATCAAGTTTTCGGTGCGCGGCCGCGACATGGGCTCCACCATCGAGGAGGCGCAGCAGCTAGTGAATGCCCGCGTGCCGCTGCCCAAGGGCTACGCCTATGCCTGGGCCGGCGACTTTGAAAACCAGCAGCGCGCCACCCAGCGCCTGGCCGTGGTGGTGCCCATCTCGCTGCTGCTCATCTTCTTCATTTTGTTCGTGCTGTTCGGCAATATGAAGGACGCCGGCCTGGTGCTGCTCAACGTGCCCTTCGCCATCACGGGCGGCATCGCGGCGCTGCTGCTCACGGGCACCAACTTCTCCATTTCGGCGGGCATCGGCTTCATCGCCCTGTTCGGCATCTGCATTCAGGATGGGGTTATTCTCATCACCGTTTTTAAGCAGAATATCTTGAAGAAAATGCCGCTCGACGCAGCCATTTACGAGGGCGTTACCTCCCGCATTCGACCCGTGCTGATGACGGCGATGATGGCCGCCATTGGCTTGTTTCCGGCCGCCATTAGCACCGGCATCGGCTCGCAGACGCAGAAGCCGCTAGCCATTGTTGTTATCGGCGGGCTGATAACGTCCACGGTGCTCACGCTCTTCATCTTCCCGCTCATTTTTGAGCGCACGCACGGCGAGTATCGGCGGCGGCAAGAGGCGCAGGGCGCGGCACCTAACGCCCTTTTGACGTAGCGTGAAGTCCAGCTACTGCGCGCTAACTCATTTTTTATGAGCTACCCACCCGCCTCTGTCCCAATAGCTTTGCAGCAGGCCGCGCCAGCTTTTCCTCCCCGATGTGGCCAGCCATTAGCACGGCGCGCCCGGGCGGGCAGCGCTGCACGGCGGCCGGATGGGCTTCGAGGCCCGGGGCCCTACTTGATGCTAAAGCTCACCGGAACGGTGTAATAGACGTTGACGGGCTTGCCGTCTTGTAAGCCCGGTTTAAAGCGCTTCAGGTTTTGCACCGCCAGCATGGCGGCTGCGTCGAGCATGGGGTGCGCGCTTTGGGTTACTTCGACTCGGGACGCTTCGCCGGCCGGGCTAACTACAAAGCGCAACAGCACCTTGCCCGTGATATTATCGCGCAGGGCCTCGGGCGGGTACACTACATTGTGCATGACGGCCAGCACCACGGCGCGCTCGCCCCCATCGCCCTCGGGGTACACCGGCCGCTGCCGATATTCGAAGAAGCGGATTTTCTTGCCGTCGGCGGCAAAGCACTGCGCAAGCGTTCGCTTCTTGCCGGCATAGCGCTCGTGGCGCTTGAGCTGCCCCGTGGGGTAGTAATAGAGGAGTTCCTGCGGCTCATCGTGGACGTAGGTAGAGCGGGATTCGAGTTGTCCGCTTTCAAACCAGGTTTCCAGCGTGCCGTGGGCGCTAAACTTGCGCACATGGTCGAACGTGCCACTGCTTTGCAACTTGCCGCTGAGGTAGTAATCCTTGACGGTGCCGGCAATACTATCGGAGTAAACCGTTTCGCGATAGTAGCGCGCCCCGGCCTCGGAGGGGAGCACGACAAAGGCGGAATCGAGAAACTCCTTTTTGGGGGCCGGGACGAGCTGCTGAGCCGAAGCGGCCGACGCCAGCCCGGCTACGAGTAGCGCGGATAGAAAGAGACGCGGCATAAAGTGACAGAAACTAAAAGTCCGCTATATTACTGCCTAGCCGCCGCTTGCCTAGCCAGCCACCTTTTCGCAGGACCCTCAGCCAACCGCGAAAACGACCCAAGCACACCGGTTTCCGGGGGCGTTTTTGTATCTGCCGGCTCCGGCCCGCCAACGCCCTTGGTACCGCCCCCGGCTCGGCGGCCGAGCCCCGCTGGCAGTGGCAAAAAGCCTGGGCCTAGAGCCGGGCCTACCCTAGCGGGCCGCTGGCAAAACCAACACCACCAGCGTGCCCATCACCACCAGCCGCCCGGCCGCGTCGGTGGCCACGGCTGGCAGCCATCTCACCTCGCACCATCCCTGCATCAGAGTAATTTCGACCTCAGGGTACGGGCGGGCTCGTAGCGCGAACTTTGTAGTGCGCGTTTTTGGGCACCCGAACCAAGAAAAACGCGCACTATAAAGTGCGCGCTACTATACACCGACGCCAAAACCGCTGTCATTAGCACTTCGATGGCACTACCTTTTTGCTGCTGAAAAACTAGCTGGAGCGACCCAGCAGCGGCGTCGGCACTCGCGGGGGCCTCCAGCGCGCCAGCCGATGTAGCCATCGGGCCGCACGAGCAGGCAGCCCGCTTCGGCTGTCTCGCGCAGGGCCGGCCAGCGCCCAACTTATCTATTTCGCCTATGCCACGAATATCCCGCAACTTCTTACTAGCCAGCAGCCTACTAGCAGCTTCCATTGCCTCGCACGCCCAGGTGGCGGCGCCCGCGCCCGCCAGCAAAATAGAAACCTTCCTGGTGCCCATCCGCCTGACGGTGGCCGCCGACGGCTCGGGCGAGTACCGCACCATTCAGGAGGCGGTGATGGCCGTGCGCGACTTTATGCAGGTGCCGGCCGTCATCTTCATCAAGAATGGCATTTATAAGGAAAAGCTGCTGATTCCGTCGCAAAAAACCAACCTTACGCTGCTGGGCGAAAGCCAGGAAGGCGTCGTCATCACCTACGGCGACTACTCGGGCGATGCCGAAAAACACAGCACCTACACCTCGGCCACGGTGCGCGTGCAGGGCAACGACTTCACGGCCGAGAATATCACCTTCGAAAACTCGGCCGGGCGCGTGGGCCAGGCCGTGGCCCTGCACGTGGAGGGCGACCGCGCCACCTTCCGCCACTGCCGCATGCTGGGCAACCAGGACACGCTGTACCTGGCCCTCGAAAACAGCCGGCAGTACTACCAGGACTGCCACATCGAGGGCACCACGGACTTCATTTTCGGCTCGAGCACGGCCGTTTTCGAGCGCTGCACCATTCACAGCAAACTTAATTCTTACATCACGGCGGCTTCTACCTGGCCCCGGCAGCCGTTTGGGCTGGTCTTTCTGAATTGCAAGCTCACGGCCGCGCCCGAAGCCACCAAGGTGTACCTCGGCCGGCCCTGGCGGCCCCACGCGCGCACCGTTTTTATTCACACCGAAATGGGCGCTCACATTCGGCCCGAGGGCTGGCAAAACTGGGGCAAAGCCAGCAACGAAGCCACCGCCTACTACGCCGAGTTTGGCAGCACCGGCCCCGGCGCTACTACCAACGGCCGGGTGCAGTGGGCGCGCCAGCTCACGGCCAGGGAAGCCCGGCGCTACACGCTCGAAAACATTTTTGCCGGTCTGGCAGGCTGGATGCCGGCGCGCAAGTAGTAGCATCCTGGCAACTAAAAACTACCGCCTACCCAACTCATACCTTTGAACTCCTAACTCAAAACTCAACAGAAGTGCCCACCGGAACCCTGCTCCTCATCGACGACGAAGCGCGCCTGCGCCAGCTGCTGGCCCAAGTGCTGGAGCTGGAAGGCTACACCGTGCTGCAAGCCCCCGATGCCTACCGGGGCCTGGCGCTGCTGGGGCAGCACGCCGCCGAGGTGCTGGTGGTGCTCAGCGACGTGAAGCTGCCCGACGCCCACGGCGTAGACCTGCTGCCCCGCTTCAAGGCGCTCGCGCCCGAGGCCGAGGTAGTGCTGCTCACGGCCTTCGGCACCATCCCCGACGGGGTGCGGGCCATGAAGCAGGGCGCCTTCGACTACCTCACCAAGGGCGATTTTGAGCAGCAATTGGTGGTAGTAGTGGAGCGCGCCGCCGAAAAAGCCCGCCTACGCCGCCGCGTGGCCGAGCTCGAAAAGCGCATGAGCCAGGGCCACACCTTCGAAACGATGATAGGCGAGGCACCCGCCCTGCGCCGCGCCCAAACCCTGGCCCGCCAGGTAGCGCCCACCGACAGCACCGTGCTGCTCGAAGGCCCCACGGGCGCGGGCAAGGAGCTCTTTGCCCAGGCCCTGCACCAGGCCAGCGGCCGCAAGGCCAAGCCCTTCGTGGCCGTCAACTGCTCGGCCTTTCCCAAAGATTTGCTTGAATCAGAGCTGTTCGGCTATAAAAAAGGCGCTTTCACGGGCGCGCTGGCCGATAAAAAAGGCTTGCTCGAAGAAGCCCACGGTGGCACGCTGTTCCTGGATGAAATCGGCGAGCTGGAACTGAACGTGCAAGCCAAGTTTCTGCGGGTGTTGGAACTGCAACAGTTCACCAAGCTCGGCGACACCAAGCCCACCAAGGTAGACGTGCGGCTGGTGGCCGCCACCAACCGCAACCTCAGGCAGGAAGCCGCGCAGGGTAATTTCCGGCCCGATTTGTACTACCGGCTCTCGGTATTCACCATCGTGGTGCCGCCGCTGGCCGACCGCCGCACCGATGTGCCGCTACTGGCCGCGTTTTTCTTGCAGCACTTCGCCGCCCGGCTGGCCAAGCGCCTGCCCGGCTTCGAGCCCGAAACGCTGGAGCTTTTACAGCGCTACCCCTGGCCCGGCAATGTGCGCGAGCTCAAGAACGTGCTGGAGCGCGCCGCCATCCTGGCCCCGGCCGGCGAGCTTTTGGCCCCGGCCTACCTGCCCGACGAGTTTCACGGGGCCACGGCCCGCCCGGCCACCGATGACGAAAGCCTGCGCGGGCTGGAAGCGCGGCACATTCAGCGCCTCATGGGCGAGCTGCTGGGCAATAAGCCGGAGGTGGCTAAGCGGCTGGGCATCGGGCTGACGACGTTGTACCGGAAGTTGCAGGAGTACGGGGTGGAATGAACGCCCATGGTACCTCACCCCCCGGCCCCTCTCCAAAAAAGAGGGGGAGCCTGACGCCTGATAACGTCCATTTTGCGGTCGGCTCCCCCTCTTTTTTGGAGAGGGGGCCGGGGGGTGAGGTTCCCACGCACCACAAGCGTAGCCTATCAGCAACATTCAGCTAACACACTCCCCGGAATTTTGTAGGATAATCCCAATTCCATCCCTGCAAAATGCCTAAAAACTACCCGCTACTCGCGCTGCTCATCGGCACGGCCGCGCTGGCCAGCTGCAAGAAAGACAGCGAGCCCGCTACCCTCACCTACCCCGCCTACACCGAGGCCAGCAACCCCAAGGCTCTCTCCACCGCCCCCAACGGCACGGTACTGTACAACGGCGGCTTCGGCTCGGCGCTCGCACCCGACCCCAACGACCCCACGGTATTTTACCTGCTCACCGACCGCGGCCCCAACGCGGCGGGCACGGCGGCCAACTCCATCATTTTTGGTAAGGCTGACTTTGCGCCGCAGATTGGCAAGTTTCGGATGAAGGACGGGCAACTAACCCTAGAGCAAACCATCCTGCTCAAAAACGCCAGCGGCCAGCCGCTTACCGGCCTGCCCAACCCCGCCGGCCAGGGCAGCACCGGCGAAACGGCCTACGACCTGAGCGGCAACGCGCTGGGCACCAGCGCCGACGGCATCGACTCAGAAGGCCTGGTACTGGCCGCCGATGGCACGTTTTGGATTAGCGACGAGTACGGCCCACACCTGGCGCATTTCGACGCCTCGGGCAAGCAATTGGAGCGCATCAACCCCTTCGGCAGCGGCCAGGGCGGGCGCACGCTGCCGCTGGTGCTGGCCAAGCGCCGCCCCAACCGCGGCATGGAGGGCCTCTGCCTCACGCCCGATGGCAAAACGCTGGTCGGCCTGATGCAGTCGCCCATGTACAACCCCTCGTCGGCGGCCGTGAGCGGCTCCACGGTGCTGCGGGTCGTGACCTTCGATATCGCCAGCGGCGCGACCAAGCAGTACGCCTACCTCATGGACAACGCCAGCCTGACGGGGTGCAGCGAAATCGCGGCCATCACCAACACTACCTTCCTGGCGTTGGAGCGCGACGGCCTCTACGGCGGCAACTCAACCTCACCGGCCACCTTCAAGCGCGTGTATAAATTTGACTTGGCGGGCGCTACCGACATCTCGGACGCCAGCAATACCGCCAACGGCAAACTGTATAACAACCTGACCGTGGAGCAGCTCAAAGACCAAACTGGCCTGACCACCGCTGGCGTGGTACCGGTGACCAAAACGCTGGTGCTCGACCTGCTGAAAGACATCTCGCCGGTGTACCCGCACGACAAGGCCGAGGGCCTGGCCCTTATCGGCACCGACCGGCTGGCCATCTCCAATGACGACGACTTTGGGGTAGTTGATAATGGCAGCAACGGCTTTGCTTCCAAGATTTTGCCCGCTACCGGCAAGGTCGATGTCAACCGCATCTACTTCGTGCAGCTGCCCAAGCCGCTGCGCTAGCCGCCCGGTAGTGCCGCCGCGCGGGCGGCCCGCCCCCATTCTCAAAAAGCCGCTGCCAAAGCTCCCCAGCTTTGGCAGCGGCTTTTTAAGTACCTTGTTCAGCAAGTAAGCGCACATTGCCCGGCGCTTTAGCGCCGGGATTTAGCCGCGCTATGCTTCCCGGGGCTTTAGCCCATGCTGGCACCGATATGGGCTAAAGCCCCGGGAAAATGGGCGGCCCGCAACCCCGGCGCTAAAGCGCCGGGCAATATCCGCTTACTTCCTGAACAGGGTACTTAGTGGGCCTAGTATTGGCCTGTAATGTGCGCGCAGTGGCCGCGAGTAATGCCCCGCCGCGTTGCTGGCGTTATTTCGCACTCATGTCCTTAAAAACCCAAATCCGCCTCGGCGTTTTCATCATGCTGGGGCTGCTGCTGAGCCTGGGCGGCTACGTCATTTTTACGGTGCACGAGCTGGAATACGAAGCGCCCGCCGTGCAGCAGGCCAACGCCCGCCTGGCGCAGCACGCGGTGTATTTATTCTTGGGCATCAGCACCTTGCTGGGCATCTTGCTGATGGTGCGGCTGCCGCGCCTGGTGGTGCGCCCGCTGCACCGCCTCACCGCCGACGTAGAGCGGGTGGCCGGCCCCGGCCCGGCTACCCGCGTGGCGGTGGCCAAAAACAACGAAGTCGGCACCGTGGCCGCCGCCGTCAACCGCGTGCTGCGCCAGGCCGAAGACGAACGCCGTGCCACCCTGGCCGAGCTTATCACCCAGCGCAACCGCACCGATAGCCTCGTGCGCAGCCTCGATGAAGGCCTATTGCTCATTGACCAGCAAGGCATTATCGTGCTGGCTAACCCCGTAGCCTGCCTGCTGCTGGGCGGCACCCCGGCCAAAGACCTGCTGGGCCGCCCCGCCGAGCAGGTAGCCCAGCACAACGAGATGCTGCGCGAGTGGCTGACCTCGCTGCACGCCCCACAGCCGGCCGACAGCGGCAGCCTGGGGCCCACGTTTCTGGTTCGCCCGCACGGCGAGAATCTGCACTACCAGCTCACCGTCACAGCCATTGAGGCTTTCAACGAAGACCTGCAAAAGCCCGAGCCGGCCGGCCATGTTTTTTGCCTGCGCAACGTGTCCGATTTCAAAAACCTCGACCAGCTGAAATCGACTTTTCTGGCCACGATTTCGCACGAGCTCAAAACGCCGCTGGCCAGCATCAACCTCAGCCTCATGCTTTTGGGCGACGAGCGCCTGGCCGCCGCCAAGCGCCAGGAAATCGCCGACGGCATCCGGGCCGAAACCCAGCGGCTGCTGGGGCTGGTAGGCCAGCTCATCGAAGTAGCGCGGCTCGACGCGGGCGGCGCGCTCAAGCTAAACCCGCAGCAGGTGCCGCTGCCCGAGGTAGTGCGCTACGCCACCGAAACCATTAAGGCCCAGCTCAATGACAAGGCCCTGAACCTGCGCGTGCAGCTGGCCGAGCCGCTGCCCGCCGCCCAGGCCGACCTCGAAAAAACCACCTGGGTGCTCATCAATCTGCTGTCCAACGCCATCCGCTACTCGCCGCACGGGGCCAACCTCACTATCAAGGCCAAGCCCTGGGGCGAAATGGTACAATTAAGCGTTGAAGACGAAGGGCCGGGCATTCCCAAGGAGTACCACATCCGCATCTTTCAGCGCTTTGCGGGCGGCCCCAGGGCGGCCGGAATGCCGGGCGGCGGCTCGGGGCTGGGCCTGAGCATCAGCCGCGAATTTATCACAGCGCAGGGCGGGCAGCTGTGGGTCGAAAGCCAGCCGGGGCACGGCAGCTGCTTCACCTTTACGCTGCCGGCGGTGGCATAAAGCCAGCCGCGGCCAGCGCCTCGCGGCTGCGGTGCTGGCACTGCGTAAGCCACACCGTGAGCGGGCCTTCTTCGGAGAAAAACGCGACCTGGGCCGCGCTGCCGGCAGGCGCTACCATCTCGCGCATCATGCTGGGCGATAGCAAGTACGCCAAGTAAACCGGCTTGGCCAGGCGGCCCGCCAGCTCGGGCATAAAGCGTTGCAGCAGCCAGCGCCGGGTGTCGGCGTCGGGCAGCGTATCGCGGCCGCGCAGGTCGAGCAGCCAGTAGGGGCAGTTGGTTTGGCGGGCCAGGCGCAGCATGGCCCGGTAGCCCGCCCGAAACTCGGCCGCCGACACCGGCCGCTGCCAGCGGCCCACGAGCCGGTGCAGGTCGGGGCGGTAGCGCAGGGTGAGGTAGTCAGGCTGGACGAGGGCAATGGCGAGCGCGCACATGGCAAACCAAAAGTTAGGTTGACAAAGAGAAAAATCTAGTAAGCATTTGTCATTCAATGCTTAATAACAACGTTAAACAAGTCAAAAACACGTTTGTCATGCTGAGCGGAGCGCAGCGAAGCCGAAGCATCTCTACCGCTTCTGCCAAACCCGCTCGACGGTGCGATAGAGATGCTTCGGTAAGCTCAGCATGACAGACGCGAGGGCTTTTTAAGTGGCGCTCGCAAGGTGCGGCGCACTGCATGACTTACCTGTGAAATCGGAGCCTTTTTTTAGATTTTTTCAATAAGTTGCTACCAGGAGGCCACAAAGGTGGCCGGGCGTTGCGTTGGCCGGAGCTAGTATCGGCCAGCACGGGCGATTTGCAGACCAACACCCCGATTGCCTCGGGCACGCGGGCCGGGTTTTCGGCCCGAACTTTGGAACATGACCCGCCTTTTGCTGCTGCTCTTCGTGCTGACCGCCCCTACCCTTGCCACCGCGCAAAAGCGCCCGACCGATGCCTTCCCGCTGGCCACCTACCCCGTGTACAGCGGCCCCGACCTGGGGCTGACCTTTGACCGCGCCGGGCGGGGCACGCTGCGCGTGTGGGCCCCCACCGCCGAGGCGCTGCGCCTGCGCCTCTATGCGGCCGGCGCGGGCGGCGCGGCCACCGCCACGCATGAGCTAACTCGCAGTACTGCCGGCACCTGGACGCTGGCGCTACCCGCCGGCACCACCGGCTTTTACACCGTGCAGGCCACCATCAAAGGCCGGGCGATGGCCGAGGTGTGCGAGCCCTACGCCCGGGCTGTGGGCGTGAACGGCCGCCGCGCCGCCTGGCTCGCCCCCACCACCGCCGCACCCACTGGCTGGGCCGACGACCTACGCCCCAAGCCCGGCGCGCTTACCGACATCGTGGTGGGTGAAGCGAGTGTACGCGACCTGTCCATTGCGCCCACTTCTGGTATTCAGCACAAAGGCCAGTACCTGGGCCTGACGGAGGAAAACACTACTGGGCCGGGCGGCGTGCGCACCGGCCTGAGCCACTTGCTGGAACTAGGCATCACGCATTTGCACTTACTGCCTACCTATGATTTTGCGGCCATTGATGAGAGCCGGCCGCCCGCGCCCGACAAGTACAGCTGGGGCTACGACCCGCTGAATTATTTCGTACCCGAAGGCTCGTATGCCACCGATGCACTCGACCCGGCCGTGCGTATTCGGGAGTACAAGCAGCTGGTGCAGACGTTGCACGACCACCAGCTGCGCGTGATTTCCGACGTGGTGTTCAACCACGTGGCCGACGCGGGCACGAGCGCGTTTGAGCAACTGGTGCCGGGCTACTACTTCCGCTACAACGCCGATGGCTCGTACTCCAACGCCACGGCCTGCGGCAACGAAGTAGCCTCCGAGCGGCCGATGGTGCGCAAGCTCATCGTGGACTGCGTGAGCTACTGGGCGCGCGAGTACCACGTCGATGGCTTCCGCTTCGACCTTATGGGCGTGCTCGACCTCGAAACCATGCGCGCCGTGCGCGTGGCCCTCGACCAGCAAGACCACAGCATCTTCGTCTACGGCGAAGGCTGGGCGGCCGGCCCCAGCCCCCTGCCCGAAGCTCAGCGCGCCGTGAAAGCCAACGTGGCTCGGCTGCCGCGCATCGCCGCCTTCGGCGACGAGCTGCGCGACGGCGTGAAGGGCCACTACGCCCGCCAGGCCGAGGGCGGCTTCGCGGGCGGCCAGACGGGGCTGGCGGAAAGCGTGAAATTCGGCATCGTGGGCGCTACCCAGCACCCGCAAATCGACTACGCCCAGGTCAATTACAGCAAAGCGCCCTGGGCCAGCCAACCCGGCCAAGCTATCAACTACGTATCGTGCCACGACGACCGCCTGTTGTGGGACAAGCTCGCCGTAGCTCACCCCGCGCTATCAGAGGCAGATTTAATCAAGCTCGACGTGCTGAGCAACACCATCGTGTTCACCTCGCAGGGTATCCCGTTTCTGCCTATTGGCGACGAGTTTTTGCGCACCAAAAAAGGCGCCAGCAACTCTTACAACCTGCCCGACAGCATCAACCAGCTCGACTGGGCGCGTAAGGCGAAGTACCAGCCAGTATTTACCTTTTACCGCCAGTTGCTGGCGCTGCGCAAGGCCCACCCGGCTTTCCGGCTACCGACCCAGGAGTTGATTGCCCAGCACCTGAAATTCCTGCCCGGTGCGCCGGCCGGCACCATCGCCTACCAGCTACTCGACCACGCGGGCGGCGACCAGTGGCAAACTATTACGGTACTCTTCAATGGCACCGGGCAGGCGGCTACGATGCCCGTGCCGGCCGGTCGCTACTCGGCGGTGCTTCGTGGGCTGGAGATTAATCAGCGCGGGCTGGGGCCGGTAGTGAGCGGCGGCGCGGTGGAGGTAGCGGCGTATTCGGCGCTGGTGCTGGTGCAATAGCGGCTAATTAGCTGCTACTGCTTCAATATGTATCGCAGGAGCACTTTCTGGCTGCACTTTAATCCAAGCAATAATATCCTCTATCTCCTTCCTGGATAGCCCGAAAGAAGGCATTTGCTGCTTACCATTCTCATTGTATAGCTTCACACCGTACTCATCGCCACTGGCAATGACTTTAGCTGAGTTTTGAACCCACGATACAATCCACGGCATAGGACGACGCTTATCTATATCGGCTAATTTTGGCCCTACTACCTGTTGATAAACAGAATGACATTGCGCACAATTAGCTTTAAAAAGTGCGTCACCTGATATGATAGCAGCAGCTTCGGCAGTTGAAGCAGGTATGTATGTGCTCGCTACTGAAACCCTATCTCTAGGAATTACCGGGCCCTCGTCGGCGGGCTGTTGCTCCTCGGCTTCATAGAACTCCGCAGGCATGATGCTGACCAGCCCAGCCATGCTAAGGGTTCCCACTCCCAATAGAATGATGATAAGGCCCATGCCCACAGCAAGGGCGAGGCCGGCAAAATTTGTCCGCATACCACAGTCGTTTATGTGAGCGATACTCTTTGACTAAGGTATAACCAAAAGCGGAGCAGTTTGCTTAATAAGTTCTTCCTATTTAGTACTGGTGCGGCGAGCCGCTAGCTTTTCGGCAAAAACCACCGAACTTCGCGCCACTACCATTTCTTTCTCATGGCAACCTCCACCCTCACCGGCCTGCGGGCCGGCGTACTGCACGGCGACGAAGTGCAGCAGCTTTTCCAACACGCCAAGGCCAACGGCTACGCCCTGCCCGCCGTGAACGTGACCGGCACCGACACCGTGAATGCCGTGCTCGAAGCGGCCCGCGACCTCAACTCGCCGGTTATCATTCAGTTTTCGAATGGCGGCGCGCAATTTTTCGCCGGCAAGGGCCTGGCCAACGACAAGCAGCAAGCCAGCATCGCGGGCGGCATTTCGGGCGCGCACCACGTGCACCTGATGGCCGAGGCCTACGGCGTGCCCGTGATTTTGCACACCGACCACGCCGCCAAAAAGCTGCTGCCCTGGATTGACGGCCTGCTCGAAGCCGGCGAGAAATTCTACGCCGAGCACGGCCAGCCGCTCTACAGCTCGCACATGCTCGACTTGTCGGAAGAACCGATTGAAGAGAATATCGAAGTCTGCGTGAAATACCTGGAGCGTATGGCCAAAATCGGCATGACGCTCGAAATCGAGCTCGGCGTGACGGGCGGCGAAGAAGACGGCGTGGACAACTCCGACGTGGATTCTTCGAAGCTTTACACCCAGCCCGAGGAAGTGGCCTACGCCTACGAGCACCTGAGTGCCGTGAGCCCGCGCTTCACTATCGCGGCGGCTTTTGGCAACGTGCACGGCGTGTATAAGCCCGGCAACGTGAAGCTGCAACCCAAGATTTTGCACAACTCGCAGGAGTTTCTGCGCCAGAAGCACAACATCGAGGAGGCGCTGCCCATCAACTTCGTGTTCCACGGCGGCTCGGGCTCAAGCCAGGAGGAAATCCGCGAGGCCATCAGCTACGGGGCCATCAAGATGAACATTGACACCGACTTGCAGTGGGCGTTCTGGGAAGGCATTCAGCAGTACTACGTGAAAAACGAAGGCTTCCTGCAAGGCCAAATCGGCAACCCCACCGGGACCGACTCGCCCAACAAGAAGTACTACGACCCGCGCGTGTGGCTGCGCAAGGGCGAGGAGACGTTTGTGAAGCGCCTGAAAGTGGCGTTTGAGGACTTGAACGCCGTGAACCGCCGGCCCTAGGCTGCTACTCAAACGCATAAGGCCGTCATGCTGAGCGCAGCGTAGCGGAGTCGAAGCATCTCTACCTAAATACTAACTTCTAAGGCTAACAACGAAGCGGTAGAGATGCTTCGACTCCGCTGCGCTCCGCTCAGCATGACAAACGTAAAAGCCCTGCGCCCTACCCAGGCGCGGGGCTTTTTACTTTTGCGCCCCGCCCTATCCTACCCCATGAAAATCCTGCTAGTCGAAGACGAGCCCAAGCTGGCCTCGTTCATTAAGAAAGGGCTGACCAGTGAGGGCTACGACCTGCTCATCGCCTACGACGGGCAAATGGGCCTCGCGCTAACCCAGCAGCAGCCGTTTGACCTCATCATTCTCGACGTCAACCTACCGCTGCTCAATGGCTTCGAGCTGTGCCGCCGCATCCGGGTCGACTACCCGCACGTGCCGGTTATTTTCCTCACGGCCTTCGATAGCCTGGAAGACAAGGTGCAGGGCTTCGAAGCCGGGGCCGACGACTACCTGGTGAAGCCCTTCGCCTTTCAGGAGCTGCTGCTGCGGGTGCGGGCGCTGGGCCGCCGCCAGCAGGCGGCTGAGGCCGTGCGCCACGTCATCAGTCTGGCCGACTTGGAGCTTAACCTCGACGCCAAAGTAGTGACCCGCGCCGGTCAGCGCATCGACCTTACTACCAAGGAATACGCGCTGCTGGAGTATTTGCTCTTAAATCAGGGCCGCATTATCTCGCGGGTGGCGATTGCCGAGCACGTATGGGACGTGAATTTTGATACCAATACCAACCTCGTGGACGTGTACGTGAGCTACCTGCGCAAGAAGCTGGACCGGGGCTTTTCGCCCAAGCTCATCCATACCGTAGTGGGCATGGGCTACGTGATGCGGGCGGAGTAAGGATTATAGACTGCGTCCGTCATGCTGAGCGTAGCGCAGCGGAGTCGAAGCATCTCTACCACTTCTCTGCTAAACGTAGGGATTAGTTCACCGATAGAGATGCTTCGACTTCGCTGCGCTACGCTCAGCATGACGGTGCAAAGCAAACAACTACCATGCTCATCCGCACCAAGCTTATCCTGCGCTTTACCATCCTCGTGGCGGGGCTGCTGGTGGTGTTTTCGGCGTTTGTGTACTACTTCCAAGCGGCGGCGCGGCAGCAGCGCTTCGTGCACCGCATGGAAGCCAGCGCCCTGTTGGCGGCGCGGGTGCTCATCCGGAGCGGGCACCCGGCGGGGCCGGTGCACCCGCGCGATTTGCTGATGATGACCGGCGAGCGCCTGCGCGTGCGCGGCCCCGGCGGGCAAACGCTTTTTGCCGAGGCCGCCCCCGTGCCGCCCGGCCTGGCCGGCCAGCTCGAAAGCACCTGGGTGCGCTACAAGGCGCAGGGCGTTACCTACCGGGTTGAAATCGCGGCCATTGACCGGCTGGGCCGCTCGCAGCTCGACACGCTGCGGCTGATACTGGTAGTGGGCAACGTGGGTACGCTGCTGCTCATCATCCTGGCCGGCTGGGTGCTGGCTAATCAGTTTTTGCAACCCATTGCCCGCGTGGTCGAGCAGGTCGAATTGATAACGGCTTCCAACCTCGGCCAGCGCGTAGACGAGGGCAACCGGCGCGATGAGGTAGCGCGCCTGGCCATCACCTTCAACCAAATGCTGGCCGGCGTGGAGCAGGCGTTTGAGGCGCAGAAAAGCTTTCTCTCGCACGCTTCGCACGAGTTGCGCACGCCGCTAGCCACGCTATTGGGCACGCTCGAAACCTCGCTGGCCTACGACGACAACCTGACCGACAGCAAGGAAAGCATCGCCTCGGGCCTCGAAGATGTGCGCCACCTCATCGCCCTCACCAACGGCCTGCTCACGCTGGCCCGCGCCGACGCGCCCTCGCCCCGCCTGCTGCCCGTGCGCCTCGATGAATGCCTGACCACGGCCCTGGCCTACGCCCAGGCCAAGTACCCCGGCCACGAAGTGCAGCTCAGCATCGGCCCGGCCCCCGCCGACGCGCCCGAGCCCTTCGGCCTGCCCGGCAACGCCGAGCTGCTAACCACGGCCTTGTTCAACTTGCTCGACAATGCCTGCAAGTACTCTCAAGCCGCTGTAGCTGTGTCATTAAGCTACGTCGATGCCAATACGCTGGAAATTCGCGTACAGGACAGCGGTCCCGGCATCACGCCCGCCGACCAGGCGCGGCTGTTCGAGCCGCTGTTTCGGGCGCGCAGCGCGGCCGGGCGGCCGGGCTTTGGGCTGGGGCTGCCGCTGGCGCAGAAGGTAGTGCGCTTGCACGGCGGGCAGCTGGCGATAGAGTCGGTGGTGGGGACGGGGACTACGGCCACGGTGCGGCTGCCGGGGTAGCGTGAACCTCACCCCCCGGCCCC